>CALLDL010000211.1 GCA_937998305.1 uncultured Desulfobacterales bacterium | reverse complement strand
TCGCTCCGATGTTTTTATATAATTGATAGAATTCCTTAACTTTAGCTCACTTTAAACTTTAGTTCACTTCAAACTCTTGCAGCGATTCTTCAGGCAGAGCCATAGAACTCTGACCTGGCCCAGAGGACCAGGTTTTTCAGGGCAAAATAAATGGGCTGAAACCTATTCTTTTGATGCCCTGCGCAATCGTATGGTCGTAATAATTTTGCGGGTGATGAAATAAGACGCAACGCCGGGCAAAATCCCCAGTATGACACCTCCCGCGATCATGGCAATTGTAACATCCATCCCCAGATCTAAAAGTTCCAAAATCGACTCGTATTTTACATCAAACGGCGCCGCATTTCCAAGAAGATACATTCCCGCCTTATAACTTCCCCAATAGAAAATCGGAGCGGTGATGGGGTTGCAAAACCAAACCCCCAGTGCCGCAGCGACTTTGCTTCCTCGAAGAATAAATGCCAGGGCAACAGCGATAACCGTATGAAACGGCATGGTTGGCGTTATGCCGATAAAAACGCCGACAGCCAAACCCATGGCGACATAATGAGGATCTCCCTCGAGGTTTTTAACACGGTCGACAAATTCACGAATGTTATACTTACGTAATCGTCCTGAGGATGTTTTGATATTTGAATCTTGTCTTGTTTCTTTCATCGCTTTAACATTTATGAGAAATTCGAAATGGTATAGGATTATCACGAAAAATCGCTATTTTCAACATTTCAATGGTTGACAGGCAGATCCCTGAAGCCTTTGCTTGACTTTTTATCTAATTTTTGATGAGGTCACATTAAACCTTTTCTGGAAAAATTTCCAACATAATCATGGAACCGGCATAAGAAGAGGAGGAACACATGGCCAGAAAAAAAGGGAAATCGGTCAGCTTTGATGCAATGGTAAAGTTCTTCTTGCAGTACTATAATATTCCGACAAAGAAGGATATTGAAAAACTGATAGTGAGGATGGATCGGCTTGAAAAGGTGATTAAAGAATCTGAATTATACGGCAAAGGCAGACGCATCTCAACCTTAAAATCCTCAAAAAAAACAACATCAGCGTCAAGGTCTGCTGCAACTTCTTCCAACATGGTACTCGAAGTTATCAAACGCTTCAAAAAAGGCGTCAGATTTTCCGAAATTCAGGAAAGAACCGGTTTTGGAGAAAAAAAACTTCGTAATATTATTTATCGACTGCACAAAATGGAAAAAATTGCCCGAAAGAGCCGTGGAATTTATATCGCTTCCTAAATCAAATTTAAAATTTGCTTTTTACCTTATCAAACACTTTCAGGTGATCCTCTTATGAAACCATCTTCTGATAAAAACAACCCCGATCTACAACAGGCCTCTAGTATTTTAGGCTATTCCATTAAAAAGATCATAGCCCTCAAAGAAATTAATTCCTTTCTTTATCTTCTTGAACACTCGCATACCGGCACCCGACACGCCCACATCAGCAACAGCGATGAAGAAAACACGTTTAGTGTAGCCTTTAAAACAGTTCCATCTGATTCCACCGGTGTGGCGCACATCCTAGAACATACGGCTTTATGCGGTTCCCGCAAATTTCCGGTACACGATCCTTTCTTTTCCATGCTCAAAAGAAGTTTAAGCACGTTCATGAACGCTTTTACTTCATCCGACTGGACCATGTATCCGTTCTCAACCCAGAATAAAAAAGACTTTTATAATCTTATGGATGTTTATCTGGATTCGGCCTTTTATCCCAATATTAAAGAACTCAGCTTCAAGCAGGAAGGGCATCGTATTGAAGTAGAGGGCGATCCCGAAGACGCTGAATCGTTGAAGCTTGTTTATAGAGGCGTCGTATACAACGAGATGAAAGGGGCCATGTCATCACCGAACCAGGTGATGGTCCGGTCTATTTTTAATGCTCTTTACCCTGAGACGACATACAGATATAATTCCGGCGGTGATCCTGTGGTCATCCCTCGGTTGACGTACAACCAGCTAAAATCTTTCCATCAGAGGCACTATCATCCCAGCAACGCTTTTTTTTATACTTATGGGAATCTGCCCTTAAAAGATCATCTGAAATTTATCAATGACAAAATCTTAAAGTATTTTAAGTACATTGACCCAGGAACCGATGTTCCATCTCAGCCCCGCTGGAATCATCCGCAAAGAAAAAAATATACTTATCCTTTAGACAAAAATGAAGATCCATCAAAAAAATGCCAAGCTTGTGTGGCATGGCTCACCGTTGATATCAAAGACGCTTTTGAAATTTTAATTCTAACACTTTTAGAAAAGATTCTTCTCGGAAATCCAGCATCTCCGCTGCGGAAGGCTTTGATCGATTCGAATCTTGGATCATCCCTTAGCGACGGAACCGGATTTGATGCCGATAACAGAGATACCATGTTTGTCTGTGGGTTAAAGGATGTCACAATATCTGACGCTTCGAAAATCGAAACCATCATTTTCGATGTTTTAATAGACCTGTCGGAAAAGGGGATCGACAAAAAAATCATTGAATCCGCCATTCATCAAATAGAGTTTCATCGCAAGGAGATAACAAACACCCCGTATCCATACGGGATTAAACTGTTGTTAACCTTTGCCGGAAGCTGGTTTCACGGCGGCGATCCGGAAAGAATTTTGAAGTTCGACGAGGATTTAAAAAGACTTCGAAACGAAATTGAAAAAGGTGCTTTTTTCGAAAACCGAATCAACACTTATTTCTTGGACAATCCACACCGTGTGCTTTTGACACTTGTTCCGGATCAGGGAATGGAAAAGAAGGAAGGCGAACGCGTCGAGAAAGAGCTCGATGGAATCCTTGCCGACACAACACCATCTGAACTTGAAAAAATAAAAGAAGATACCAGAGCGTTAAAACAGCTTCAGGAAGAAATCGAGGACGTATCCTGTCTCCCCACTTTAGCGCTTGATGATATTCCCCCTTCGATTCAACGGGTGAAAGCCTCAGCCTCATATTCCACGATTCCGGCCACGTGTTATTCACAGCCGACCTCTGGAATTTTCTATTTTGCGGCAGTCGCCGGAAGCGGACTGATGCCCAAAGAACGCATCCCTCTGGTTCCTTTTTTCTGCTACGCGCTCACCAAAATCGGCACTGCCCTCCATGACTATGTCGAGATGGCACGCCGTATGGATGCCCATACCGGAGGCATGAGCCTCTCCTGCCACGCCCGCACCGGCTTTGAGGGTGCGGCTGAATGTCTGCCGTTTATCGTGTTTAATGGAAAATGCCTGGTCCGGAATCAAGACAAAATGTTTGAGATCATCGAAGAATTTTTGTATAATTTTGATTTCTCAGACTTGATTCGATTAAAAAGTCTCTTTCTGGAATATCAAGCAGGCTTGGAATCCATGGTGGTTCAAAACGGCCATCGACTGGCCATGTCGTTGGCATCGAGGAATTTTTCGATCAGCAGTGCGCTCAATGAAACCTGGAGTGGCATTCATCAACTGAAAACCATAAAAACAATCACCCAAAACCTCTCGAACGACCATCTTAAATCCATATCTTACGAACTAAAAGAGATCGGCAGAACCCTTTTTATAAAAAACAATCTGAAAATCGCCTTGATCGGTGAAGATTCTGCCCTTTCTTCAGCCTCGTCGGCAATCACATCCATACAAAAAGGGCTTGAATCAGGACCTGAATCTTTAACCTCATCCCATGGATTTGGCCCCCCTGACATCGATGTTGTTGATGAAATCCCCAGGGAAGGGTGGAGTACATCCTCGGCTGTCTCATTTGTCGCCAGCACCTTTGAGACGGTTCGTCTGGCACATGAAGATGCACCGGCCTTATCCGTTATCAGTAAAATATTAAGATCCATGTATCTGCATCGAGAGATTCGTGAAAAAGGAGGGGCATACGGTGGATTTGCCATATACAGCCCCGAAGATGGGATGTTTTATTTCGGTTCTTACAGGGACCCGCACATCGTTTCCACCCTGAAAGTGTACGACGGCGCTCGAAATTTCATAAGATCCGGAAACTTCAGCAATGAGGATATTAAAGAGGCCGTCCTCCAGGTCTGCTCGGAAATTGACAAACCCGATCCGCCCGGACCTGCCGCAAAAAAAGCTTTTTTCAGAAAGATCGTTTCCTTATCGGACGACATGCGTGAACGCTTCAAAGAAAAACTCCTTGAAATGAACCGAGACCAGATCATCAACGCTGCTGAAAAATATTTCGCCGGCACCCCCGATCAACAGGCTGTGGCGGTAATATCCAATGAAAACAAACTGAACGCAGCCAACAAAGAACTTGCCCAAAACCCACTTAAGCTTTTCAGGATTTAAATTATTTGAGAGGTCGGGGAGGTTTTATTTGCTCAAGTTTCGCACCCTTAATTTTCAGCAATGCCAATAAAATGTAGCAGGCCGGGAAATTTTATCGGATCCTAAACTTGAGTACATTCGTCCAAAATTCAGGTGGTTATTTTTTTCAGTTCTTTTATGGATGATTCCGGGATCGAATCCCCTGCCGCGGCAATATCGATGGTATAAAAAGCAAGCATTTTATATAGAGCAAGAAGCTCCGGTCTTTTGAATTCGATTTCCTCGATATGCTTTGCTACGGTTTTGATATCTCCCCTGGCAATGGGACCGGTCAGCGCTTTTTGAACACCGACTTTTTCTATATTTGACAACGTCCCTTCAATCAATGGTTTTAATAGATTAAACGCATCCTGCCGGTTGACTCCGGCTTCTTCGATGAGTCGAATGGCAAGGTCAAGCAGCGTGACCAGATAGTTTGAGGCCACCACTGCCGATGCATGGTAAAGAGTTTTGGCCTCCGTTAGAAGGGTCACCACCGTCCCGCCGAGATCTGCGGAAATTTTTTTAGCGGTGTTAACTGCCGGAGCTTCACCTTCTAAAGAAACAATGATCCCTTGAAAAGGATTGGTCTTGTGGTCGGCCGAAGCAAAACTCTGTAACGGATGCATGGACCCTATCCATGCACCGCATGTTTTCACACTCGACAACACGGATGACGCCAGTGCCCCGCTACAGTGCAATACAACAGCATTATCGGCAAAACCGGTGTTTTGGGAAATGGTGTTACACGTGTCTTCTATGGCACTGTCGGGTGTTGTGATAAACACGACATCCGCATGTCGGGTGATGTCCCATGGAACATCGCTGAAATGATCGGAAAGAACAATATCGGCGACATGTTTGGCTGATGAAAGACTTTTACTGGCAAATCCGGCCGACCGGTATCCGGCACGGGTTAAAAATATCGCAAGGGCTGTTCCGACTTTTCCACATCCAACGATGGCAAATGAAGGTTTCATTGTGTTTTCCTTGAAAGATTGCGTCTGGATCGAACTGCAATCAGGTCTTGGCATATGAGTTTTAAGATCATCGTGTCATTCGATGGGAATTTTCCTCCTGGTCTTAATTTCATGGCATTTTAAGTGACTACAATGGCGAAACCCCCTTGTCAAGCCAAAGCGGCGCATCATTTTGATATATTGGGTGTTTAATATTTTCTTGACACGCAGTTCCATTGGCCATACGTTGACATCTCAAAAATGAGGTTTTTTATACGACAATAACTCGAACAATTTTATTCTAAACAATGTTTAACATTTAGAGGTTGTTCTGAAACATTATCCAACATCAAAAAACAATACAAAGGATAAAATGTTCACCTTCCGGGAAATGATGGAAATTATTCTGGAGGAGAACCGGTGCCTGATGAAAAATATCACCGGGAAAGCTGCCAAGGATTTTATCCAAAGGATCCGGAACGCGGAATCCATTTTTTTTTCCGCCCAAGGAAGAACCGGTTTTATCCTGCGATGTTTTTGTATGCGATTAATGCATTTGGGATACAGCGTCTACTTTTGCGGCGAAACCGTTACGCCCGCCATTACAGGTAACGATCTGCTCATCGTTTTAAGCGGATCCGGGGAAACCCCGTCGACCCTCGAAGCGGTGAAACTTGCCAAACAATACGAGGCCGAAACATACGGTATCCTGGGAAATATTGAATCCGGAATCGGTTCACTGGTGGATCACAGCCTCCACCTTCCCGGAACCACCAAACTGTGCCGTGACGATGAGCCGGAATCAGCTCAGATGGCCGGTTCCCTTTTTGAACAATCCGCCTTTCTCTTTTTGGAGGCAGTGGTGTTAATAATATACCAGACTCGAAAAAAGGATGTCGGAAGCGTCTCATCCAGACACGCGGTGATCGAATAAAGGAGGAAATATGAAACCAATCCTGCAATTGGCTTTAGATTTTGTAGATTTGAAACGGGCGCTGAAAAGCGCAAAGGCCGGAATTTCCGGCGGCGTTGACTGGCTCGAAGCCGGCACGCCGCTCATCAAGAGTGAAGGTCTGCATGCCGTCAGGGAACTCAGAAAACTTTTTCCTGACAGCACCGTCGTTGCAGATATGAAGATCATGGATGCCGGCAGAACCGAGGTCGAAACTGCGGCCAAAGCAGGTGCCAATATCGTGGACGTGCTCGGGGCATCCAGTGATGCAACCATCCGGGAGTGCATCCAGGCCGGAAAAAATTATGGGGCAAAAATTGTGGTGGACATGATCGCAGTGGACGATGTTCTGTCCAGAGCAAAGCAGGTCGAGGACTTTGGGGCTGACTATGTGTCTGTACATTGCGCCATTGACGAGCAGATGGAAGGTAAAGATCCTTTCGACGTTTTACGCCAGGTCAGCGAAGCATTGTCCATTCCGGTGGCGGTGGCCGGAGGTATAAATTCTGAGACCGCTGCCAGAGCAGTGGAGGCGGGTGCAGCCATCGTTATCGTGGGGGGCGCCATCACCAAAGCCATGGATCCGGAACAGGCGGCTCGAGAAATCCGCCTGGGACTCGATACCGGAAAAAGCATCAGCACCACCCTTTTTAAACGAAAAGGTGAAGCCCAGATTCGGGAAATTCTTGAACTGGTCTCGTCAGCGAACCTTTCGGATGCATTGCACCGGGGGGGGGTTCTGCAGGGAATTCGACCGCTTTTTCCAGGTATACGAATGGTGGGTCAGGCGGTTACGGTAAGGACATATCCCGGAGACTGGTCCAAACCGGTTCAGGCCATTGACGTGGCACAGCCGGGTGAGATCATTGTTATCGACACCGGTGGGGTGGGGCCCGCCATCTGGGGAGAACTGGCAACATATTCGGCGGTTCAAAGGAATCTGGGCGGTGTTGTCATCGACGGCGCCCTGAGAGACAGCCCTGAAATTATGGCAATGAAATTCCCGTCCTTCAGCAGACTGGTGATGCCCAATGCCGGTGAACCCAAGGGGTTTGGAGAGATTGGCGTTCCCGTAACGGTGGGCAACATGCGCGTAGAACCCGGAGACTGGCTGCTGGGCGATGACGACGGGGTGGTCGTACTGCCGAAAGCCATCGCCGTAGAGTATGCCAATCGAGGCATGGATGTACTTGAGAAAGAAAACCGCATACGAGAAGAGATTAAAGAGGGAAGCACCCTGAGCAAGGTGACGGAACTTTTGCGGTGGGAGAAAAAGTAAAGGATGATCCAGCTAATCAGAGGATTTAAGGATATTCTTCCCGGAGAAGTGGAGCTCTGGCAGCAAATCGAAAATACCGCCAGGTCTCTCTTTGAAGATTTCGGATTCAAAGAGATCCGCATCCCGATCATGGAGCGCACCGAGCTGTTCGCCAGAAGCATTGGTGAGGATACCGATATTGTTGAAAAAGAGATGTATACCTTTCCGGATAGAAAGGGAGACCTGATCACCCTTCGGCCCGAAGCCACCGCATCGGTCTGTCGATCCTATATCCAGCACAAACTGTATGCAACAGATCCGGTCCGGAAATTTTATACCATCGGTCCCATGTTTCGTCGAGAGAGGCCCCAAAAAGGGAGATACCGTCAGTTCTATCAGATCAATGCTGAAATTTTTGGTGTAGATTCACCCCTGGTTGATGTTGAACTGATTTTTATCCTGGTAACACTCTTTTCAAAACTGTCTGTTTCCGATGTGAACGCCCATATCAATTCACTGGGGTGTCCTGAATGCCGTCCAATGTTCAAGGCAGCACTTTCAGATTTTTTAACCTCTTTAAATGAAAATCTCTGTTCAGACTGTGTCCGGCGAAAAGACCGGAATCCTTTGCGTGTACTCGATTGCAAGGTGCCTTCCTGCCGAGCGGCCATGACGGACGCACCGTCTATTCTGGATTCTTTGTGTCCGGCTTGTGATCAACACTTTGAAACCACCAAAACGGCCCTTTCAGCGCTAAACATTCCATTTGTGGTCGACAAAGGTCTGGTTCGAGGTCTGGATTATTACACCCGTACAACCTTTGAGATTCAAACCAGTGCATTGGGCGCACAAAATGCCATTGCAGGCGGCGGTCGGTATGATGGTCTGATCAAGGCATTGGGAGGACCCGATATTCCGGCAACAGGTTTTGCCATCGGGTTGGATAGATTGGCAGAAATTGCCGGCTTAAACAGCACCGATCTCGTCAAAACCCCTGACATTTTTATCGCTGCTCTGGGCGAAAAGAGCTGTTCTTTGGCATTTGAATGGAATTGTGCACTCTGCCTTGAAGGCGTCAAAGCTGAAATGGAATTTAGCGACAAAAGCTTAAAAAGCCAAATGAAGCGAGCCCATCGACTGGGGGCAAAAAATGTTTTGATCGTGGGGGATAACGAAATTAAAGAAAACAAGGTGATATTGCGCGACATGAAGACAAAAGATCAGGTGTCGATCCCCATTGAACATGTTGTGGAGAATATCAAACTTAAACTGAGCGTTTCAAATATTAAAAGGGAATAAAATATTTTATTTAATGAATTATCTTGATTTATATTTTTAAAATTTGAAACCCTCCGGGATTGCCGATCTTACCGCATCTACTGCGTCAGATACCGTCCCGCATAGTTGACTATAGCGGAACGTCATCTTCCTTGTATATGCGGCAACCTAGACAATCGCTCAATTTAAGTTAAAGCGAAAATTTCGTGATTTTATAAAGGAGTCAGTCCATTGTCAGATAAGCTTGGAAATATGAGAAGGACCCATACCTGCTGTGAACTCGGTGCAGACGACGTCGGCTCTGAAGTGGTGTTGATGGGGTGGGTACAGCGGCGGAGGGATCACGGCGGAGTTATCTTTGTTGACCTGCGAGACAGAGAAGGAATCACGCAGGTTGTTTTCAACCCCGAGGTCAGCCCCAAGGTTCACGAAAAAGCACATGTCCTCCGCAGTGAATACGTCATCGGCATACGCGGGAAGGTGGAAAAAAGACTGGAAGGGATGACCAACCCCAAATTGAAAACCGGTGAGATTGAGGTCCTTGTCACGGAACTCAAAATATTCAATGCCGCAGAAACACCGCCGTTTATAATCGAAGACAATGTGGATGTTTCGGAAAATATCCGGTTAAAGTTCCGCCATATCGATCTCAGGCGAACGCTTTTTCAAAAGAACATTATAAAACGGCACAGGGCTTCCGCCTCTGTGAGGCAATACCTGAACAGCAGGAGATTTGTCGACATTGAAACACCGGTGCTGACCCGCAGCACTCCGGAAGGCGCAAGGGACTATCTGGTGCCCAGCCGGGTGAACCCGGGTCTTTTTTACGCGCTCCCCCAGTCACCCCAGATTTTCAAACAGCTTTTAATGATTTCCGGGTTTGACCGCTACTACCAGATTGTGAAATGCTTTAGAGACGAAGACCTCAGGGCGGACCGTCAGCCGGAGTTCACCCAGATCGACATGGAAATGTCTTTTGTCGGGGAAGAGGATGTAATGGATGTTACGGAAGAACTCATGATGAATCTTTTCAAAGACGTTCTGGGCACCGATCTTAAAACCCCTTTTCCACGCCTTTCTTACGAAGATGCCGTGGGCCGTTTCGGGCTGGACAAACCGGATATCCGGTTCGATCTTGAACTTGTAAACATTTCAGATATTGTGGAAAATGCAGGATTCAAGGTCTTTGCCGATGCCGTTAAAAAAGGTGGCATTGTCAAGGCATTGAATGCCAAAGGCGGCATCAATTTTACACGAAAAGAAATCGATGATCTGACCGAGTTTGTCGCCGTCTACAGGGCAAAGGGACTGGCATGGATCAAGGTGCATGAAGATTCATGGCAATCTCCCATTGCAAAATTCTTCACCGAGGATGAAAAACAGGTACTGGCACAGCGCATCGATATGCAAGCCGGGGATCTTGTATTTTTTGTGGCCGATCAGCCCAAAGTCACCAACGAGGCACTGGGAAATCTTCGCAACTTTCTCGGGAAAAAACTTGGGTTGGTTCAAGAGAACACCTTCAGTTTTGTATGGGTGACCCGGTTTCCATTACTGGAATACGATGAAAATGAAAAGCGGTACCAGGCCCTTCACCATCCGTTCACAGCCCCCCTTGAAGAAGATTATGATCTGCTGGAGAAAGACCCGCTTTCCGTCAGATCACGGGCGTATGATCTGGTGCTAAACGGCTCGGAAATTGGCGGCGGCAGTATCCGTATCCATCAGAGAGAATTGCAGGAGCGGGTATTTGCAGCATTGGGTATGGATCGAAAAACCTATGAGGAAAAGTTTGGATTTTTGTTGTCGGCACTCGATTCCGGTGCACCGCCCCATGGGGGAATTGCATTCGGCTTCGATCGTCTGGTGATGATTCTTTGCGGACAATCTTCAATACGGGACGTAATCCCCTTCCCGAAAACCCAGAAAGCGGCATGTCTTTTGACCAATGCCCCTTCGGAAGCCGACAAGGCTCAGCTTGATGAGCTTTCTTTGAGAACAAAAAAAAGTTGAAATGGGCGGCCAATTAAAGAAACATTTTTTCTTGACTTGATATATAGTTTCTATTATTTAATACGTTTACATTTAATCCCCAGTAGCTCAGTTGGCAGAGCAGATGGCTGTTAACCATCTTGTCCGCGGTTCGAGTCCGTGCTGGGGAGCCAAAAAATTATCCGGTATCGTCCGGTAAAGTCCTAAACCTCTAAATCTATAAAAGATTTCGGGGTTTTCTTTTTCTTGGGTGTTCCGATAAAATCTATTGACATCCCGTCATTTTTGACGGTATTTATGACGGTATTAGCACATACCGTCGAAGGAGATACCGTCATGTCACTCACCGATACAGCTATCCGAAATACCAAACCCAAAGAAAAACAGTACAAGCTAACTGACGGAAAGGGGATGTATGTCCTGGTAAAACAGGCAGGAAAATATTTTCGTCTTGATTATCGGTTTGGGGGAAAGCGCAAGACGCTTGCGCTTGGTGTTTATCCTAATGTGACGCTGAAGGAAGCGAGAGAAAAGCGTGATGAAGCCAGAAAGCTGATTACAAATGGTGTTGATCCGGCCCAAATGAGAAAAGTAACCAAGCTCATGCATGCCGAACAGACGGCAAACAATTTTGAAGCTGTTGCACGCGAGTGGTTTGCCAATCGTTCATCAAACTGGGCAAAGAGCCATGCAAAGAAAATCATCCGTCGTTTTGAATTATACCTATTCCCTTGGCTTGGTAGTCGACCGATCGCTGAGATTACTCCACCTGAGCTTCTTTCTGTTCTTCGCAGGATTGAAACTCGGGGGTTTCTGGAAACCGCCCATCGAGTAAAACAGACCTGCGGCCAGGTTTTTAGGTATGCCATAGCCACCGGAAGGGTAGAACGTGATCCTTCTGCAGACCTACGCGGTGCTTTGGCACCAGTCAAGCGCAGACGTATGGCAACCATTACAGAACCGACGAAAATAGGTGAACTGCTTCGAGCTATTGACGGATATGAA
>CALLDL010000210.1 GCA_937998305.1 uncultured Desulfobacterales bacterium | reverse complement strand
ACCGGATCCGGTGAAACATGCCCATAAGATGATCGCCCATATCGACAAAAAGCGAAAGGCCCTGGGTATCGACAAGGCCAGAGACAGAATCCTCATGGACATGGCGGATCGTCAGGCCCTTGATGGATAAAAAATATGGAGACTAAATATCAGAAAGTTTAATGTTACGGATTTGTTCATATCATATGATGTTGGAATAAATCCTCAACGAAGGAGGAACGTATGTCAAAGCTAGTCGCATTTGCTGCCATTCAGGGCGGCTATAATGTAGTTTCAGAAGTTGAAGGGCTTTTGCGAAACGCTCTGGAAACCTATAGTGCAGATACCAAAGTTGAGTTTCCCAACACCGGTTATTATTTACCGGTGATCTACTCACTTCTGGGTCACAAGGTTGAAACCTTGGAAGATATGCAAAAACCGATGAAGTTTGCCCGGGGGCTGCTCCCGCCCCATATCAAGCGGGTGAATCATCTGCCGTATCTGGGTCCCCTTCTGGATGCCGGTATGGCGGCGATACTCGCCTACGAACTTAGAGAAGGGATCCGCAGTGTTACTGATCCTGATTTTTACTATCCCCAGGAAGATCCGGATATAGAGGCCGGCAAGATCTGGCTGGGTCCGGCCGACGATATTATTTTGAGAAAAAGAGGGGTTGAATTTGTGGACGGCTCAGCGCCCGGCTTTGCAGCCATTGTAGGGGCATGCCCCACGCCTGAGATTGCCAAGATGATTGTGGAAGATTACCAGTTGAAGAATCTTTATATCTTCTGTGCATCCGGCCACAACGGAACATCGGTCATCGAACAGCTCATTGAAGCCGGTGTTCAGATCGGATGGAACACCCGGATCGTACCTTTTGGTCCGGATATTTCATCGGCTGTATTTGCCTTAGGATTTGCCAATAGGGCGGCCATGGCGTTCGGCGGGGTTGAACCCGGTGACTATAAAAAGATTCTTTTGTATAACAAGGACAGGATCTTTGCATTTGTTAACGCCTTTGGTGAAATCGGAACCCACTGGGCATGTGCTGCGGCAGGCTGTGTCAACTGGGGTTTCCCGACTCTGGCCGACACGGATGTGCCCGAGATTCTGCCCACCGGTATATGTACCTACGAACACGTGGTGCCCAATGTAGGCCATGATGAAATCTGCCAGAGATCCGTGGAAGTGCGAGGGCTCAAGGTCCATGTCACCGAGATCGATATCCCACTTTCCTTTGGTCCGGCGTTTGAGGGTGAGCGGGTTCGGGGCAAAGATCTGTATGCCCAGTGCGGCGGTGGAAAGACCCAGGCCACAGAACTGGTTAAAATGGCCGATATGAAGGATATCGATGACGGCAAGGTTGAGTTGATCGGTCCTGACATTACTGAGCTCAAAGAAGGGGAGACCTTCCCCCTTGGGATCTATATCCAGATTGCCGGTCGTGAATTCCAGGAAGATTTCGAACCGATTCTCGAGCGCCAGATTCATCACCTGATTAATTATGTTCAGGGGATCATGCATATCGGTCAGCGGGATATTGCCTGGATCCGGGTGAGCAAATCGGCCATGGAAAAGGGTTTTACCTTAAAAGATATCGGCGTTGTTCTTCATGCCAAGTTCCATCAGGATTTTTCAAAAATTCTGGATAAGGTACAGGTTACCCTATATTCTAAAAAAGAGGATGTGGACAAGCTCACCAAAAGGGCCCGGGGAGAGTACAAGCATCGGGATGAACGGGTTGAGAACATGACGGATGAAGCGGAAGAGATTTATTATTCCTGCACGCTGTGTCAGTCTTTTGCGCCCAACCATGTCTGTACGGTGAGTCCCGAACGAACCGGTCTCTGCGGAGCTTACAACTGGATGGACTGCAAGGCATCCTTTGAGATCAATCCCACAGGTCCCAACCAGCCCATCGAAAAAGGTGAATGTCTCGATCCTGTACTGGGTCAGTGGAAAGGGGTCAACGATTTTGTTTCTAAGGCCTCACGGGGAAACATCACCCATTACAACTTTTACTCCCTGGTGCATGATCCCATGACCACCTGCGGATGCTGCGAAGCCATTGCGGCCATGCTGCCGTCCTGCAACGGCGTTATGACCGTGGGCCGGGACTATATGGGTGAAACACCCTGCGGCATGAAATTTACCACACTGGCCGGTGTTATGGGCGGTGGCGCCTCTTCGCCGGGGTTTGTGGGCCATTCCAAGTACAATATCATCCAGCGAAAGTTCCTCACCGGCGACGGCGGCCTGTTTCGATTGGTCTGGATGCCCAAGGGTCTTAAAGAAGAGCTCAAAGAGCGGCTCGTCAAACGGGGTGAAGAACTCGGCGATAAGGACTTTTATGATAAGATCGCTGACGAGACCGTGGGCACCACAGAAGAAGAGATTTTGCCGTTCCTTGAAAAAGTCGGCCATCCGGCGCTGTCCATGGACCCGCTGATCTGATGATCTATACACTTCAAAGGTTTAAGGAGCGCAAAATAGTCGCTCCTTAAACCTTGCTAGTTGAATATTATAACTTGAAACCTGATCCATTAGAATAAGGAGATAAAAATGGCATTAACCGGTATTCAGATTTTCAAACTTTTGCCGAAAACCAACTGCAAGGAATGCGGGGTTCCCACATGCCTTGCTTTTGCCATGAACCTGGCATCCGGCAAGGCGGAACTCGATGCCTGCCCGTATGTATCCGATGAAGCAAGAGAGCAACTTGCTGAGGCGTCGGCACCACCGATTCGGCCTGTGGTGCTGGGACAAGGTGTTAGAAAGACGAAAGCCGGGGGTGAAACCGTGCTCTACCGTCATGAAAAGACCTTTTACAGCCCGACACCTGTTGGCGCTTTGGTGGGTTCCGATATTGCAGCGGCTGATCTTGAAGACAAGCTTAAAACCTGGAATGCTTTCCAGTTTGAACGGGTGGGTTTAAATCTTAGGCCCGAGCTGGTGGCCATAAAAGATGTCAACGGTGACAAGGATGCCTTTGCAGCGGCTGCAAAAATCATTGCCGAGACCTCGGAATTCAACCTGGTTTTGATGACCGAAGATGCCGACGTAATGGCTGCCGGAATCGAGGCCAGTAAATTCAAGCGCCCGTTGATCTATGCTGCCACTGAAGGCAATGTCGATGCCTTTGGTGCCCTTGCCAAAGACAATGATTTGCCTTTGGCGGTCAAGGCGGATTCTGTTGAAGGTCTTGTTCCCCTGACCACCAAGTTGATGGAAATGGGCCTCAAAGACCTGGTCATCGATTCTGGATCCAGAGAGATCAAGCAGGCGTTCGAGGACCAGATTGTCATCCGCCGGGCAGCCCTCAAGTCTTTAAACAGAGCACTAGGTTTTCCAACCATTACGTTTCCGTGTGAAATGGCATCGAATCTGGACATGGAAACGCTCATCGCGGCCATGTTTATTGCAAAGTACGGCGGCATCACAATCCTATCCGATTTTAAGGGTGGGAGCCTTTTCTCTTTGCTGGTTGAACGGCTGAATATTTTCACCGATCCTCAGAGGCCCATGACCGTGACAGAGGGTATTTATGAAGTCGGCAGTCCGGATGAAAATTCTCCGGTACTGGTAACCACAAATTTTGCGTTGACATACTTTATTGTTTCCGGTGAAATTGAAGGAAGCAAGGTGCCGACATGGCTGCTGATAAAAGACGCCGAAGGCCTGTCCGTTTTGACGGCCTGGGCTGCTGGAAAATTTTCCGGTGACGATGTGGGAATGTTTATCAAAAAATGCGGCATAGCGGATAAAATCAAACATAATGAAGTGGTTATCCCAGGTTATGCGGCGGCCATTGTGGGTGATATGGAAGAAGAATTGCCGGACTGGACCGTTACCGTAGGACCGAGAGAAGCCGCTCATATTCCGGCATTTCTCAAGTCAAAATAACGGATTAAAAAGTATTGCCGGATGGTGAAATATCCACTAAAATCGTTTTACAGGTGAGCAGTTATTGATCGCCTGGCATGAGTCAATGGTGTTTGTTGTGTTGATGTGAAATTTTGACAACACAAAAAACTTAAATTGACAGATGACAAGTGGTAAATGACAAATAGGATATAGTGACGGGGTCATGCCCCGAAAACATTTGGCGGGTGCCGATAAAGGAGGGAGGTCATATGTTACTTTTAGGTGAGAGTTTAAACGTTATATCTACAAAGATCGGCAGGGCATTCAAAGAACGTGATCCCAAGCCGATTCAGGAGGAAGCCCTTTTTCAAAAGGAAAAAGGGATGGATATTATCGACATCAACCTTGGCCCTGCCAAAAAAGATGGACACGAGTTGATGCCCTGGGTGGTTGAGGTGGTCCAGGAGGTGGTAGACGATATTCCCCTGGCGTTGGACACATCCAACATCGATGCCATAGCAGCAGCCCTTAAGGTTTGCAAACTGCCGCCCATTATCAATTCCATCATGTGCCGGCCGGAACGTTATGAGAAGATGATTCCTCTGGCCGCGGAATATAATGCCGACTTTGTTGCTCTAATGTGGGGGCCTGAAGGTCTTCCGCGGGATGAGAATGAACGAGCGGCGCTGTGCGTTGAACTTCTGTATTTCGCCAATGAAGCCGGCATCCCCAATGAAAAGATCTGGGTAGATGGTATTGTAACACCGGTGAATATCCAGCAACCACAAGCCATCAGCCTGATGGAATTTCAGGGAATGCTCCAGGATATCGCTCCAGGTGCAAGGAGCACCTGTGGGCTGTCGAACATATCCAATGGTCCGCCGGATCATCTGCGGCCGATTCTGAATCAGACGTATATGGTGATGCTCCAGAAATACGAAATGGAGTCGGTGATTGCCGATCCGCTGGACGACCAGTTGATCTCCATTGCCAGGGGTGAACGCCAGGATGTTGTCGATCTGATTTATGGCATTATGGATGGTGATGAACCGGATATGGGCAGTCTTTCAAAAGAGCTGCAAGATTATGCAAAGACCACCAATGTCATCCTTGGCAAGTCTCTCTATTCGGATTCATGGCTTGAACTCTAATTGTTAATTAAAAATACGTTGTCAAAAAGCCTCTCCTTTTGGAGGGGCTTTTTTATTTTTTTTGTAAAACTGTCAAAGATAGATGCTTGATGATTTTCGAATTTCGGGTTGCCGATTGAAATAACCTTGAAAATAGAGGCAATGTCTGATAATTTTATAAAGTCGAGTTTTGATCCATCTTCAATAGTCAATCGTCAATCAAATGGGGGTCTGATGGTAGAATCAAAAGCCCTTGAAGTTAATATCGCCAGTTATTATGTTGACGTCACCATTGATGAAAAATATTCAGCTCTACAAGAGGTGATGTCCAAATATTACGGCATCATGGAAGGGTTTAATACTTTCCTTAAAGAACTTTCGCATCCTTATAAAAACTGGCAATTTATCGTTCAGGAAGCAAGGGTCTATTCTCTCGATTATTTTCATCTCCTTAAAAACCACCCCAAGGGACCTGAAGCTGCAGGACTGTTTGTCGATATTTTCACACAGGCAATTAATACAAAAATCGACTCAGAAGTCAGAGATGATACCGTAGACAATTTTTTGCTTTTTATTCAAAAAGTTATAAAAGAATCTGAGGCTGACTATAAACGATTCAAGCCGATCATTGATGATGCATTCGATCGTATCAGAAATTATGAGGGAGATGATTTCTTTTTATTTGTTAAAAGCTTTTATCAAATAAGGAAACTGGCTCAGGCGCTTTTAAATTATTCAACTGAAATAAATGAGGATTGTGAATCTATCAATCGACTCCTTGTTGAATATTATGATCGTACATATGGTTACTGGCTGAATGAAAGGGATCCTTGGGAATGGTTTGAAGAAGAGGCGGATAAAATTGACAGTCCAAAAAAGTTAAAGAGTTTTTTTGAAAATATTTCCCACGACCGGGTCAATCAGCATAAGGCTAGGCTTGAAAAGATAGCATCCTCTACAGCCATGACATCGGAAGATACTCTGAAAAGACTGGTTGAACTTCCCGATTACAACCAATTTGCTGAAGCGTATCGTCAAATTCCTCAAAACCTTCTGGATGTATGTCCTAAAATCCATTTGGGTAATCGATGGAAGCTTATTTTCCTTTTCCATATTATGAATATTTCCGGTTTGTCGCTGATCCATGAGGAAGCTTTAAGGGACATAAACAGAACATTGAGCTGGCTTATTGCTCATGAAACTCATCTAAATATTGGAAATTTGATTCATAAAACTTTTTCCATATTAAAAACACGAACCCGTGAGTACCCGGCAACAACGCTGAACTGTATTCTTAATATGGGAAAGGGGGTATATAAAACAGATGACAGCGATCTCGTCAAATTTTTTATCGAATATGTCATTGATTTAGGATTTCAGTCACCGGGTATCAGCGGTGTCGGAAATGACTGGCAAATAAAAGTCAACTCCGCCCACATCCTTAATATCCGAACATGGATCGAGCTTATTGAACTCAATCCCATGTGGTCGACCCGGCTTCTTTCATATCTGATTATCCATCTGTCAATATGCGGTGTATTTATTAAGGATATAGACCTTTTTCCACGTGATGTTACCAAACTGCTCAACAGCGGTATTGGACCGGTATATAACTTGGTCAAACAGCTTTGCAGGCTTTTTCCAGTCTATTTTAATGTTATTGGTGCAGAAGGAAAACTTCGGGATATATCTACAAAAATTGACGAAATATCAGGCAGAAGGGATCTGTTAATTCATTTTTTAAGAAAGCAGAGCCATGTGGAAAGCAATAATCGGATCATCGATTTTATGAAGGCAATCTTTAATTTCTGGGAAACAAAAGAAAAAGGAATTCTGGAAGCCTTTGTTCCGCCCAATATTTATACGGAAATAAATACCGAGGGACCATACATCGACGGCGTTCACAAAGTAATAACACGCTTTAAAGAAAAAGGGATGTCTTTGCCGAACGATCTTGTCACACTTGAAGAAGAGAAGATAAAGTCTATTATTACAGGAATTTCAGGCGTATCAATGCAAGATTTGGAGAGGGTTGAACTTGCGATAGACTTATATAAACTTTTAGATCAGAAATACAATCTCAATTTTATCGAAATGGATAATTATCTTGCTCAACTCCAAGCCGAAGCCTTCCCGGATTTAAGCAAGTTGCATGATGCTTTAAAAGAGTCTGATGTCAGCAAAAAAATATACAAACTGCTCGACTATCTGGAAGAGTTAAAAAAAATAATACTATCTGAACAGACCTATGAAATAAAAGAAGATATTTATAAAAAAAGACACATTACCATAGACATTCCCTCCATGTACGGCAGCTATCGTGAAAGGAAGTTTGACTCTCTTGGGCTCGCATTTCGAATAAAATCTCTGGTTAATGTACTTTTTGAAGAGCTGGTGGATAATACTGATCTCAGCCTTATAACAAAAGCCACTTTTTATCAAATATACAGCCGGTTAAGTTTGTTTTACAAAGCTTTGCAACTCGATGGACTCCCCTCGGTCGAAATTGAGCGCCAGCTTGACATGCTGGCCCAATCACTTGAAGCTAGAGAACTTACTTTTACACAGTATCTTGACATTTTTAAGGGGTTCGCCCTGGCTGTAAGGAATATCATCAACGATTATTTTAATAATATTCATGGTGAAAATCTGAGCCAGATTCTATCTCAGATACCTCGGGAGGAGATTCTGCCGAAATACCTCCCGTTAAGCGGCACAATTGATGATGAAAAGCTGAAACACAGAGTGTCCGAAATTTTCTTTAGGGATCGGATCGCTTTTTCTTTGGGGCTTCAGCAACTCGATCTGTTTTTAAGCCGAATTCTAAACACCCTCTTTCAGCAGGCCAATAAACTCCCTGAGGATAAACTGCATCAACTGCTTCTTTATGATCCTAAGAAGGCGATGACGTCTATGGATAAAATTCCCAGGTTGGTTTCAGGAATTATTCATCTGGGAAGTAAAGGGCTGAATCTTGTTAAACTGAAGAATTTCGGAATGCAGGTTCCTCCTGGTTTTATTATTACCACCGAGGCGTTCCGATGTAGAGAAATAATAGACGGTTATTCGCCGGCCAAGCAAAATTTCGAGGATCAAATTTTGCGGCAGATATTCGACATCGAAAAAATAAGCGGCCAAACCTTTGGTGACCCTAAGAATCCCTTGCTATTATCGGTAAGAAGCGGGTCTGCCATTTCACAACCCGGAATGATGGATACGTTTCTTAATGTTGGGATGAACGAAGAAATTGCAACAGGCATTGAAAAACGAACTGGTAATGCGTGGTTTGCCTGGGATAGTTACCGCCGGTTTCTGCAAGGTTACGGCATGGCTTCAGGGCTGGAAAGGGATGACTTTGATGCGATTATCAGTGAATTGAAGCGAAGCGCCGGTGTCCAGTTTAAAAGGGAACTTACCGGTTTGCAGATGCGAAAAGTGGCCATGACTTACAAAAGTATGATAGTCAATTCAGGGACAGATGTTATCGACGACCCTTTTGAACAGCTTTATTTTACGATTAAAAAGGTCTTTGGTTCCTGGGAGGGGCCCAAAGCGAGAACATATCGTAAGATTATGGGGATATCCAATGACTGGGGAACAGCCGCTACTGTACAAGAAATGGTTTTTGGAAACGTTTCTCAGAAATCTGGCACCGGCGTCTTCTTTACACATAATCCCAGATGGTCAGAGGACAGCCTGAGGCTGTGGGGTGATTTTACCATCGGAAATCAGGGGGAAGATGTCGCTTCAGGCCTGGTAAATACGTTGCCGATATCGATTATACAGCAGGATATTGAAATGCGAGAAACAGACATCACCCTTGAAAGTCATTTTCCCGAGATTTACAAGGCATTAAAAAGTTTGGCAAACGAATTGATCCACGTAAGGGGATGGGGTCCTCAGGAAATGGAGTTTACTTTTGAAAGCCCTCGTGCTGAAGATCTGCATCTGATGCAAAGTCGGGACATGACCATACGTGAACGAAAGAAAGTTTTAACGTTTGACCTTGATGATATTACGAAAGATAAATTGTTGGGGCATGGTGTCGGGGTCAGCGGCGGAGCCATGAGCGGGCGGATCGTTTTTGATCTAAAAGAGATCGACCAATGGAAAAACAGGGAGCCCGAAACGTCTTTGATTCTTGTAAGGGGAGATACTGTCCCTGATGACATTAAGGAGATCTATGCAGCGGACGGCCTTTTAACGGCCCGTGGCGGGGTAACGTCTCATGCCGCTGTTGTGGCCTACCGGCTGGAAAAAACCTGTATTGTGGGATGTGGTAACTTTGTCTGCAACGAAAAGGAAAAGAACTGTCGATTTGACGATATAGAGTTTAAATCCGGAGACTATTTAAGTATTGACGGCAGGGAAGGATCGGTTTATCGAGATTTGATACGGGTTAAAGAAACCTAACTAAGAAGCTATCTCAAAATAATCTTTTGGCCCAACCTCTGCGTTGGAGCCTCGTTTTAAGTCCTCGACATACTTGAGTATGCCTGCGGGTTAAAACTCGGCTCCGCCTCGATCTTGAACCAAAATCTTTATTTTGAGATGGCTTCCAGTGTCCATCCATAAATGGCCCTTTTTGTCCT
>CALLDL010000209.1 GCA_937998305.1 uncultured Desulfobacterales bacterium | reverse complement strand
TGATTTAAAATATGTCAAGGAAAAATTGCCATATGTAAGGTTTATCTCATATTAAACGACCGAATGCTAAAAGCCGATTGACGACCACTTTAGTATCTGGTAACTCAATCCGAATCGCTGATTTTGTTGACCCAAAAGGACACTTCACGACCATCTATTACTACCAGAAAGGGAAGACTATTCCGACCGTATGAGATGATGGAGGTACCAACGATGAAATTTAACAATTTTCTAGCAGATATTTATTTTGGGCATTTGAACAAAGATATATTTCATGGATTCAAAGATTCTAAGGATGATGATCGCACACGTGATTTTATTGAAAAATATCTTGAAATTAACCAACAGTATCCGCCCCGGCAACTGGAAGCCGACGGCCGTGTGAGCTCGGAGCTTCTGGAAAAGTTGAAAACCATCGGTTTTTTCGGGCTAAATATTTCCTCAACCTATGGCGGTGCTGGGTTGAACCTGCGCCGGTATCTGAAAGTCGTGGAAGTGGTCGCCACCCAGAGTCTGGCCCTAGGATTTACATCACTTGCCCATCTCTCCATCGGGGTAAAGGGAATTGTATTGTTCGGCAATGAACAGCAGAAGCAAAAATATCTACCCAAAGCGGCCTCCGGGGAGATGATTTTCTCTTATGCCTTGACCGAACCGAAACGCGGATCCGATGCCAAACATATCGAGACCACGGCAGTGCTGTCTGATGACGGTGAATACTATATTCTTAACGGCAGCAAAGCATATATCACCAACGCAAATTATTCCCAGGCCATGACCGTTTTTGCCCAAATGGACCCCCAGCGACCCGGTTTTATGGGGGCTTTTATCGTTGAAACCGGATGGGAGGGGGTCAAGATCGGAAAAGACATCCCAAAGATGGGGCTAAAAGCCAGTTCCACAGCTGCCGTTCATTTTAAGGATGTCCGCGTTCCCAAAGAAAATCTACTGGGCGAACCCGGAGACGGCTTCAAGGTTGCCATGACGATTCTTAACTACGGACGACTGGCACTGGGAGCCGCCTCAGCCGGGATTCTCAACCAGGCGGTAGAAGATATGCTCAAGCGTTCTAAGAACCGGGTTCAGTTCGGCCAGCCCATTCAGAACTACGAACTAATCCAGGAAAAAATAGTGACAGCACGTGTCAATGCTTCGGTGGTCTCAACAATAACGGCATTTACGGCGGCAAGGCTTGAAGAAAACCCTTTGGCGCCGGTGGCCATTGAAAGCTCGCACTGTAAACTGTTCGGCACCACCCGGGCCTGGAATTCGCTTTACGATGCCCTGCAGGTGGCCGGTGGGTCCGGCTATCTGAGCACCCAGCCCTATGAAATGCGCATGCGCGATTTTCGGGTAACCACCATCTTTGAAGGGACCACTGAAATTCATTCCATTTATCCGGCGCTGTTTGTTATTCGAACCCTGACCAAACAAATTCAAAAAGCGCATCCTGACAAAATCGCACAGCTTCGTCAACTGCTGAAAATACTTTTTCGCCGAAGCTCCTGGAAAATGAGATTCAAACATCGCCGCCTGAACCATGCCATGCGACTGGCAAGATCCCTTGCACGACGCATACGTTTTTTGATTCTTGCGGGGCTCATGATTCACGGCCGCAAAATCACGGAAAAGCAATTTTATCTGCGTCGGATTACCTTTCTGAGCTTTTATCTTTACGGCCTACTGGCCATGACGGCACGCCTTTCATCAAAGCAGAAAGAAGGAAGCGATCTATCGGAAGATATGGATATTTTGGCCTACTTCATGGAAGAGGCCCGTTCCTATCAACGACACAACGGGACCATCCATGGATCCATCAGAGAACGTCTTCACAAACGTGTTTTTCGGCATCTGTCGTCGACTTAAATTTTCTCCGGTCCTTTGTGTCTTAGTGCCTTTGTGGCAAATATTTTTGGCAACTTTCAGATTTGCTATTCAATTTCACATGAGTCACCACATTGATTTAACGAAGGACGGCGTTCCCACTGCAGGGTGGTGTGATCAATGCCAAAGTGGCCATGAAGTTCCTTGCTCGCTTTTTCGATGAGCGCATCGTCATCTTTTGGATCCGGTTTAATAAGATGCGCTGTCAGAGCGGTTTCCGTAGTGCTCATGGCCCAGATATGCATATCATGAACACCGGTAATGCCTGGAAGGCTGGAAAGATAGGCCTTTACGGCTTCAGGATCGATATCTCTTGGAACGGCATCCATGGCCATATTAAAAGCATCGCGAAACAGCCCCCAAGTCCCGAACAGAATAATAACGGTGATAAAAAGGCTGACTGCCGGATCGATCCATAGCCTGCCGGTAAAAAGAATCGCAACTCCGGCAATGACAACACCCGCTGACACCCCGGCATCGGCGACCATATGTAAAAAAGCGCCTCGAATATTTAAATCGCTTTTGCGGCCGGATAAAAACAGAAGGGCTGTTGCCGTATTGATGACAACGCCGACCAAGGCGACGAAGATGATGGTCTTGCCGGCCACCGGAACAGGGGCGCTAAAACGTTGGATCGCTTCCCAGGCAATGCCGCCAAGCGCAACCAAAAGAATGACGGCGCTTATCAGCGCCGCCAGAATCGATGATTTTCGCCATCCATAAGTGCGGCGTTCCGTGGGCTTTCGCCGTACCAGATAAGTTGCGCCCCACGCCAGCAGCAATCCTAAAACATCGCTCAGATTATGACCGGCATCGGCCAAAAGCGCCAGTGATCCGGCCATAATGCCATAAGCAGCTTCAACAATGACAAAACCCACATTGAGAGCCACACCAAAGGCAAAGGCACGACTGTAATCCGTAGGGCCATGGTCATGATTATGTGCCATAGAGGTTTCCCTGGTTGAAAGGATGAGAACAGGACTCGTTCACATCGTTTTTAGCAACCAGGATTATCCTAATAAATCTTTCCTCTTACTGTCAAACTCATCTTTATCAATCTCACCGCGAGCAAAGCGCTCCTTGAGGATATCAATTGCCCGGCTTTCGCCGTTTCCAATTGATTTATTATGACGGGTGAACTGAATCAGCCACCTGATAAGAAATACCAGCCCCACCAGAATAAGAATCCAGAACGCAAACATAAAAACACCTCCAAACCACCCCATGCCCCATCCGCCTATCATGCCGGGCCCCATATGCCATCCGCCACCATATCGTCCTGTCTGAGCCAAAGCATGACTATAGGGCCATAAGACCGGAGCGATCAGTATTGGAATCTTAAATATGGACCATAACGATTTTATTTGTTTCATGTTGTACCTCCGTCTCATCTGTATTTCGTATGCCTTATTTATTTCAATATGGAACAGAGCAATCAACATGCCAAAAAAATGGATTCGGGTGACGATACACCCATATTCAATTGTTATCATTGTTTAAATCTATACTTCGGTTTATTTGGGGAATTGTACAAAATAGTGAAACACTAGTGAGGTGGGTATTTTCTATACACAACACCAAAAATATCGGTGAACACGGGTAAAAAGTATGCAATTCAGATTTGACCTGATAGTAGATCGTTGGCCCCTGTTATTGTCGGTTCATTTTTTTTATACTGTTTTTTCATAAGGTTATCATTCTAACGTTTTTTAATAAGTATTCTGGCACGCGGTTTGCTCTTAATAGAAGTCAACTAATGCGAAAGCATTAAACCACACACCGGGGGTGATCATTATGGAAACATCACTGATAACGGTTTTTGCAAGTTTGTCTATTGTCTTGGGTTTAATGGTCGGATTTGGAACATTGTCCGTCGTCAGGGGAGTATTTACTTTTCTCATGTTCATCGGGCTGGCATTGTCTGCACTTTTAAATACGGCAGGCGTCAATATGATATTATCTTACTTTTTGGGCCAGTTGATTATCATGGGAACATCCTATCTATTGCTCAAGACAATGTACCCGGACGCGCTGGTAAAGGTCAGAAAGGAATTTCAGACAGGTCCAGCCAGCTGTCATTGATATTTTTAAGGAGGTATTAAAATGAATAAAATAAATGCTTATAAAATAGTTGTGGGTTTTATTGTATCGGTCGCCCTGATCGTGCCCGGAACGGTAATCGCCAAGACCCACGCAACAACGCTCAAGGGGACCATCGAGGGCGCACTTTGCGTGCTCAACGGCAAGAAGTGCCCACCGGATGATCTTGACGCCCACCTTCTGATCGAGAATAATTTCGTTCTTCTTGCTTCTGACGGCAAATACTACTACCTGCCGAATCTTAGTCGGAAAGTGAAGCTAAGATATGTTGCCAAAGATGTTCGGATCACCGGAAAGGTAAAAGGCGAAAGCATTATTGTGGACTCCTTGGAAGCCAAAGAGGGCGGCAAGTATAAACTCATATGGTCCAAGAAGAAGCAAAAACGAGAATTTATTAACTATTTCGAAACACTGCCGGCGGGATAATTTAGACACTTTCCGTGCATGACAACATATAATTTTAAGGAGGTGATAACAACGAAACGGTTTATGACACCCAGAGTAGCGCACTGCAGTGATGGGTGCTTTCTTAAGTCCAGGGCATGACGTTAAACGGCCCTCTTAATAGAATTCGCGACATCAAACGTTCGCTATTTAAATCAATATAATAATAATTTTAAAATAAGGAACTACAAAAATGAAGAATATTTTTACAAGAAAAACACTTATTATCTTAACGGTGGTAACCGTTCTTGGATTCGGAGCCTACGCTTTTGCCGACTGGGGTATGGGACCCGGAATGATGGGCGGATGGGGTCATAATGGCCCCGGATGGCATCACGGAGGTTGGAATAATTCCGGATACGGCCCCATGGCAGGAAACCTGAGTGATGATGAGTTGATTCAGATGAACAAGGAACGCTCGGAATTTTTTAAGGCAACCGAAAACCTTCGGCAAAACCTTTACGCCAAACAGCTTGAACTGAGAAGTGAACTTGCCAAAGAGAATCCGGATTCTAAAAGAGCCTCAAGTTTACAAAATGACATATCCAAACTTCAGACCCAGCTGGATCAAAAACGGATCGATCATATGGTTGAAATGAGAAAAATCAATCCCAACGCAGGCAGGGGATTCATGGGCAGAGGTGGAATGGGTTACGGTGCCGCATATGGCGGTTATTGCTCGCGATAAAGATTAATCATAAAATTTCACTTTTTAAGTTGAGGCAGCTCTCTCGAGGGCTGCCTTTCTATTTTTTTTAATTAGTGCCCAACCATAAATCTATATTGAGCACAAATTAAGTTTCCAATGCAGAAATTAGTAATTTTTTGCAAGGTCAAGGAAATCAAGGAATTACACGAAGGCGTACAAGTGGTACACCGCACAAGTAATTCCGCCGATTGACGCAGAGATTGCGGAAAATGGCAATTTCTTGATGGAAACTAATTAACAAATGATTAAATACGAATTGATGCAATGAATTGCAATTCTCAAAGCATAATTTGGCGGAATTGACAGACAGTTCTTGGATAACCATATTAAAATAAGACTTGAATTTTACAGATCAATTTTGTAATCTAATATAAATTGCAACTATTAGGAGAGCTTATGCGCAATCATTTGAAATCTAATAATGCATCCCAATATTTTTTTGACCTGATCGCACTTTTATTGATGTTCCTTCTAAGTGTTTCCCTGGCATCAGCCCACGGCCCCAAAGGCCATGGCGGGGCCGAGTTCACAGCGCTGCAGGCAGCAAAAAAAGGAATAGAAATGTATGACAAACTGGTGGCTTCCGGAAAACTTAAAACACCCTGGGAAACGGATCTGAAAAATATCGAAGTATTTTCTCGCCAAAGTGGGGAAAAAAGAGAGGTTGTCGTAAAATTCAGCCGCAGCAAAGGCGAGCCCCAATCTGTTTATATCTATTTTACTGAAAAGGGAGACTACAGCGGCTCGAACTTTACAGGAAATTAGAGGTTTTTAAACCATGGACAACATCAATCTACAGCAAGGCTCTAATTCCACTCAATGGGGACCTCGTTTGCGTGCCTGGCCGTTGACCGGAAAAGTATGGGTCACCATGATTATCGTGATGATGTCTTTGGGTCTCATTGTTGCCCTTGGACAGATTGTCGTGCATGATATTATTCCTACGTTCCAGGACGGCGATAAACACCTATCCATGGATCATAGCAAATCGGAAAACCATGCTGATATGCGGGGAGATTTATTTTCCGACACCCCGGTTGAAAAAAAAGGTTCCCCTTTTTACCAAACCGATGAGTTTATCTTTGCTTTGAAATTTACCCACATTCACATTTTCGGTATGAGCGCAATCTTTATTCTCATGGGAATTCTTGTTCTTTTTCTTGATGTTAGCCAAAGAATTCGAATCTGGCTGATTGTACTTCCTTTCATCGGTATCGTTATCGATCTGGCATCAGTCTGGCTGAAGCTGTTCGTTGATCCCGTTTTTTTCTGGCTGCACATCCCCGGCGGTGCTTTATTCGGCACAGTCTTTGTCGTTGATTCTGTTATTATGTTATGGCAGATGTGGATGAATCCTACCGTAAAATTGATAAAACCCTAAATTAGGGTAAAAGATTAAGTCACCGAAACAAGCTTATCCACATACCGATCAAAACCCGATCCACCGTTATCCGCTGAATAATTATTATCCACCTGTATCGTATCCCGAGGAAAAACTGCATACTTAATATCCACTCTTTGCCGCCTTATCCTAGGGAATCTAAATACTCAAAATTCACTAGACAAATAATATGCGTTAAATTAGACGGTTGAAAAAAATACTACAATGTGGCATGATCATTGCTTTAACTTTAGCTTAGGACAAAAAAACCATTAGGGAGGTCTATCATGGAAAAATCAACATCCCCGAAGCAAATCTTCATAGATCCAGTCTGTTTTATGAAAGTGACACCAGACAAGAAAGACTTCACGTTTACTTATAAGATGCGCACCTACTATTTCTGTGCAGAATCGTGCCGGAAAGCTTTTGAAACAAACCCCGACAAATATCTGGAATCAAAATCTTCAAAGCCTAAAGGATGGTGGGGCCGTTATCTGGAACGGCTGAACAAGGCTACCGGCGGCAAATCTCAAAAGTGTCACTAATCCAAAATAAAACTCGACTTATTGATTTGTTTCGCAGTTCGATATTCGAGCTTCGAATTTCCGCCCGGGCAGACTGTTAGAAATTCTGCGAATTAAATATTGATTGAACTCAACAGAAGTGTGTCATGGTCAGGTCTAATTGAAAAGAGGTGACAACATGAAGCGATTTATGATACCACGGGTCGCTCACTGCGACAGTGGGCACTGACTCCAGTCCCGCGCATGACGTTAAACTGCCCGAATAAGCATAGGCGTCCGGGAAGTGTTTTTAAAGAAAGGGAATATAAATGCTGAAATCAATCATTGAAAAAATGAAGCAAAACCCCTTTTTGGCTATGGTTCTTTGCTGCGCACTTCCATTTGTCGCCATTTTTGTATTCTCTTCTCTTGGACTTCTAGGAATTTTGGGGAAGTATGGAGTATATGCCTTGATTCTGCTTTGTCCTTTAGCCCATATCTGGATGATGCGGAGCATGTTTCGCGCTCCTGAAGATCCCAGGGGACCACAAAGGATCAAAGAGATAAAACACAAATGATTAAATTTGAGTATAGGCTAGTTGAGAGACCTTTCTCTGAACATTATTAACAATAATACAGGTAAAGGTGATAGATTTTGAAGCAAATGCGGAACGGCCTTACAAGGTTAATGATCCCTAATCTTGCAGTAACAAGGCATGAAAAAATATTTTGTAAAATCGATTTTGTTTTTGATCCTTTTTAGCCTGATTGTATCGTGTACCTACTCGAAATCAATGCAGACTGAGACCGGTCAGGGGACTGACCCGTTGTCTTTAATGACCCGCTTTTACCGGGGCCCGTTGAATCATCTCTCTGCCGTCAGGTACGGCGAATGCCCCATGTATCCGTCAGATTCCGAATACAGCTTACAAAGCATTCAAAAACACGGCATGTTGGCAGGATGGATCATGGCAATGGACCGCTTGATGCGTTGCGGCCGCGATGAAACAAGATTGTCGCCAGAGGTTTTCATTAACGGCAAGCGGAA
Source organism: uncultured Desulfobacterales bacterium (assembly GCA_937998305.1). Classification (GTDB taxonomy): domain Bacteria; phylum Desulfobacterota; class Desulfobacteria; order Desulfobacterales; family UBA11574; genus UBA11574. The sequence continues at coordinate 13,699 of CALLDL010000209.1, read as the reverse complement.
AACCTATGACCCAGTGGGAAAAAACGATTTTTGGTGGAGTGATAAATAGAGACCATCATCTCCGGAAGCTAACATTTCGGATGCCGTCCTGCCAACCAAAGACAATGAACGCTCCTAAAACCAGGGGGAACAATTAAAGAGCATCATCAACGGTGATGCCTGATGCTTTTCACAGGAATAACTCATGGTTAAAAATGATAGCTTGATAAAAGGATCCATAACACTTTTTTATCTATTAATCGGATTAGAAATTGTCATTATGATCAGCCCTTTTGCGGGCTATTTCTATGCCGGGTATGGACCGCTGCTCGATTTTCTCTATGGGATCAAAACAACCGCCTGGTTAACGGGATTTTTTCTGCCTCACGCCGTCGTCGCAAAAAACACCTCGCTCAATTTTTTGAATTCCTTGGGCCGGAGCCTTTTTTCCTTTGGACTCATTGCTTTTTTTATTGGAGCGGTGCAAATTTATGCAGCAAAAATCCGCCGTAAAGGAGTCGTTTCCTCCATACTGTACCGTTGGGTGCGTCATCCACAATATCTGTTTCTGGCCATATCAGGACTGGGGCTGTTGTTATTCTGGCCCCGATTTATAATTCTTATTCTCTATATCAGCATGTTGTTTGTCTACTACATCCTGGCCAAAAACGAAGAGGATAGAATGCTGAAACAACATGGCGACAGTTACGCTGCGTACATACAGCGTACCGCTATGTTCGTACCCGGAGAACCCGGCAAAAAAATCTTTCGCATTTTTTTGGGCTGGATCAAACCACCAACGCTGGCTCTGGCAGTGGGCTATGGAATTACCTTGTTTTTTGCACTCCTGGTGGCGTTCGGCTTACGCCAGTACACAATGTCTCAAATTTCTACGATTTATTTGCCGGAAAAGCAGATAACGGCAATTTCTATTCTCCCGCGTTCCGATCAAACTATTAAGGATACTTTGGATGTTGCATATCAAGACAGCCTTATTTCATCCATTCTTTCTAATTACCGACAGCAAGGCCATAAAGGTTTTCTGGTTCATTTGATGCCTGTCCATTACATGATGAAAGGACTTTTTGTAATGCCTTTTAACTCGGAAAAGAAACCTGTCAGAAGATCCTCATGGAGAAATGTGGTAGGTTTTGTTTTTCCATTTCTCAGTCACCACAATCATAAAGAGATGATGGGGAGGATGAATAGCGACGGTGTGCGTTTGATCTTTTCACAACTCACATGGCCTGATGGAAAATACGCAACTGCAGATGAAGCCTTGAACTTTTCAGTAAAACATCTACCGTTGCTAAAAGTAGATGTTGATGTTAAAAATCGTTCCGTGCTGGAGGTGGAAAAGACTCTCAAGCGAAATCTTTGGGGGCGAATGCCGATGCCGGCGTTTTGACCAATGCAAAGAAACGCAGGCTTATTAAATCGAGAAAATTTCTTTAAAAATGGTCTTCGTTGCCATATGCTCCGCGTCCATCTTTTGAAGGCTGAGTTTGAAACCAAAAAAAGGAACCTGCAATGAGAAAAGCATTGATTGGTGCATTCAGCTACCTGTTGATTGTTACTTGTTCAGCCTGGGGTCAGGATGCCATGTACTTCTATAATCTTGGTATAAAAAGCTCCATAACTCCAACAAAAATTAAATACTTTACCGAGGCTTTGGAATTGGACCCCGGACTGTCTGCAGCCTATAAAAAGCGAGGCATACTTTACTTTTTTCAGGAGGAATACACCGAAGCGATTAACGATTTGCATAGGGTTATCGAACTGAAACCTTTTGAATCGGAAGCACACCTGATGCTCGGCTTAGCCTATATGGAAAAGGGAGACGTTGATGAAGCCGTTGCCAATTTAAATCGTGCAATAGAGTTGGATCCGAAACTTGCCGACGCATACAGCTATCGGTCGGAGCTTTATCGTTTAAAAGGAATGATCGAGGATGCCATCGAAGACGCTACCAGGGCTATTGAACTTGGCGGCATCGAGCCGATCATCGGTAGGGCCTATGCGGTTCGAGCCAAAGCCTACAGGGAACTGGGCCAGAGCGAACAGGCCGAAGCAGATTTCAAGAAAGCATCAAAGTTAGACCCCGAATACTATATGTACAGCATGCTGACATCCACTGAATTGCTTTCAGGCTGGGCAAGTGAATCCAGCAGCCTAAAAAATGTCGGCTGGATGGGCGCTGCCCTGATTGTCACCCTTTTGTTCGTAGTCATCTTCAAACTGACCATATCAGCCCCTAAAAAAGACGACGACAATTGAAAGGCAAAGAACTTTTAAGGGAGGTATAGAGGATCGTTACAGGTGGAGTCCTAAATGCCGCCTTCATCTTTAAATGAAAGAAAGGAATAATAAAATCGACTTCAGAGAAAAAAAAGACCAGCTTATTGCTAAATTGCTTTCAAAATATCCGTCGTTGTTTAGAAAATGGGTTCATCACTCAAAATTCATAGAATTCTCCGATTCTCCATGGACTCAATTTGACAGTGATATATCAAAATGCCGCCTGGCATTGGTTACCACAGGTGGTGTTCATCTTATGTCACAAAAACCCTTTAATATGAAGGACCCTGCAGGCGACCCAACATTTAGGGAAATTCCGGTAGACACACTACCCGCAGATTTAACAATTACTCATAATTATTATGACCATGCCGATGCCGATAAAGATGTCAATATTGTCTTCCCGATAGAGCGCGTTAAGGAGCTAAAGCAATCCGGGGAGATCGGTGACGTAAATTATCGGCACTTTTCTTTCATGGGGCACATCATGCATCATCACATTAAAACTCTTATGAAAGAAACGGCGCCACAAGTTGCAGCAGCTTTAAAATCGGATAAAGTAAATATCGTGATTTTAACCCCTGCCTGAGGTATCTGCAATCAGTCCGTGGGGCTGATCCAGCGAGCTGTGGAGGCTGCAGGGATTGCAACCATTTCCATAAGCCTTTCCAGAGAAATCAGCCAAAAGGTTTTACCCCCTCGAGCCGTTTACCCCGGCTTTCCTCTCGGACATCCCATCGCTTTTCCCGGGGAAACCTTTCGTCAAAAACAGGTTCTACGATTATTGTTAAAATATCTGAAAAAAATTGATTCACCAGGTACCATTGCAGAACTTGATTTGACCGAAAGCGACGATCACTCTGTTATCCGCGACATCAGTGCGTTTAATTAATGGAAAATAATTTCTGCTGATCATATCCGGATATTTATTATCCACGTATATCTTCTTTGATAAAAAAACGTATACAAATACTCATTCCTATGCATCTCTACTTGAAATCAGAATCATTGATAAATGAGATAGAAGAAAAAAGGAATGAGCTCTCATCTTTGCTTCGTTCCAATAACGCCGATAAGGCCTTGATAGACATGAAAGTCGAGGAGCTGAACAACCTCGAAAGGTATCTGGACGAGAGGATACAATAACAATTTATTCAGACAGACAATGATAAGGATGATACTTCGAAGATTTCTACAGGATCTTTTATGTTTTTTAAAGGAACTCTTCCGAGGCAACGCATGGGAAAAGAGTCCTCAACCCTCTTGGCGGTTTCTCCTCCGATCAAAACCTGACCATTTTGGGCATAATCTGATAGGCGGGCAGCCATAATGGTGACCGACCCTGATGCCGTAAACGTCCAACGTTCCCCTTCACTTCCTCTCATCTTGGTCGACCCCAGATAAACCTTGCCGGAATTTATACCGGAGTTTACCTTGATGCTGATTTTATCCGGATCGTTATCGGTAGATAATTGCCGACATTGTTCTTGAATATTTAGAGCGGTCTTCACAGCATTTTGAGCATGTTTGATAGGGTCGGAATCCAGGAAAATAACCATCATTCCATCTCCGGCGGTTTCGTTAATGTCCCCTCCCTTGTTCTGAATGAGTTTAAAAAACAATGAAAAATAGAATTCGATCGTCCGATTGATCGTTTCCTGCGAGTACTGCCCTTGTAAAAGGGTAAAGCCCTCGATATCGAGAAACAGAACCGAGGCATCTTGGATGTATTTATCCAGCAAGCCCTTTTTCTCCGGATCTTTTTCAATGACATTTTTCGCAGTTTGTGGAACGAAGCGGCTCAGCACCCGTTTGATTTTAAGGAGCCTTTCAATGGAAAGATTGGCCAATTCATAGCGTTGTATCATTCCAAGAAATACGATAATCAGTATACCAATGAACAAAAACACTGCGCCGGTCCCGACAGTCTGAATCACCATGTCGCGATAGTGCATAGTAAACAACGACCCATCCATACCGACTAAAAACCAACCGGGTTTAGGTGCATCTTTGTGTTGACCCATCATTGCGGGTTTACTCTTCGTGAAAGTGGCATGATGCGTCATGTGTTCTTCGGTGGACACCAGCTCCCGCTTGGCTTTATAGGAAATCAAATTAATGCTTTTTGTTTTCTCAAGGATTTTTCCATCCTTGAGCTCGAGAACATCATACGTTTTTAAGAGACGAAGTCCACCAGGTGGATCACTTTGAGCGATGATATTCCCATCTTCGTCCAGAATTGCCAGAAATAGAATGAATTTGCTTTTGAGGGCCAGATCGATCAGGCTGTCATAGGTTTCCGAACCCATATGGGCCATGACACCGTGGCCGAAACGCACGGTATTGACCACGAACGTCTTGTTTTCTTCTTGGATCACCTCGGTAAAGCTCTTGCCGCCACGGATGATTTTTATTGATGTAATGGTGAGCGTAACGGATAGGGTAACACTCGCCAAGATTACCAGCCAAAGATAAAGCCTGGGACGAGATTTCTTTTTCATCACTTTTTTAATCTCCATTTTTTCCACAATTCATGGATCACCGACACTACCAGAAATCTGCTATCCTTGAGGATACCAGAACTTAAAAAGATGTTTTTCACCATCGATTTTCACCAGGCAAATGATCCCGTATTTACCCTTTGTGCTGAAGGTGAAATTGGCGGCGAAGATTCCGTTGTAATTTTTCAGGCCGTTGGTCTGTTCGCTCTTATCCGGTCCCATCACTTTAATCTTTCCGACAACATCTTTAACCAGCTGGTTACCGCTGTTGTCATACAGCTTTACCATAACGTGATGGGTGGCACCGTCGGAATCTTTCATGTTCATGCTGGCCAGGCTCATGATCTGAAACTCTGCCCGGACCTGTTTGTCAACCATTTGGTGTTCAAATTTGTCGGTCATGGCCGCATGATCCATTTTGCTGGATGGTTGCGCATGGCTTTTTTCACCATCTTTATGAGATGTGTCTGCAGTGGCCATGCCGGATGCAAACCAGATGATTGCTATAAACATTATAAAAAGTGCAGATAATTTTTTCATGATAATTTCTCCTTCTTATCTTTTATTCATTGTCCTGCTGAACGGAAGGATCCTTTGGTAAACTCCATTCCTTCCAAAGCCCATAGATAGCCGGAACTACCAAAAGGGTGAGGATGGTTGCGCTGACCATACCGCCGACCATGGGTGTGGCGATGCGCTTCATGACCTCCGATCCGGTGCCGTGACCCCACATAATGGGCATCAACCCAGCCATAATGGCCACTGCCGTCATCATGATCGGTCGCACCCGTAGCGCAGCGCCTTCCTCGATGGCCTGGTACAGAAGTTCTCGGTTAAAGTTTTCTTTATACTGGGATGTAAACTTTTTGTAGGACAGGTCCAAATAAACCAACAAAATCACCCCGATCTCGGTGGCAACGCCCGCCAGAGCGATAAACCCCACCCCAACGGCGACGCTCATGTTGTAACCCAGCATATACATGAGCCACAGGCCGCCGGTAAGAGAGAACGGTACACTCAGCATCACGATGAGGCTCTCGGTGACATTTTTAAAATTAAAATACAGCAGCAAGAAGATAATGACCAGGGTCATGGGTACCACAATCATGAGACGTTTCTGGGCTCGCACCATATATTCGTACTGGCCGCTCCAGATCATGCTGTAGCCGGGAGGCATTTCAATTTTATCATGAACGATCTGCTGGGCTTTTTTGACATAGGTCCCTACATCGATGCCGGTAATATCTATATAAATCCAGGCGGTGTTTCGAGCGTTCTCGCTTTTAATCACCGGCGGTCCCTTGATGATGCGGATATCGGCCAGTTGGGTAATCGGCACCTGGGCCCCTGTGGGCGCAGGCACCAGGATGCGCCGCAATTTTTCCGGTGAATCTCTGAGCTCGGCTCCGTAACGAAGGTTCACCGGATAGCGCTCCGGCCCTTCTACGGTCTGGGTAATATTCATTCCCCCGATAGCGCTCATGATGATATCCTGGACATCGCCCACGGTCAGACCGTAACGAGCGGCTTCTGTGCGTTTGATCCGAAAATCTAAAAAATTTCCACCGGTGACCCGTTCCGAATAGACGCTGAGGGTGCCGGGAACCTCCCGCATCACTGCTTCGATGTTTTCTCCCAAGTCGCTTAGCACCTGCAGGTCTTCACCCATCAGTTTGATGCCTACCGGCGTCTTTATTCCGGTGGAAAGCATGTCGATACGGGTTTTTATCGGCATGGTCCAGGCATTGGTCAAACCTGGAAACTGGATGGCTTTATCCAGTTCCCTCACTAACTTTTCAATTGTCACCCCCTCGCGCCATTCCGATTCGGGCTTGAGCGTAATGGTGGTCTCTATCATGGAAAGGGGAGCGGGGTCGGTGGCTGTCTCGGCCCTACCGATTTTACCGAATACATGTTGAACTTCCGGAAAAGTGGCGATAATCCGGTCGGTCTGTTGCAAAAGTTCCTTGGCTTTGGTGATGGAAATGCCGGGCAGAGTGGTCGGCATGTAAAGCAAATCACCCTCGTTTAACGGCGGCATAAACTCGGACCCCATGTGCTTCCAAGGGATATAACTGACGGCCAGGACCCCCATGGCTATCAGGATCACCAGGATTTTGGCTTTCAGCACCAGCTTAATAACAGGATGATATATCCAGACAAGAAATCGGTTAACGGGGTTTTTATGCTCGGGCCGGATCTTGCCGCGGATCAGATAGCCCATCATTACCGGCACAATGGTCACTGCCAGCAGCGCAGAGCCCATCATGGCGTAGGTCTTGGTAAAGGCCAGCGGACGGAACAACCTACCTTCCTGGGCTTCCAGGGTGAACACCGGCAGAAAACTGACAGCGATGATCAAAAGGGAAAAGAACAAAGAGGGTCCCACTTCCTTGGCGGCATCAGTGATCAACTCCCAGTGGGGTTTTTTGCCGCCGTCGTGCTCGATGTGTTTGTGGGCGTTTTCGATCATAACAATGGCTGCGTCCACCATCGCACCCACGGCTATGGCAATGCCGCCCAGGCTCATGATGTTGGCGTTGATCCCCTGCCGTTCCATAATGATAACACTGATCAGCACGCCCACCGGCAGGGTAAAAATACCCACAAAAGCACTGCGGAAGTGAAGCAGGAAAACGATGCAAACCAGCGCCACAATAACACTTTCCTCAATGAGCGTCTTTTTCAAATTATCCACGGCCCTCAGAATCAGGCCCGACCGGTCGTAGACGCTTTTAATCCGAACGCCTTCGGGCAATCCCGATTTGAGCTGTTCCAGCCGTTTTTTGACATTTTCGATAACCTGCAGGGCATTTTCTCCGAACCGCATAATCACAACACCGCCGACAACCTCGCCGGTACCGTTATAGTCAGCGATCCCTCGCCGTAACTCCGGGCCGATCTTAATGGTGGCAACATTTCTCAGCAGGATCGGCGTACCTCGCTTTTCCACCCTTAAGGGGATGTTGTTAAGATCTTCAACACCTTTGATATAGCCCAATCCCCGAACCATAAACTCGGTTTCGCCCATCTCGACGAGTTTGCCGCCCACGTCTTTATTGCTTCGCTGAACGGCCATTTTGATCTTTTGAAGGGGGATGTTGTATGCCCGCAGCTTGTTGGGATCAACGATAACCTGATATTGCTTGACATAACCGCCGATGGAGGCCACTTCGGAAACGCCGGGGACACTGGCAAGTTCGTAACGCAAAAACCAGTCCTGGATCGAGCGCAGTTGAGACAGATCATGCCGGTCACTTTCCAGCGTATATTCATAAACCCAGCCCACACCGGTGGCATCAGGTCCCAGAGACGGCGTCACTCCTTGCGGCAGGCGCCCGGCAACAAAGTTCAGATATTCCAACACCCGGCTGCGGGCCCAGTACAAATCGGTACCATCCTCAAAAATGATATAGACAAAGGAAAGGCCAAAAAACGAATAGCCACGAACCACTTTGGCAAATGGCACCGAAAGCATGGCGGTTGTCAATGGATAGGTAACCTGGTCTTCCACCACCTGGGGCGCCTGACCGGGATATTTGGTAAAAATGATGACCTGAACGTCGGAGAGATCCGGGATGGCGTCCAGTGGCATCCGCAACATGGCGTAAATTCCGGCCGCAATGACAAACAAGGTCATCAAAATAACCAAAAATTTATTTTTTACGGAAAGTTCTATGATTTTCTCTATCATTTCAGAGTCCTGTTTCCAATATCGAGTTTTAACAGACTTATTAAAGGCTTATATTCTGAAACTGACAAACGGTTAAGGGTTCTGCTTTTTTGAAGTTGCGGGCACATCATCCATGTTCAAACCCGACATGTCGAGATCGTCTTCCTCCATTTGCATGTCCGACATATCGAGATCGTTGTCTTCCATTTGTATGGGTTGGGTGTCGGTTGTTGGCGAGTTCTGCTGCCGAACTTCCAGCATTTTTTGAATGGCCTCGCTCAAACGGCTTTCCGAATCCAGCAAGAACTGACCAGATATCACAATCTGTTCGTTTTCATCCAAACCCTCAAGCACCTCAAATTCATCGTCATTCCCCTCCATACCGAGCTTGACCTCGCGCGGCTGAAATTTGCCCTTACCAAGAGAAATGAAGACCAGCTTGCGAACACCGCTGTCAATCACCGCTTCTTGTGGGATAACCAGACTGTCTCCAGACATGCGAGGGTTGAGGTAGATATTTGCGTACATGCCCGGCTTGAGTCGATATCTCAAGTTTTCAAACTCCAACCGCAACTTGGCCGTCCGGGTCTTTTCATCCATGTACGGGTATACATACAGAACCTTACCCTTAAAGCGCATACCTGGTATGTACGAAAGCTCCATCTCCGCAGGCATGCCGTTGCGAACCCAAGGTAGCTCATACTCATAGACATCTGCCAGTACCCAAACCGAGGAAAGATCGGCAATGGTATAAAGCCTTTCGCCCTCTTTAACATATTGCCCTTCAAAGGCCTTTTTATCGATCACTGTGCCGCCTATGGGCGCGTGAATGGTCATATGGGCCTTGACTTTTCTATTCCTTTCTATTTCATCGATCTGATTTTTGGTAATACCCCAGAGAAGCAGCCGCATCTTGGTCGCCTCTACAAGATGACTCGCGGATTTAAGGGCCTCCTGGTTACCCAGTGCCCATAGCCTTCCTCTAGTTTCAAGGGCGAGGATGAGTTCTTGCTGAGTGGAAACCAGTGCCGGGCTGTATAACTCAGCCAGGGGATCCCCTTTTCTGACCTCCACCCCAGTGAAATCCACATAGAGCTTGTCAATCCGACCACCGACCCATGCGGAAACCACCTTCATGTGCCTCTCGTCATAGGCAACCGTACCATACGCTCGAATGTTACGGACAAGTGCTTTGCGTTTCACTCGAGCCAGACGTACGCCCATATTCTGAATGGTCACCGGATCGATACGGATAACGGATGAAGGGACCTTCTCCTCCCCTTCCTCCCCATAAACAGGAACCAAGTCCATACCCATGGGAGATTTTCCCGGTTCGTTCCGGATGTAAGTCGGGTCCATGGGTGCCGTCCAGTATTTGATTTTTTTACCGGTCTTTGGATGGATCATTCCGGTCTTATAACCTTTCTCGGCTGCGAAAACCTCTTTTATTGCAAGGGAAGACCTGTGTAATCCGATATGTTCGTTGCCAACATGGAGGCCCAACTCTCCCAGGGCTGCGATGAGTATGGATATAAACACTGTCATAATAAAACGATTCATCTTATTTCCTCCTAAAAAGCTCTATCGAAGCTTTTTTCATAATCATTCCTCCTTGACTTCAGGGGGTAATTCTGCGGGGAGAACCTCAGCCAATTCAATACCCACAGCCCTCTCCATATCGGCAATGCGCTTGAGGTAATCGGTGTAGGCCTTCCAAGACCCAAATTGAATCTTCAATAGAACCCTATCAGCGTCCAGAAGGTCGAGAAAATTCACAACGCCGGTAATATAGCCTATTTCGGCCGACTTCAATGACTGTTCGGCTTGAGGTATTAGAACATTCTGGTAAAGGTTAGATGTTTCAAGTGCTGTCTGAATTTTGAAAAGATTGTCTTCGATTTCAAACAAGGTCCGATTTAGGATGCTCTTGTAAGCGCTTTTTTGGGCCGTGACCATTTTGGTGGCACTACTGACCTGGGAAGAAAGCCTTTTCCGCCAAAGCGGAACATTGATACTGAGCACAACGTTAAAGGCATCTTGACCATTATCGCTAAACATTAAGGGCCCGTCATCTATTTCGATATAGTTGGCCCCAATGGTCAGATCAGGATAGTAATCCTTTTTGGCTAAATTTAGTGCTCGATCACTCTTTTCGATCCAAGCGTCCCCGATTTTGAGTTCCGGACGATTATCTCGTGCAATTCTAACCAGTTGAGCTTTGATATAGAAAAAATCTCTAAATTCTGGTTGTACGGGCTTTTTCAGCGGATGGTCAGACGGTCTGTCCACCAACACATTAAGTCGCGCTTCCGCCGTTTTTTTCCTGTTTAACAAAGTTAGGCGACGATCTTCCAACCTGTTTATTTCCACCTGGATCTTTAATATATTCTGCTGACTCCCCTTGCCGGTTTCATATTTGGTCATGGCAATCTGTTCGAACCGTTTTAGAATTTCCTTTTCGTTGTCAATAATATCTATAATTTTTGATAGATAGAAAAGATCATAATAAGCTATTTTGACACGACGGACAACCTCCTGTCGAACGGTTTCATAGGATGCCTCCAATGCTTCAGCTTCTTTTGTTGCTATTTCTGCCTTAAGATCTCTTTTCCCGTAAAAGGGAAGCTTTTGTTTCAAGCCGTAAGCCCTTTTTATAGGACCGACCCTCGTTTCCACACTCTCGACATATTGCTTAAATGAAAGCTGTGGATCCGGAAGTGCTCCGCGAGCACCTATGATGTCTTGTGCGCTTTTCCATTTTTTTTTGGCAGTAATTATTTCGGGATTGCTTTCTGTGGCCTTTTTGATAAGTTCCTGCAAATCGAACATTCCCGGAGCATCCATAGGAACCTTATCATCTGCTTTTACAAAAGGAATTTTGAGAAATAGAAGCAGTGAACATTGTATTAAAAAAAGCGCCGTGAGTCTTTTCATCTTATCCTCCATTTAATGTAGAAAAGGGCTATCTATAAACAGAACCTTCATTTACTCTTGCTATTGGCAAACCTTAACACCGTTCATTTTGGTCTTATTTGGCAGAATGACCACATGTTGCCGATTCCTCCAAGCCTTTCTACCCATCCCCTGAACCTGTCTTTACGAACGCCCTCAATCATTTTGGGATTGTAGAGCGGAAAATAGGGAACATCCTTCATAATGATATTTTGCATTTTCCAAATCAATTTTCTTCTGGTTTCCGGTTGCATGGCCCTGGCCGATTCATCTGCAATTCTGTCGTAAACAGGATTTTTGTAACCGCTTATATTCCAACTCCCGATCTTATCATTTCTGGAATGAAAAAAACTTCTCAAATAATCCGGATCAAGGGAAAGGTTGCCATAACCGAGTACGAAAAGATCAAATTGATGACGGTCTTTGATCCGATGAATCAGAGCTCCGAACTCCATGGCTCTAGCGTTTGCGGGAATTCCTATCCCGCGGAGCCATTTTTCCGTCATCATGCCGACTTTGAAACGTTGAGGATCATAGCCAGCCGTCGGGGTCAAAATGGTAATTTCTTCCATAGGCCTCCCATCGGGCATAATGATTCCTTCCCCTTCAACCAAGTTTCCGTTGTTGTCAACTGGCGGCACTTCCCACGTGTATCCGGCTTTTTTAAGGATCTCATAGGCTCTGAGAAGGCGCTCTTCGCGGTGAAGTCCTTCCCCGTACTTGGGCACATCCGCGTTATACCAGAAGGTATTTCCAGGAGGCACAATGGAGTACATTTTGACGGCATTATACTTGAGAAGCTTTGTAACGAAATAATCCCTGTCTATCAAAGTGGCGACCGCTCGTCTGAAATTGATATCGCTGAAAGGTCTTTTTCTGACGTTGAATCCTAAAAAATATAGAGCACTTCTTTCATTGAGATAGAATTCTATACTTTGATTCTCCAGTAGTTCCTCAAGATACTCCGGTGGTATACCCCACCAAAACATATCAATCCCACCGCTTTTAAGGGTGGAAACAGCAGCCTCGGAGTTAGGGAATATCTTAAACAAAATACCGTCGATATGGGGCCCCAGAACCTGGCCGCCGATGGTTTGGCCCTTGCCGAAAAAGTGTATATTTCTTTCAAGAAAAAGAGAGCCCCCCTCTTTCCAATGATTCAAAACAAAAGGACCGCTGCTAACGGGTCTTTCCACAGGATACGCCAGCACTTTGTCACGAGATTTTTTTTTTCTTCTTACATTCGCGGCCACTTGGAGCCACTCTCTTTTTTGGACAACGGGAGTGGCAAGAGTTCTGGTCATAAAAATGGCTTTAGGCTCTTTTAAATAAAATTTAACGGTTCGTTTATCCAGTGTTTCAATTTTTTGTATAAAGCTCCAATTCGAATAGAAAAGAGGCACCTTAAACTCTTTGATAAATCTTCCGGTAAATGCCACATCCTCGGAAGTCAACTCGGATCCGTCCGACCATTTTGCCGGCCTGAGATGGACAGTATAAGACCGGTCGGCAGGATTATAAACTGGATCACCCTTGGCCAGCCAGGGGACCAGTTTCAAATTATTGGGCTCGCGAATATACAACGGTTGATAGAACTGATCCAAAACTTTGCGAGACCAGAGATCACTTGCCGACCATATGTTTAATATCTTGGGTTCCTGCAAAAGACCGATTCTGAGTATATCGCCCCCACGAACATCGGAGATTCCGAGAGCGACAAATATGAGCATTGGCAAAACGATTCCCCTGAAAAATATGTTTATGATTTTAAAGTTATCATTCGTCGTTTGCATGACATTTCTCCCTGATGAAAAACCCTGATTTTACGCCTAAAAAACAATGGATGTTATCTTCTGCCCGCTTCTTTATGCCACATTGTGGCAATTTTCGTGCCACTGGAAATCTTAAGGCAGATAACCATTTAATATTTCAATTAATATATTATTCTCGCTGGTTTTATAGGAATATACACTTCATGTATCTTCAAAAAATATGGATACAAAGTATCCACTCAATAATAAAACAATCGCCCATTGGATACAAAGTACCCATGTGTGGAAAAAGTAAGCATATCTACCGGCAAACCATTTGATTTTGATGTAAGCCTAAAGGATTTTTATCAGGATAAAACCAAAAATAAAATTGTGTTACGATGTTATGAAACTCCCGCAAGCAAGCTTTCGGGATCTTATCTTTCATATGATTTCATCCCGCTCCGCCCGAAAGACGGGATCTTCGCTTCGCTACAACAAGCAGCGGGGAATTCAAATTTAAAAAATGTTTTAATCCTGGCCCA
>CALLDL010000208.1 GCA_937998305.1 uncultured Desulfobacterales bacterium | reverse complement strand
CGGGCAAGTTCCCGGTCTTTTTTCTGGCCAAGGTGTGTCATTAATACAATGATATCCGCCTTTTCATCCAGATTGATCAGCATGCTTTTTATGGATTCTATTAACTCACTGGTTTCCCAGCGGACATCTAATAATCCATCCGGATCTTTCATTATATATCCTGTTAGTGTCGTATGTGAAATGCCTGTCGTTACTCCTATAATTGCAACTGTTACGCCGTTTAATTCATAGATTTTATACGGGACCACATTTTTCGGTTTCATATTTCCTGCCCACACACAGTTGGCGCACAGCTGGGGCAGGGAATACTTATCGACAAGTTCGAGAAATCGTTTACTTCCAAACGTAATATCATGACCGCCGGGGATTAGGGCATCATATGACATAGCTTGCACCATAGCCGACATGGCCTCACCTCGTGTTTTCAAAGGTGCCAGATCGCCTTTATTAAACCGGTCGCCGCAATCCAGAAAGAGCACATTTGAATCTTTCTCCCTTTGCTCTCTAACAAGGCGGGCAATTTGAGGAAGGTTTGCAGAATTCTCGTGAATGTCAGAGGTGTGATAGAAGGTGACTGTAACTGTATCGGCCGCTTCGGCATAGTATGTCGATATAGAAACCGATAGAAGAAAGAACGCAGTGAAAATCCAGCGCATTAAACCAATTCGAGCGATAATTTTCATAATACTCCTCCTTCTCGTTTTGAAAGTTAAAGAACAGAGGCTATAGGTAGGTCAGAAACAAATTGGAATTTCAGATTTCGCTCAACAGGTGAGTATGAATTGTAGGGAGAATTGAGAATGAAAATGAGTTTCAATTCAATTTGAGCTTCAGGAAGCACCTAATTGATCATCTAATATTTGACAATAATATCCATGTCAAGAGAAAAGTGATACTTTGTAGTAGTTATGAGGGGGCGAGAACTTGGTAATCAATTTGGCTATAAATCAGCCTAATTTCAAGTTTTGATATATTGAGAATATCACTAAAGCAGAAAACTTGTGATATGCATAAATATCAAAGGTGAGCGTAGCTTTCAAGGAGGAGGGATTGGCGGAAGAAACAAAGTTCGATTAAATCAAAATGGTCGGCACTACTTTGGCCCCCATGATTACAGATATAAAACGAATATCACAGGTTTTTTGGAGTTTCAAAAGTTTGGATATGTTGGAGAAATCAACGGTTTCTTTAAAGATATGGCCACCACAATATCTGGCATTTTGAACCTATATTTTGAAATGTCGATTTTTTGCCTTATTATTTCACGTGTTAATTTTCCTTTTTAAATTTATAATTCTTATGCTTGCCTTGTCCTTTATTACCAATAAAGGTAACCCCTTCTTCTGTCAAAATAACTTTTTGACAGTCCGTTCCATAATTCTTCCCATTCACTATTGCTTCTCTACAAAAAAAGCCGTCTTTAAAGTGCCATGGACCTTTCAGTTTAGCCCCTTTCTGATTCGTCGCATCCATCATACCCTCAGATCTTATCACCATAGTTATCCAGCCTTCTCCCTCTAAGGGGCGATCAACAACGTTATCTTTAAAAACTTGCGCATCTGATATTTCCGCTGCAAAAATACCAGAAGTAAATGTGCAGAGTAAAAATAATATTACAATCAATTTTTTAATTACGAAAATCCATTCCATCTCATTTCCCTCCTTTCATTTAACGGGCTTTAACCGGCACCCAATATTTATGATTTGGAGCAAAGAAACTCGGCGTATTGATTATTCGAAGGGGCACAAAAATCAGACGAGAGATCGGATATGATTCTGAAATTGGAGATCCGCTTTAGACCAGTTGGTATAGGAAGTTCAAAAATAATTTATATGCATCTATACCCAAATCGATGGTTATTTTCAATCAAAAATGAGGATTCTGCAAACTGGTGATATATTGAGAATATTTGAAATTTGTCAAAATTACAGATGTCCTAATCTGATATCAAAGGTAAGCGTAGCTTTCAAGACGGGAGAATTTGTGGAAAATATAATTTTCAATTAAATACAGATGGTCGGCACTGTATTGGCCTTAATGATTGCAGATATAAAACGAGTATCACAACTATTTCAGAGATTCAAAACTGCAGATATGTTGGAGATACATCAGGTTTAATCAAAATGTTTTTCGACAAATCCTTTGGGATTTCTTTGAATAAAAAAATCGGCTAACCAATCAACAGTATATGGCACATGTCGTGAGATTTTGGAAACTTTTAAAATTCTTGCTTGTATCGGCCATTGAATAATAAGGTCATCACCGTCGATAATCTTTTCGCCGTTAGTTGCGAAGTTTAGTACATCGCTTGCACTGTTTGCTAAAATTGTCATTATGGTATCCTCTTTGACAATATAGTTATGGTCTGCCTCTCTAAAAATTTCCTGTTCAGAACCCTCAAACTCAATCAACAATTCAAGAAATCCATCGTCATTAATCCATAGTTTTCCATAATTCGGTTTGAAACCTTCAGATGCCTCATTCTCCTCATTTAAAAACATCATAAGAAATTGATAATATTCTTCAAGTTGTTCTTCGGATTCGCCTCCTTCTGATCTAATGTTAGATATTTGCAAAGTCAATTTAGCGTTTCCATTAGGATTACGATATATTGTCTCTGTGAAAGTTTCCCAATTAGGGCCACATTCATCAAAACCCAAGCAGCAAATAAAAATAATTACAAGTATTGCACCTCGTTTATATTCCATTAATTTCCCCTACCCTTAACACCAACTTGATCCTTTTTTGACTTATACAGACTTCAGCACAACCAAACTGAGATACATTGAGAATATCACTAAAACCGAAAACTTGTGATATACATAAATATCAAAGGTGAGCATAGCTTTCAAGAGGGAGGGATTGGCGAAGGAAACAAAGTTCGATTAAATCAAAATGGTCGGCAGCACTTTGGCCCCCATGATTGCAGATATAAAACGAGTATCACAGGTTTTTGGGGGATTCAAAAGTGCTGATATGTTGGAGATATCTGGATTCGTAACGGATGAGCTCAGCGGCGCAGTTCCCAGCGTCCGCTGGAGCGGATGTTATGTGTTATTCTCAATTAAAGTAAGGGTAATAACTAACAAACATACTCCTTCTCAATTGTGATCAATTTTGATAACAATCTTTCCAAATTGTTCACCATCTTGAAGTCGTTGATATGCTGTTTTGGCCTTTTCCAATGGGAACACGCTATCTATAACAGGACTTAACTTTCCTTGAAAAATTAATTGCATTACCTCGGTAAATTCCTTACAATTTGCCATTGTACTTCCTATGATGCGCAGTTGGTTCCAGAAGATTAATCGAATATCGGTCTCTGCCAGGTGTCCCGTCGTTCGCCCGTAAGTTACAAGTCGTCCGCCCTTTACTAAACTTCTAAGGCTTTGAGCCCAAGTTGCTGCCCCGACATTCTCCACAACAACATCTACGCCCCTATTATCTGTCAATGCAGCAAGTTCTCCCCAATAATCTCCTGACTTTCTATTGAGAACAATGTCTGCGCCCATTTGTTTGGCATATGATATTTTGTCTTTGGTACTTGTCACAGCAATTACATTTGCGCCAACTAGCTTAGCAATTTGAATACTTGCAGAACCGACACCGCCACTCGCACCTAATATCAATACATCATCGTTGGGACGAATGCCGGCCTGGGTTATCAACGCTCGCCACGCTGTTTGATAAACTAATGGCGTGGCTGCTGCTTCTTCGAATGATATCTGTTCTGGCAGTTTCATTAAGTTCGTTTCATCGACTGCGATATATTCTGCAAAACCGCCAGGCACAGTATCACCAATAATTCCATAGCTATTACATTGGCTTTCTTCACCAGTTAAGCAATGTTCACATTGCCTGCAATATAGACTTGGATTAACAACTACTCTATCCCCTGATTTGGATTGACAAACTGAATCTCCTGTCTCAGCCACAACTCCAGCGATATCAGCACCTCCCCAAAATGGAAATGTAAAATTATCTGGATCGGCTTCGCGAAGCACTAATAAATCAAAATGGTTTAAGGAACATGCTTTTACTTTTATTAGTACCTGATCGTGATCAATTTGTGGGTCCGGTACTTCCCCAAATTGAATTTTTTCTGGTCCACCCGGTTCATAAAAAACAGCAGCTTTCACAATAAAATTCTCCTAATGATTTTGGGGTTATGATGCATAAAACTACAAACGATAATTCAAAATACAGATATATTGAGAGTATCACAACTTCACCAATATTGCAGATATGCTAATATGGCAATAAAAAACCCCAGCATAATGCCAGGGCAAAAACGGATATCACAACTGTCGGACAGGAAAAAAACGCGTTGATATGTTGGCGATAAATGAAAGCCCTAATCCAACTTGCTCACATACATCTTTTTACACTCAGGGCATTGAACGACACACGATTGTTTCACTGCGGCTTTTGATCGACCCGCCAAAGGCTCAACATGAATTGTTTCTAACAGTACGTTGCCGCAACATGTGCCTAATGGCTTGATCAGCCGGAGGGTATAGGCGAGGCTTCGATACTCTGAAAATGCAAGTTCCTTTTCCATAATAATTATCCTTTCAAAAAAGAATAGTGTTTCTCCTATGCCACATAGTGGTACTAGCTGTCAAGCTTATTTATTGAACTGGTATTGGAAATGATGTGATGGATGGGTCGGAATTGGATGATGTCAAGTTGAGATATATTGAGAATACCTGAAAAACACCAAAAGTGCAGATATGCCAAAAAAACACAAATATCTTTAGACCCTAAAAAGTACTGATATGTTGGAGGTATCGGTACTTTTTAAACTAAACTTTCATTGTTGATATCAGCAGAAATCTACAGCATGGATTTAAGGGGGAGATATACAATATATTGGGTCTTCCATATACTAATCTTCATGCAATTCGGCCAAAATTTCTCTTACCTTTTCTGGCTCAATTAATGTTCCCAGCCGCTCGAAAATCTCCAGAGCTTTCGATAGATACTCACGAGCCTTCGCGATTTGACCTTTTTCCTTGTGGTGCCGACCATAGCCTGCGTAGGCCAGCGCCAACTCGTTTTCGGCTTTGATCTCGTTAAGCGTTGCAATGCTTTCCTCGAAGCGAGTCCCCGCCTGGGCCAGGTTGGTTTTAAGTGCTATCTCACCTAAGAGGCGTTGAGCCCCTCCGATGTAATACCGCATCTTCGAGAGCTCAGCTATATTTAAGACTTCCTCAAGCATTTGCTGTGACTTTTCAAACTCTTCAGCAAGCAAATAGCCTTCTCCAAGATAAGTCCTCACCATTATCTCAGACGGCACGAAGCGTGCCACTTGATACATTTGCAATGCTTGGTTCAAAAGATCAATTCCTTTACTTAGCTCACCAGCCCTGCAAAGAGCCCAGCCCAAAAATCCCTGTGACAATATTCTATCGGAAGGTGTTGGGGCCTTCTCGAAAGACAGATTCCCATACTCTACAGCCCGAGCTAAATCTCCTTTTCGGTTATAAGCTACTGAAATGGCCCAGGCTGAAAAAGAAATCAAGCTGTTATTTGAATATTCCTCAGCAATGCTAAGGGCCTTTTGACCATATTCAACAGCCCTGTCCCAATGGCCGAGGCAGGAGTAGACCAATGAAATTTCAGATATCGTCCATACATACCTGACAGGATCGTATGCCGAATCTAACATTCCTATGACCTTTTCTCCATGGTTTAAGGCCAAACTATAATCGCCCAAATACCAATAACTCAAAACCAAGTTAGCATAGGCGTATACTGCATTTTCAAAATTTCCCGTTGCATCAAATAGTTCGATGGCTTTGGTTGATGCCTGGATAGTCTTATCTAATTTGCCGGTCCAAAAGTCACAGTGACCCAACCTGGCATAGAATTTTCCCGTAAGATCTCGATTTTCTAATTCCACTGCCACAGCTTCATAGCTTCTCATAAGTTCGTGATATTTGGGATACTCCCATAGCAACTCGAACACATAAGCTTGATTTAACAGTAAGGTAATTCGCAATTCTTTGTTCTTCTCGGTGTCAGGCAGGGTGTCCAATAAGGCCATGGCCTCATCAAAATAGGCCTTTGCTGCCTCGATAGCATTGATATTGGCCGCCTTCTGGTTGGCCAGATTCAGATACTGAACTGCCTTGTCCTCGTTGGCACTGCGTTCATAGTGGTAGGCCAACAGTTCGTAGTGCTCTTCGAGCCGATCCGGGTAGAGGGCTTCTATAACACCTCCTATTTGCGCATGAATTTCCTTTCTTTTTTTGAGAAGTAAGCTATCATAGGCGACATCTTGGGTGAGCGCATGTTTGAAGATATAGGTCGATTGGGGATATATGCCTCTCTCATAGAGAAGCTCTGAATCCTTTAAAACCGATAACTGCGGAAGTAATTCCTGTTCTGTAAGCCCGGTTACCCGCTTGATTAAATCGTAGCTGGACTCCCTCCCAACAGCTGAGATGGTCTGAAGCAGGTCCTTGGTCCCCTCAGGCAGGGAGTCAACTCGGGCCATGATGACATCCTGAATCGTAGCGGGGATGGCCACCTCTTTGATATCCTTTGTAATGCGATATTTGTTGTTCTCTCTTACGATGATTTTTAGATCTTTAAGGGACTTTATTAACTCTTCTATGTAAAACGGAACCCCTTCGGTTTTCTCGAGGATGAACTCCTCGAGGTCCTTATCAAGCTCCTCTGTGCCCAAAAGATGAGAAACCATCATGAGGCTCTCCCGATTGGAAAGTCGGCTCAAGGTTACCTGATTGTGATAGGACTTGGCGCCCCAGGTGTGCACAAACTCAGGACGGTAGGTGAATATCAATAAAACCCTTGCCCCCGGTATGCTCTCTAAAACATATTTCAATAGCTCCTCTGAACTCTTATCAATCCAATGGAGATCTTCATAAGCCAGAATCAAGGGCCGGATCTCGGAATCCTTTAGGGTAATCTGCTTAAATGCCTCCTTGATTCGATCCTTTTTCACCTCGGGACTCATGGGAATCTTGTCGATGCTGCTGTCTTTAACCGCCAAGAGTTCCAAAAGATATGGAAGGGTGGAAGCCTCATCAGCCTCCAACATTTTCAAACTCTTTTTGGCCTTCTGCTTGATTTCGAGATCCCCATCGTCCTCATGGATATCGAAGTTTGCTTTCAGAATATCGATGAAGGGATGATAGGCTGTACCTTTACTGTAAGAGAGGCATCGTCCTTCCAAAAAGGTCACATCCTCGCTGGCTAAGGCCTTTCTAAACTCATATAGAAGTCTGGATTTCCCAAACCCAGCCTCAGACATAATGGAAAAAGCCTGGCCCCTACCAGCCTTGGACCGCTCAAACCCATCGAGCAAAAGCTCAACTTCCCGCTCTCTGCCAGCAAAAGGGGTCAGTCCACGCTCTGCACTGACATCAAACCGGGTTCTTCGGGCACTGGGGGCGATGGCGCGGTAGACGCTGATCGGCTCTTCTTTGCCTTTAATCTTCCGCTGACCTAAACCCTCGAAGCGAAATAAGCCTTCAGTGAGCTTAAATGTATCCTCTGAAATATAGGTGGCGCCGGGTTGAGCCTGATTTTCCATTCTGGATGCCAGATTGACCGTATCGCCTACGGCCTTGAACTCAACGCGCAGATCATTACCCACCGTACCCACCACCACCGGGCCGGTATGAATGCCGATTCGCATTTTTATAGATGGGATATCCTTGTTTTCCTGTTCCAATTGTTCACTGAATCTTGCCATTTCCCGGTGAATGGCAAGGCTGGATCGAATCGCACGTTGCGGAGCATCCTCCAGAGCAACCGGAGCCCCAAATAACGCCATAATACCATCGCCAGTCATCTCATTGACCGTGCCTTCATAGTCATGAACTTTATGAATCAGAATTTCATAAACCTGATCCATGATGTCGTAGGCGTTTTCAGAGCCGAGCTTTTCGACAAGAGAAGTAAAACCAGCCATATCGCAGAACATCACTGTGACCTGTTTACGCTCGCCTTCAATTCTGTCTCTCTGGGATAGAATTTTCTCAGTTAGGCCTTTAGGAAGGTATTTTTGAATCTTTTCTATTTTTTCATCTATAGAGAGTTTTTTGGGAAGAGGTACAGATGGGATGCTTAAACTGTGACCACATGCCTTACAAAATTTTCCAGTAGCTGGTGTAATTGCACCACATTGGGGACAATGAAATTCTATCGGATTGCCACATTCAATACAAAACTGAGCATCATCCGGATTCTCAAACTGACATTTCGGGCATTGCATATTGGTGCCCTCCATTTCATGGTTACGCAGCTTGAAACATGTTGAAATAACTTAGAATGGTGAAATTGAAATATCGCAAATATGACTTTGTGTCAAACATGGGGGATACCCCATATATTGTGGTAGGGAAACAGTATAGATTTTTCAGATACCAAGATAGAAAACCAAATATCACGGAATCTGTGATTTATTGAGAGTATCTAAACTTTGCCCAAAGTACAGATATGCAAAAAAAACACAACTATCTTTAGACCTTAAAAAGTACCGATATGTTGGAGATACTCAACGTTTTAGAACTGCCAAAAAACCTTTGGTATATAGCAGTAAGCACAACCTTGTCAGTCCGGATTGTGAATTTAGATATCAAGTTTTTTCGGCCTTTCAAAATTCCAGCTTTGTTGAACGGCCTCGAGCTGAGGCGCCGGGTCACTCCCCACCTCTTTCTCTCCAAGATTTCAGAATAGCTCTATCGATTGCAAATCGAGCCGCCTCCCCGGTCGCCTCCAGCGAGTGGTTAGGCAGCGGTCAAGCGTGATCTGTATACCACCGGGTCATCAGAGGGCAACTTTTCCCACATCCGATCGAATAGTATGAGTAAAAGCGCGACGATAGCCCAAGTCAGGTTTAGGACATTCAAATTCTGGAAAGGAATGAAAGCAAACGTGGTATTCGCAGCCGCATGAGCGATACCCACAACAAGAATACTTCCCCTGGAACGGTTATATAACCAGGCGAGGAGTATCGAGAAGAGAATGTGACCAACGAGATATGTGCTCCAGAAGGAGAGGGTCAAAACCATCCTACCCTCGGCTTGCCATAAGAAGAAGTGCCATGGAGCCCAGAACAAACCGATGACTACGGCAGCAACCAGAGGGCTGGCTTGCGCCTGGAGTCTTGGAAGGGCGAAACCTCGCCAGCCAACCTCTTCGCCAGTGGCATTGAAGAAGAACAGCTGGTACAGGAATCGAATTACGATCAAGCCGATCAAGGGTAGACCTGTTGCCGGTAAGGGGAATATTGAAATCGGCTGCTCAAAAAGAAGGTTGTTGATTGGAACAGCTAGCAGAATCGATGCTGGGAGTATGAGCAGTGTTGCCAAAGCCCAGCTCCACACACCTCGAATATGGATTAGCGATGAAACAGTATTTCGAACAGCCGAGTTGCGTGATTTGGAAGCACTTATGACAAATGCAACAGGCACCGCGCTAACAAGATATAGGATCATAATCGCCGGGGATAGAGGGACTTTATTGATGAATGTGTTGAAAGAAATTCCAACGAGCGCAGCAATTGGCCAGGCAACAAAGAATGCGACCCGCGATGCTTTAGACGTTTCTTGTTTGGGCTCCGTATTGGAGATTATGGAGACTATGATGCCGGCTAATGCTGGCCCACAGGTTGCCACAAATGCAAAGGGCGCTAACAGATACTGGTCGCGCTTGAGAACAGCACCATAGGAGAAACCCAGCCCCCAGGTAATCGCGTATGTAATCACAAAGAACGCCGTACCTTGATGGCTCCTTATCCAACCGAGAATCCTGTTCATCCGTCACCACCATTCCTCGACCAGACCGCCGCCTAACAGTAATATTAGATGGAAAATATTCCATCTATTGCGATATTATAATTAAAAAGTAGAAACTGTTGATTCTAACCGTAATTTGAGCCTTTACGAAATGTTAGATATCTTGCCAATATCACAAATTTACCAAAATTTCATTTTGAGAATATCACCAAAACAGAAAACTTGTGATATGCATAAATATCAAAGGTGAGCATGTCTATCAAGGGACTTAGGTTTGTGGAGGAAATAAAGTTTGATTAGATTAAGATGGCCGGCATTGTTTTGGCCCCCATGATTGCAGATATAAAACGAGTATCACAGGTTTTTGGGGGATTCAAAAGTGCTGATATGTTGGAGATAGCACAGGTTTAACACCTAATTCCATAACCACAAGATATAGTATAGGCGGCAAATATGAAAAACGTGGACTTTTAAGCTCAATCCACGCTTTCTGATTCATAGTTCTGATTGAACAATGACAGCCGCAGTGTTCAGTTGAACAGGTATCAACAGTTAATTGATATGGGCTTAACCTGCTAAAGCATCAACACTATACGCCCTTATAGGTCTTTGGAGGCCCTTCACGTTTATTTTACTTTGCTCCGAACAAGAGATTTCATCATTAACAAGAGCCCAAGTTGTGTGGCTAATAAGAATACTTCCTGGCTCGCAAGTCTGTTCAAGCCTTGCAGCAATATTAGTTTGCATGCCCATAGCTGTGTATTCTTTTCTTTCAGA
>CALLDL010000207.1 GCA_937998305.1 uncultured Desulfobacterales bacterium | reverse complement strand
CCGCCACCAGCTGCAAGAGCAATCCCACCTATGGCTATGGCTCCGAGAACCACCTTCGTTGTAGTTGACATTCCTCCGGTTGCGGCTGTTTCATCCGGCTGACCTGTCTCATCAGTCTCGTCGGTTTCGTCCGGTTTTTCTTCTCCGGTTTTTCCCTCTTCTTTAAAAATATCAGCCTGAGCCAATCTCAGCTCACGACCGGCTGCAACCACCTGTGGTTTGTCGTCAGCTACTGTCACCAGCATGGATCCGCCTTCAAGCACCCCCACCCTTGTGATGCCCTCTTCAACGTAGACATACCCTTTCAACAATCGGTTGGTAGAAGATGCTTTCAGCATGACTTCATTGGTGGTTATCATCCCATCGGGTGTTTGAAATACCAGCGTGTACGGCGTCGAGGAAAGCGCAAAATATACGGTTCCTTTTTGGACGAATAATGTACGGGAACTGTTATTCGTTGTTATGGAAAACAGGCTCTGATCTACAGCGACAAGATACAAATGACTAAGCTTGACACCGCATTCTCCCTGAACAGACAAAAGCGTATCTTCCGGAAGGGGAGCTTCTGAACGAAACTCTCCCACCTTCTGGTTGCCATGAAATAAGGTGACCTTTCCTTTGGGGAGAATTCTGCCTACAGGCAATCCTGCTGAGAAACCTGCCGATGTAAATGCCAGAACTATAAAGACAATCATCATTTTAAATTTTAATGTATTTTTTATCAAACTCTGCATCATTCACATCTCCTTACCTCAATTTAGGCAAAATTAATGGTAAACAGCTTGTTGATAAATCTTTTATATTAGTTTATAGATAAAGTCAATTTTAAAGCTTAGACGGCGTCGTAAAAAGTCCAACTTCTGCGTTGCGCTGCATTCCTCGTTACTGCGGCGTACGGCAAGTACGCGTCATTCCTCGGAATTTGCGCGCCTTTTTATCCCGATGGTTTTATGCGGGGGAATCTGAAGCTTTTTACTTTGCCGTCGAATTTTGACTTTTTACGAGGCCATCAAACTTGAGTAGAGACGATTATGACGAAAAACGAAGAAAACAAAACCCAGGCGGATTTAGCGTGGGAGCAACGCACACTGTGCAGTGATGAGAGCTGTATCGGGGTCATCGGCACAGACGGCCGGTGTAAGGAATGCGGGCTTCCCTATGCAGGGCCTTTTGACGCAGCAAACGAAGAAAGCGTTGCATCGGATTTTGAAGAGGCTGATCCAGAAGACGAGATTAACGAAGAAGTGGAAGAAATCGGAGAACAAGATACAGAGACCCAGACGGATTTAGAGTGGGAGCAGCGCACACTGTGCAGTGATGAAAGCTGTATCGGGGTCATCGGTCCGGACGGGTTCTGTAAAGAGTGCGGCAAACCCTATAAGAGTGAAGAGCAAGAAGGAAATAGAAAAGAGGAAAGAGGAAATAGTGAAGAGTAAATAGTAAATCGTATCTAATCACTGAACACTTGTTACTCGTCACTATCAATTGAATTTCAGCTCTATTGATGTCGTATATTTTCTCACCCTCCGAGATCCAGTGGGCCGGTTTTTAAATCAGCCTGAGCAGGCACTTCTTTTTTGTGGCAGGTCAAAACAATAAAAAGCCCGAGACAGAGCATCATAAGGACGGCTCCTGATGGAAAGGCATGCCGGAGCCGGGAAACATCCATCATCAGTCCAGCCAACAGCGATCCCGCAAGCATCCCCAGACTATGAGCCATGGCCAAAAGGCCCATGACGGATCCCATGGCATCGATTTCGTTACCTTTTAAAACAGCAAGTGCCATAAGTGCGGGCATTGCAATGCCCCCGCCAAGGCCGAACAATACGCTGGCCAACAAAAGATCCCCGAAGCTGCTGGCCCAGTCAAAAGAGAAAATCGCATATGTGATGATCAACCCCCCTCCGACAATCATCATTTTTCGGTTAACCCGGTCTGCCATAAAACCCATGGGGACATGGAGTAATCCACTGGCAAAAACCCCTATTGTTACCAGAATTCCGATGGATGAGCTTGAAAGTGAAAACTCTAAATCTGCCAAAATCGGAAGAAAACTCCAGATGACGCCGATACATGCAGCATAGGCGAGTCTGAAAAGAAAAAGTCCGGCCATATCCCTGTCATGTAGCACCCATTTCCATGCCATTGGCTTAATTTTCCGGCTGGCAACCTGCTCAGATTTTATCGGTGGCAGCAAAAAGAAACTTAATAAAAAACCTAAAAAGGTTAGAAATCCCATGGCCGCAAAAGATGTGTCAAGACTGAAGCGGTCACTGATGACGCCCCCGATCAAAGGACCGATGCTCAGTCCAAGGAACATTGACATATTGAACAACCCCATGGTGAAACCTTCTTGTCCGGGAGGGGTTATATCTCCCACATAGGCTTGAACAGCCGGCATGATCATAGCGGATGCAATACCCTGGAGAAACCTTATGGCGATAAGGGATTCGACACTATTTGAAAGTATGAAGGCCAGTGAAACCAAAGTATAAGCGAAAAGGCCTATAATAATGAACGGCTTCCGTCCTTTTTTGTCTGACTGCCTGCCGAAATACGGGAGGAAAAATGTTCTGGATATGGAGAATGCACCGAATATCAAACCGATGTATACACCGCTGGCACCGAGATTGCTGGCGTAGACCGGAAGCAGGGGAACGACGATTCCCACGCCGGTGACGGTTCCGAACATTGAAAAGAACAGGGTGCCAAATATTTTTTTATCGATTTTTTTCATAAACAGGAAAGCCAGGAATAGGAAATAGGAAAGAGAAAAGAGGTTTACCCGCCTTCGGCGGCGCCAGAGGCGACCAGGGATAAGGGAAACCACGGATGAACACGAATAAACACAAATGTTTTGAAAAATAAGGAAGTAAGAAGGTGAAGAACAAGAAAGTGGGAAGGTAAGAAGGTCTGCATGTCTTAAAGTTTCCGACCTTCTGATTTTCTAACCTTCTTAACTTCCTGTTTTCCGCGACCTTCTCATCTTCTAATTGCATTTGCTTCCGTTTGCGGTTATCTATTTTCTAATTCCTAATGCCTAATTCCTATTTTCTAAAAAGACGAGACATTGGAGTCCCCCCAAAAAAGCAAATCCCCTCGGAGGATAGCCAAGGACTGGTCATATGGGCTCGGATGCCTTACTTTTTTATTTTTCGGATATCATCCAGCGCGGACTCGACCAAATTTCTTATCTCAGACAGCCTGGCCTCTGACAGGGCCTCAAAACGGAGTACGAGAGCCGGTTGGGTGTTGGATGCACGAACCAGACCCCATCCGTCTTCAAACAGGACGCGAACCCCATCGATGTCGATGATATCGTATTTTTCACGAAAATATTCGGTCACTTTAGCAACGACGTTGAACTTTTTATCATCCGGACACTCAACGCGTATTTCAGGGGTTGAATAGGTCTTTGGGACATCCGACAAAAGATCTGATATTTTCTTTTGGGTTTTGGTCAATATTTCAAGAAGCCTGCAGCCGGCATAGGTGGCATCGTCATATCCGAAATACCGATCGGCGAAAAACATATGGCCGCTCATCTCGCCGGCCAGTTCGGCCTTTTCTTCCTTCATTTTCTTTTTAATCAAAGAGTGACCGGTCCGCCACATGATCGCCCGCCCGCCGTGTTTTTCGATATCGTCATACATGGTTTTAGAACACTTCACTTCAGATATAAACGTAGCTCCGGGTTTTCTAGAAAGGATCTCTCTAGAAAAAATGATCATGAGCCTGTCACCGAATACAAGGTTTCCTTTTTCATCAACAACACCGATCCGATCTCCGTCACCATCATATCCGATGCCGACATCCAACTTCTTTTTTTTGACCATGGCGATAAGATCCTGCATGTTCTTTTCCACGGTCGGATCGGCTTCATGATTGGGGAATGTGCCGTCCATATCACAGTAAATGTCGTGTACTTCACACCCGAGACGCTTGAGTATCGGCACAGCCACCACGCCTGCGGTTCCGTTTCCTGCATCCACTCCCACTTTGATCGGACCGGCCAAGGTTATGTTATTTTCTACAAATTCCCGATAGGGCGTGACAGCGTCCGCTGTGGATCGAGAGCCTTTACCCACAGCAAAGGATTTTTCATTGATGATGCCAAGAATTTTCTGGATGTCCTCCCCATGAATCGAATCCAAACCGATGCAGAGTTTAAAGCCGTTGTATTCTTTAGGGTTATGGCTGGCCGTTACCATCACCCCGCCTTCGGCATCAAGATGTTGAATTGAAAAATAAAAAACCGGGGTGGGACAAATTCCAATGTCAACCACATCACACCCGGTTGACATCAAACCTTCAATGACCTTTTCAGAATACAGATCCGAAGTTAATCTGCAGTCCCTTCCCACAGTAAGTTTTGAACAGCCGTTTTCTCTGAGAAAAGAACCCACGCCTTTTCCAATCAGCACGACATCATCTTCTGTCATGTCTTTTCCAGCAATTCCCCTGATATCGTATTCTCTGAACATTTCCGGATTCATGACCCTCTCCTTTTGCACTGTTCACTATGGTTTGAGATTTGTAATTATAGGTAGTGTCTATCCATAAACGGCTATTTTGTCCCATATCATCGTTATGCTTAAAAATTAATCCTCGGAATATCAACTATATGCCTGTGGGTAATTTTCTCGCATGCCTCGATCTTGAACAAAATATCTCATTTCTGGATAGACACTAGGTAGCTTAAGTTTTGTTACGATTTGTCCGAAGCATTAAGTGATAATAATATTGACCTTAAAATCTATACATCAATATGATGTAAAAATAAACAAGCAGTACTGGTTTAATCTATTTTAAAGGTCTCTCTTACTTCCTGAATCTTGCATGAAAATTAATGAGAAAAAAAGAACATCATCCGATTTACCATTTGGGTAAAATGTATGATGCTGTGATGTTGTTTAAACCCGCTTCAATTAAGGATTATAAAGATTCTCATTAATTTTCATGCAAGATTCAGGTACTTGCTTGACACACAAACTGACTGTCTCTATACTCACTTGACTTTTATTACAAGGCAATTCTTATCAATTCAAATCGTTATTGATTATGAGATGCAGGGATGACGCAAGAATATTCTATTGAAATATGTAAGACGCTCGAGGCGATTTTTCGAGATGCAGAGTTGTATCGGCCCATGCGAGTTGGGCGTTATGATGAGGGTGCCGAGCTTGTTTATGATGTGAAAGCGGTTGCCGGCACGAATGAGGGAAGAATTCGTGCGGTTGTCGAAAAGTTTATCGGCGGCGGGTTTGCCGGACAAGTGTACCGAGTTAAAATTGTGGCAATCGACGCGCAGGATGGTCCCATAGGGGGACTTGAAGAGGGCGGGACGTATGCCATAAAAATACTGATTCCACCTTCGAACTTTTCCCGGCTGTTTCGGAATGCACTATATCTGGTTGGTTTTCAGGGACCGTTTCAGCTTCAGGTGAATCCCGTGGCTGCAAGAGCCGGAGCCCTGTGGCAAAAATTTATCCGCCGTGCGGCCAAAATTAGATTTGGCGATGAAAGTACGGTTGTAGATATTCATGCCACCTTTGTGGACCATACCCTGGGAAGCTGCGGCGAGTTCAGTGAGTGGGTCGAGGGGCGTACCTGGCGTCTTGAGGTCGATGATCATCTGGATGTTTTGAAAAAATGGCGTAAAGGTAAACAGGTAGACATGACCCGTTTGGGTTCTCCGGAATATCGATCCAAATATCAATTTATGCATGAATTCGTTAATCTGATGCATGATATGGGAGGATATGAGTTTGCAAGACAATATGAGTGGTCCACGTGTAAGAGCCAGCCAAACTGTCTGAAACGAAAGAACACGGATCATGATCCACACGGTGGATTGGTGGCCGTTGATTTCAGGGCTGGGCTGGCGCTGTTGGCGTTTTTGCCAATGAGTCCCGGGGATTTTAAGCTGATTTTCAAAGGGCTTAAACGGGGGAGCCTGGTTCAGTTCGATCGAGGCAGTATTCAAAAGCTAGAGCAATTTGTTAACGGATATAAAGACGATTTTGCTGATATGCTTGAGATGCTTCAAGAACTGAAAGCATGTGAGCGAATTTATAGAGATTCGGTGCCGGATATAACGCACAACCTCTTCCGGTTGTTTTACAGTAGACGGCTTTGGTCGACGATGCTTGACAGTGCGGTGAATGGATGGAAGGTACAGAATCTTATCGATGATTTGCGGGCAGAAAAGCTTCGGCGCAAAAAAGTCTTAACGGCATTCTTGTCTTTCATTGGTCTAATACCATTTATCGGTAGCTTTTTTCAGCGAATTACGGGTCATGAGGGCTGGCGAAAACATTACAAGAGGGTTCTAACGAGTTGGGATTATATGAAAAGAGCCTTTAAGGGGAGGATTGCGGAAAAAATTATTGTATGGCACAGGGCGGGCCGGGTCGATGACGCCGGTTCTTTGAAAACCGCTGAGTCGGGTTGGCTTTTTACCGGCCATTTTATGCTGTCGATACTGCCGGTTGGACTTCACAGGTTCATCACGAATTGGCAACATGCAAAAGATCGACTGGCTTATATCTTTGTTCGGCCGATTCGGTTGTATTTTAATTCCCAGCTCCGGGAGCAGTGGCTTCGTGAGATGGTCACAGAGGGACAGAAAAAGCATATTTTAAATGACGAGGATGCCGAGATTATTCTTTCACAAGCTGATGAGCCTTATATACAGAAATATCTGAAAAGTTTGGCGGTGCATATCTGTACGTTACCGGTGACACAAGTTGTTTCCGTACTGGTGGCAGTTATCTATGTTGCCATGCACCCTGAAATGTCACGGGCACAGGCATGGGGGATAGGGCTTGGAATTGTGGCCTTGTTTCAGGTGGTGCCGATTTCACCGGGTTCTCTGGTTCGAGGGCTTTATGTGGTGTACCTGGTGATAAAGGAACGATCTTTCAAAGATTACAATATTGCTGTATTTTTAGGTTTTTTCAAATATATCGGGTATTTGGCATTTCCAATCCAGATGGCATATCGTTACCCCGTGTTGGCTCGATTTATGGCCGGTCACTGGGCCAATGAAACGGTGCACATTGTTCCGGTGTTTGGTGAAAGCGGCGCGTTATTGGAACATTGGGTGTTTTGTTTGTTCTATAACTGGCCGTTGACCATACGGCACCGTATTCAAAAACGCATTCAATTGAGGGCATCCATCCGGAAACGATTTTGGCATATCGGTGTGTGTGCCGTGATTGCGGCAGTCATATTCGGGCTGGCGGATATCGCCTATTTAAAAAATATTGGAGAACTTCCCGGTTTAAAGGCGATTTGGTGGTTATCCGTCTTTGTGCCCATGCTTTGTGGCTCAGTTGTAACCCTGGCCTGCGGTGGCGCAACATTAGGGGAGCGTTTTTTCGGGGTTGTTGTTTGTGGCGCCATGGTCGGGATACTTTATACGGCAGTGTCGGCAATGCTCGTCTTTAGCAGTGGAATTTCAGTCGGTGCCGTGACAACAAACCTGTTGTGGCGGATATTTATCTTTTCCATATTTTCGTTTCTTGGTGCTGTCATTACGGAACTGAAGTTGGGTGATCCGGATCTAAAGTAATTGAGGGGTCGGGGAGTTTTTCTAAATAGTCGCTCCATGGATAATCTTTTTTTAAACCGCGTGAACTCGTGGCAAGGGTTCGTAAAGAAAGAACAGGAATCAATCTTTGAAAAATCAATAGGTTTGCCATACAATCTT
>CALLDL010000206.1 GCA_937998305.1 uncultured Desulfobacterales bacterium | reverse complement strand
AGCTAGTCCATGGTCAGCGTTATCGGACAAGAGGTGAAGCACAAATGGCAGTATTCGATTACATTGAGATTTTCTACAATAGGCAACGGCTCCACTCAAGTCTCGATTATCAGACCCCGGAGGCTTTTGAGCGGGCGGCTTAAATTAGGTGTCCACTTTTTCGAGGAAAGATCAAATTTTTAATAATTCCTTAACGATAAGGTTCTAGTACCAAAGTACAATTGAAATTGATTATTCAATTGTTTAAAATTTTTAAGGAAATAAGCTAAAGCCAAACCTGCTGTGAGGTAGGGACGGAAAGCCACGGGTCTGTGAAAGATAGCCGGGTTGCCTTGAGAAAAAGGGACTCAGCTTTTTTTATTTTAAGAAATGTGAGGTGCACGGCATGGACAACAGAGATTACTATGAGCAAGATGGGTACCAGAAGGGTTTTGATGAAGCTAGAAGAACAGGAGGAAAAGTAAGAAAAAAATACATTGATAATTATATAAAAACAGAAACAAGAAATTTACCCACCATATATGCAAGGGAATTTATAAAAGGGTGGGATAAAGGTTTTACTGATGGTGTTACAAAGATAATGTCTAGATTAGTTAAGAAGGATGATTTTTGGGGAAGCCATATATGTGAAGCAGATTAGAAATGGCCCTGCCTTTTTTATGTCTATCAATATAAAGTCCTGAATCATTCCTGAAATATCAAGATTGCCAGTGGATATATTCAGTCAGATTTTGTATTACAAAACTCAAGATTATGGCAAATAATTTACACCCAGTTTAAATTTATTTTCCTGACAAAGAAATTGACATTAAAACTCCCATATGCTGTTTTGGTTAAAGGGTTTGGAAATTCACATAAATTCAAGAAAAGTTGAATCTTCTTCAAGGGGGGCGGTAATGAGAAATATTTCCATGAGTGAGGTTTCCCCGTCAGATATATTAAAGCCTTCACTGGTGTTATTCACCAAGTGTTGCACTTTTTGTTTCTTTATTTTATCAATTTTCATATCCTCCTCTGTTGTTTTTGCGGCCACAATTTTTGTTCCTGGTGATTATGATACAATCCAGGATGCAATTAATGCCTCATCTACTGGAGATACAGTATCTATTGCCGCTGACACCTATTTTGAGAATATCCTGTTTCCCGGTAGTAAGACCATTACCCTTATTTCGGAAAACGGGGCAGTTTCAACCGTTATTGATGGTGGCAATAACGGCAGTGTAGTAACCTTTGCCACAGGAAATAACTCCACCCTGGATGGGTTCACGATCACCAACGGTTCAACATCAGAAAACGGCGGCGGCGTTCGTATTGGCAGTTCCTCCTCACCGACCATTGCCAATTGCATCATCACCAACAACGAGGCTTTCGCCGGAGGTGGCATTTCTTGTGGGTCTTCTTCAGAGCCGTTCATCACAAACTCCATTATCCAAAACAATTCGGTAACAGGTGATAATGATCAGAGTAACGGTGGCGGGATTCATGCCTCACCATTTTCCAGGCCGACCATTACCAACTGCATCATTAAAAACAACACATCCGGTCGGAACGGCGGCGGGCTATCATTTGATACCGCCGAACCGACGATTGTTAATTGCACTTTCAGCAACAACACGGCGGCTGTTAACGGCGGGGCAATCTCGTTTAAAAACTCTGCACCGATAATTACCAATTGTACCTTCAGCAACAACAGTGCCTCGAGTCCCGGTGGCGCGATTGCTTGTTCAAACCCCTTAACAGGAACAGCAGTGACCAACAGCATTTTGTGGGGAGATAGCCCTGACGAGATTTCTTGCGATTCAGAAATCTCCGTCACTTACTCTGATATCCAGGGGGAGACCACTTGGTACGGAACCGGGAATATCAATGCAGACCCAATGTTTGTGGATGAGGAGAACGGAGACTTTCATCTCCTGAATGACTCACCGTGCATTGATGCAGGGGACAACTCAGCTCTTGCCCTGCCGGCAACTGACATTGATGGAGATGACCGGAAAATTGATGATCCGGCGGTTGCCGATACCGGCAATGGCATGCCGCCAATAGTGGATATGGGGGCTTTTGAATCACCAAGGATTGCATCTTCAACAAGATCCATAAACCTTTCAGTTATCCTATTACTGTTGGAATAATTTTAATTATTTCCCTATAGTAATAGGAGTATCGGCTTAATATAGTTTAATTAATAATGAATTACGGGGCTCTATAATTTAAGTCTAAAGAAGATTAATGCTTGTTAAGGTGCACTTTGAAAAAAGCGGAACAAGAAATTATCGTCCTACTATTAAGTATAACCTTCAATGTCTGCTGATATGTATGACAGTGTTAAGCAGAAAAAACCCATTGCTTCCTGTTTTATATAGGGGGTTTTCTTTTGATATGCAAAGCATAACCTACTGTATAGATCTGCTATCAATTTACAGTCGTGAATGGTTCTTAAAATCCCAAGATGTACAGTGGATATGTTGAGTCAAATCTTGTATTACAAAACTGTAGATTGTGGCAAGTAATTGATAAAATTTATTACTCTTATATATGGCGCTCGATTCATAGTTTCTTTCTATTTGACTTATTGTATTTTCATATTATAAATTCCATCAATTTTAATTTTCAATTAGGTAAAAAGGATGCTCCAAATGATTTACACCATACATTGAGTTAAGTGTCTTAAGAAGTCACCCGGTCTGGGTGATCTGACGGTGGGCACTTTTTCCTCTTTTCCCTTCCTATACTAGCTCTCCTCTGAGCTTTAACTCTTAAAGGAACTGTAAAGGGTGCTGAGCCTGCCGATTAAGGCACCAAAAACATCAGATCCTGAGGATTAAAGCTGACATTATTTTAATTACAGTGAGTTTTTTCGGAGTGGTGCTTCATCCAGTCAAGCTGACATGAACACTAGTTACAGTTTTTCGTCATTTCTATGTTTTTTAGGAAGATGGGAAGAAGAGAAAGCGCCCTGTGTATGAAACACTCTGTGATTGAATGAAACTATCAAAAAAAAAATAAAACAGAGAGGAGGATACAATGAAGAAAAGAAACGCTTTACTGACTTTACTTTTTTGGACAGCATTCGTAGTCATTGCATATGGAAAAACTGACAGTGGCTATGAACTTATTGACACTGCTGGACTCAAAAACCTCATTGATTCTGGGGAAGAAATAACAGTGGTCGATGCCAGAAATCCGGAAGAATATCAAGAGGTTCACATCAAAGGGGCAATTAATATCCCTGAAAAAAAATTTTCTGAGCATCTGGGGTTACTCCCAACAGATAAATCAGCCAAAGTTGTTTTTTATTGCAACGGCGTAAAGTGTGGGAAAAGCAAGAAGGCTGCTGCGAAGGCTTTGGAAATCGGCTATAAGAATGTCCTTGTTTATGCTGAAGGTATGCCGGTCTGGGAGGAAAATGGTATGCCGATTTATGCTGGGCCAGATTATGAAAAACGCATTGAAACAACCAAGATTGTGCCAGCCGACCTCGATCAGTTAATCAAAAGTGGTGCTGATACCTTTACAGTGGTTGATGTCCGCGATGCAGAAGAGTTCAGAGAAGGTCACATACCTGGCGCAATTAACATCCCTGTGGCAACTTTTGCCTCTCAATCAGAGATCCTGGATAAAGAGAAAAAGATAATTGTTTATTGTAACTCCGGTGGCCGAAGCTACAATGCATACCGCAAATTGCTCAAACTTGGTTACAAGGATATCAATCAGGCCATTTTCGCTGATTGGAAGGAACAAGGTCTACCTGTAGAATTATGAAAATTACGCATTAATTTAGTTAAATTAAAAGCCGAGGTAGGAGATAGCTACTTCGGCTTTTTT
>CALLDL010000205.1 GCA_937998305.1 uncultured Desulfobacterales bacterium | reverse complement strand
TGCTGCTTCCAGGCCGCTGAAACCGGGAGAATAATTAAGCTCGACAACGTGAACCTTTCCATCGGCATTCACAATTAAATCCACACCGGCAATTTCAAGCCCTAGTGCGTCTGCTGCCTTAAGTGCAATTTCTTCCCACTCGGGCAACAGCTCCACAGGCCAGCTTTTTCTAGTCAGATGAAAATTAGATCTGAAATCTCCGGGTTTCGGCTTGAGTTTCATGGCTCCGGCGACCTTGCCGCCGATGACAAGGACGCGGATATCGAGTCTGTTTTTCGGTGGAATAAATCTCTGGACCAACATGCCTTTACCGGTCTCTAGAGTGTTATGAAGGATTAATCTGGCTTTATGGTCATTGTTAACCAGAAAGACCCCTTCTCCTACACGACCGCTGACCTGTTTAACGACCACCGGATATCCGTCCAATCGGTCTAAAACTGATTGAAAGCCCTCATAGGCGTTGATAAATCCGGTGTCAGGTATGGGTATTTGAAAAGCAGACAAGGCTTGAAGGGTAAGGAACTGGTCTTTTGCCAGACGGATGGCATCCAGTTTATTGACCAGTGGAACCCCCATAAGATTAAGATGCGGAACCAGTTTCAGGCTGGAGTCGTTCACGGTTGCACCCTGTCGCGGTAAAACAACATCCAAAATTGAGATATCGAGTTCACCTTCCAAATCAGGGCTACCGCTCACCAAAACCGGCCACACATAGATAGGGTCCACCACGATAATCCGGTGACCTTTTTCATCAGCCGCTTCCACCAATCGCTTTGTGGGAGGATAATCGTAACCTTCGGCGGTAATAATACCGATGTTCATAACTTTTTTCACCTTTCTGATTGAAAAGATTCGGATCCGGACAAGCGCTTAACAAATTGTTTTACCATGGGAGTCAAGTAAGAAATTTGTACCGAATGCACATAATAATCATCCTGATGGGTTACATTTGCCACTTTTGCATACATATAAACCTTCCCATCGGTTTCCTCGCCGCTAAAATCGATTCGCACTTCCTGGAGAGAAGCGATTTCTTCGGCTACTTTCAACGTCGCCCATAGACTCGAAAAGTGCGTCAGTTCTGCAACAATGCCCTCTGATACCGCCTTTTTGTCTTTCATTCGGTTTAGCGTTACCGAAATCGGTGTCTTTAAAGGGGGCGCCTCTCCTGTAACATCCGGGAGCATTAAGTTGTAAGGCGCTTTCATGCCGATCACATCATATAGAGCAATATCTTCTTCCACGCCCTTGAATCTTACAGGCCGAACCGAACGGACAATTACCAAATCTTGAATCTGCTCGTACGTCGATGGGGTAATCAGAATTTGCCCCCCTATGGTTGACCCCTCCACCCGTGATGCCAAATTGATATTGTGCCCAACAACACCATATTTTGCGCGTTCTTTACTACCGATATTTCCGACGATGACATCCCCCGTGTTGATGCCGATACCCATAAAGAGAGGAGGAAGGCCCTTTTCTTTGTTTTTGCGGTTTACTTCTTCCATACTCAGTTGCATGGCCAATGCACAGGCCACTGCACGGGCCGGGCTGTCTCCATATTTGACCGGTGCACCGAAAAACGTCAGTATGGCATCGCCGATAAACTCATTGATGGTACCTTTGTAATGCCCGATGATCTTGGACATTTGGCTTAAATAACTGTTTAGAACTTCGATGACCTGATCAGGGTTTAAATTTTCACAAAGGGGAGTGAATCCCCTCAGGTCACTGAGCATAATCGTTACTTCCCGTATTTCACCGCCCAGTTTAAGACCGTCGGATGTGTCCAAAAGTTCTTCCACCACTTCTTTGGTCACGTACCGGCCGAAGGTGTCCCGGATAAAATCCCTTTGACGCAATCCTTCCATCATCTCATTGAATGCTGCGGTTAATTGCCCAACCTCGTCACGACTTTTTACTTCAATAGCATCACGGTAAGGCCCCTCTTCGGTCACTTGTACCGCGGAGTTCATCAGGTCAATAATGGGTCGTGAAATACGTCGGGTGACCACAACCAACAAAAGTAAAAGTGCCATAATCAGCGAAATATTCAGTGCAGCCATCTGAAGCGTTAACTTATGGAGAGGTTTTAAGACCGTCTTCGCCGGAACACTTAACACAAAACAGATGGGGGCGCCATGAACGCGATAAAATCCCATATACCGCTTCTCGTTCGAAAGTTTTCCTATATATTGTTTGTATTGAATTTTCAGATGTTTAATATCTTCGGACAGTTGTTTATATAATTCTTCTCCGGTGACAGCGATATCCGATCCAATCATTTTTTTGTTCGGGTGGAGTAAGACGACTGCATTGGCGTCCAGCAATATATTATCTCCACCTTCAAGAACAGGAAAGTTAGTCATTAGGCTTCGAGAAGCCAAAGCGATATCTACATCCACTCCGAGAACACCCATTAATCCGCCGGTAGGATTGAGAACTTTATGATATAAGGTAAATGTAGGACGTTGGGTGCTGGCATCCAAATAAGGTTCTGTGATACCCTCCCTAACGCCGGTCGGCAGTCGCAAGGCCTCAAGATACCACAGTCTTGTGCGGGGATCGTAATCCTTGGGCAGCGGTGTGGTTTTTGCTCGAATAAACCTTCCATCAGGAAATCCCATGAAAACAGACGTCACCGCCCCGCCCAACTCTTTTTTGACCTTAACAAACAAACGGTGTTGTTGAGATTCATTTTCTGCTCCCAAATTTTCGGTGATTGCCAGAATTTTAAGTGTGGATTGAATCTGAACGACCCTGGTTGAGACCCCCTCAGCAGAAGCCCGGAGGAAATTTTGACCTGTTTTTTTCATCTGATCGAGCAGAAGTTTATGCACCAGCAGATAGCTTGAAAGAGACAATGCCGACGATATGAATACCACCGGGATGATAATAAAAATAAAAAATTTACTGGCCAAGGTTTTCATAATTTAAATTCTCCCGACCTTTATGCGGGAAACGAATGGGAGTTTTTAGGTGAAACGGGTTCTAAACTATCAGGTTAAAAGAAATATCACCAAAAATTGTGAAAAACGCAAGAAAAATAAGAAATAATCGTCATTGGATAAACACAATCAAATCGCCGTATCGTTAAAACTCCCTGCAGCAAAACTTCGGCGAGCTTGATCGAGTGAAACTCTCCGTCCTTCAGAGCGGGTATTCTACCTCTCGGCATTGCTTCGCGGCGGGAAGCAGTCCGGTAACTACGGGGTTAGCGCTCAATGCTGCAGTTCAAAAGTACGGTCTCATCAGCCTTTGCACGAAACTGTTTGACTTAATATACAAAAATCAATTAAATTGTATTGAACGTTTGAATTAAACCCTGTTTCTAAACATCAGATAGAGGTTGTAATGCACAAAAAATCGATGATAGCAAAGAAAGTTTCAACGATATGTTTAATTCTTATCACTGTCATCATTATCATTTCTTTTTCTGTTTCTATTTACGGCCTCGAAAAAACCTACACCAACACCTTGGGAATGGAGTTTGTCCTGGTACCATCAGGAACTTTCACCATGGGCAGCCCGCCGAATGAGTCCCATCGAGGCACATCTGAAGTTCGGCACCAGGTTACCATCAGCAAGCCTTTCTACATGCAGACCACTGAAGTTACGTTGGGTCAATGGCATTCCATTATGGGACGACGGGTGTTGTTACGCCGCAAAGGTTCTGACAACATGCCGGTCACCCGGGTCTCCTGGTTTGACTGTATGAAATTCATCAAACGGTTGAACAAGCTTGGAAAAGAAAAGTATCGTCTCCCCACTGAAGCAGAATGGGAATATGCCGCCAGAGCCGGCACCAAAAGCCCTTTTAGTTGGGGGGACACCATCGATTGTGACAAGGCCATGTATGGAAACAACAGTCTCAAACATGATGTATGCCAGCTGTATGTTAAATCTATAAAATTAGAGATCAATCAGCCGGCACCGGTAAAAAGCTACCAACCCAACCCCTGGGGGTTGTTCGATATGCACGGCAATGTATGGGAGTGGTGCATGGACTGGTACGGCGATTACGGGACAAAACCCGTAATTGATCCTAAGGGGCCGGAATCCGGAAACATGCGGATACGTCGGGGCGGAAGCTGGTTTAAATATGGCCATTCATGCCGATCGGCCAATCGGTCTTTCGGGCATTCAGCGACCCGGTATCAAACCACAGGCTTCAGACTGGTCAGAGAGATTCCGTAATCAATAAAAAAGGATCATCTCCCGAGTTGTAGTTAATTAGGGTAAAATAAGTGGGTCATCTCCAAGTGAGCAAGTGTGATCCCAAGGGGGTCAAGGGGTCAAGGATTCAAGGGTTCAAGTGAAATGTTAAAGAATTACAAAGATTTGAAAGTCTGGCAAAAGTCATACGAACTCTGTTTAGAGATATAGAGAATAATAGCAAAATTTACAGATAAGAAGATCTGTTGTGTCTATTCCTTGACTTTTTGGACCCTCTTCTCCAACTAAATTGGAGAAGAACCATAAAAAGACAACCCATAGAGGACATCAATGCTGAGAACCATCGGCAAATGGTTGAATGTTTATGAAGATGAAATCCGTCTGCTTCTGTGGACGTTTTTTCTTTATTTTCTTTTGACCAGCTCCAACGTCATCCTCAACAATTATGCGGAAACCGCTTTTCTAAAACGCTACGGCGTCGAATACCTGCCGATTGTATACATGCTCAATTCCATCGCCCTCTTTTTTATTATGGGGGCAATGACCGGAATTATGGTCAAATTCCCCGGGACACGAATATTATCTTATCTTTTCGTGTTTTGCGGCGTTTCAGTGGCAGGAATACGCTTTTTGATTCCCTTTAACATCGATCTCATCTATCCGGCCTTATTTATGCTAAAAGCCCAGTATGAAGCATTGCTTGGGCTTTTGTTCTGGAATCTGGCCAACGACCTTTTCAATACCAGACAATCCAAACGATTGTTCTCTCTTATTACGGCCGGCGGTGTAATCGGTTCAATTATCGGAAGTTTCGGAACGCCCTTTCTGGCCAAGGCCATTACACTTGATAATCTTTTGCTTTTCTACTTAGGAACCACACTGATGGGCGCCGGGGTTGTCAGGCGCATGGGAAAAAATTATCCCACACTGTTATTTAGTGATAAAAAAGGCACTAAATCCAAATCAAGCCGTAACCTTTTTACGGAGTTTAAAAATATTCTTCCTTTAATGAAGGAGTCTTCGCTCATAAAAATTTTAATTTTATTGACGTTTCTCCCGAATATCATCATTCCCATATTAAACTATCAATTCAACTATGCTGTGAATGAACAGTATGCCACCGAAACGGGTCTAATCCAATTTTTCGGATATTTTCGAGGATCTCTAAACATCGTTAGCCT
>CALLDL010000204.1 GCA_937998305.1 uncultured Desulfobacterales bacterium | reverse complement strand
GAAACAAATTACAGGACAAAAAAGTGTTGGTCCAACGGATACCCCAAAGGGCGATGGAGGTGTTGAACCGCCGTCGTATGCTTACAATGAGTTCTTCCGGTTCAAGCTGCAACAAACTTACGACATCAACAAAGAAAAAGAGGACGATCCGGAACCGTTTTCCCCGATACGCGGTATGCTTGAACTATACCCTGCAAGATATTTTTCCATAAATGCGGATGCTGACTGGTCACATTATGACAGCAACTTTCGGTCACGAAATGTTAGCGCAACATTATGGGATATGCGTGGGGACAAGTTGTTTGTTGATTATCGATATCAACGGGATACCAGTGAGACCGTCTACACCAATCTTGGTTTAAAGATATCACACAGACTTTCAGTGCGTGGAGAGTATGAGCGTAACATTTTTGACGGCAGAAACTTAAAATACGGCGCCGGGTTTTTGTACGAAACCCAGTGCTGGTCATTTGATTCCAATCTCACTAGAGAAGGAGATGATTTAAGGTTTAATTTTATGATCAGACTTCACGGAATTGGAGGTATTGGATAAAATAAAATCACACTGGACTTATTCATTTAAAGAGGATATGTTGGCGATTTAAATTTTGCAACGGAATATGGCTAAAAAGCCTTTGAAGTAGCGGGTCGAAATAAATTTTCCCGGCCTGCTACGCATTATTGGGGTTACTGAAAATTAAAGATACGAAATTTGAACCAACAGATAAAATGACACTATCAGAACTTAGATATTCATGGTATGTCCTGCACACAAGAAGCAGGTTCGAAAACGTGGTCAACGAAGGCCTGATCAAAAAATCCATGGAGGTTTTTCTGCCCAAAGTTCAGGTCAGAAGCAAACGTCGTGACCGGAAAGTGATGATCAGGGTCCCACTTTTTCCTGGATACCTGTTTGTGAAAACCAATCTGGAGCCGGTCGAACACCTTGAAATTGTAAAAACAGTCGGGGTTGTTCGCTTAATCGGCAACAAAGAAGGCCCGGTTTCTGTTCCTTCAGATACCATAGACTCATTAAAAATTATGGTTAAAGGGGACAATACTGTTACCACAGGTACCCGTTTTAGAAAAGGGGACAGGGTTATCGTCGTTCATGGACCATTTGCCGGCGTCATGGGTACGTTTGCTCGATACAGGGGAAAAGGACGTGTGATCGTTGACATCGAAGCACTTGGACAGTATGCAGGGGTGGAGGTGAGTGAAGAGGATATCGAGATACTACCGGGAATATTATCATAACCACTTGACTTACTGCAGGTTTGCATTTTATAAAGTTTAAATTTCCTGCTTAGTTTACGCTGCGGGAGTTCTAAAAATTCAGGTCATACGATTTGTTTGGCATCGGGATTTTTAATTGAATTGAAATTTGGGTTTTGACATTTAAGCGTTTTGCTGTAAAAAGAACACATTTATTGTTACTAAGGGTACGAATCCAGTTTTATTGGGATCAGGGCATAAAATTTGAGTGGATCAAATTATGGACAGATATTGTAAGAAGGAGGATATATGAACAAGTTGGAGCTAATCTCCGCTTTGAAAAATGAAGCAAACATTTCTAAAGCAGAAGCGGCAAAAGTGGTCCAGGTATTTTTCGACAACATGACAGATGCCTTGGTAAAAGGTGACCGTGTTGAGATTCGGGGCCTGTGCAGTTTTTTTGTCAAAAACTACAAAAGCTATACCGGAAGAAATCCTAAAACCGGGGGAAAGGTTCAGATTAAACCCAAGAAACTCCCATTTTTCAAATCCGGAAAAGAATTAAAAGAACGTGTAGATTGTTAAATTTGTGACTGGTTTTCAATCGATGTTTGGATTTGAGTCGATATTGGGTCAAGAAAAACCGATTCGACTTTTGACGACGCTTCTTCGAAATGAGACCATACCTCATGCCCTTCTTTTTCTCGGAATTGAAGGTGTGGGCAAAAAAACTACAGCTATGGCGACAGCTATGGCTAGTAACTGTATGGGTCATGGGGATGAAAGTCTTCCTAAAGAGAAAAAAAATCGAGCTAACCGTAGCACGATTCAGGAAATAACAAAAAAAAGCGGAATTTGTGGATGTTGCAAATCATGCGGTAAAATCAAGTCCGGTAATCATCCGGATATTATCTTGATAGAACCGACGGGTAATTTTATCAGGATTAATCAAATACGTAATCTTTGTAATACCCTCACCATGAAACCATATGAGGCAAGATTGCGTGTGGTCATTATAAGCGATGCTCAGGCGATGAATCCTGCAGCAGGTAATGCCC
Source organism: uncultured Desulfobacterales bacterium (assembly GCA_937998305.1). Classification (GTDB taxonomy): domain Bacteria; phylum Desulfobacterota; class Desulfobacteria; order Desulfobacterales; family UBA11574; genus UBA11574. The sequence goes on along the minus strand of CALLDL010000204.1, from coordinate 6,045 downwards.
TCTTAAAGATGTTGGAGGAACCTCCAGATCGAACTGTCCTGATACTAACTGCCGTGCATACATCTGATCTTCTTCCCACGATTGTTTCACGCTGCCAGCATATTAGATTTAGCCCGATTCCCCACAATCACATTGAGGCGTTGCTCGTCGAAAAACAAGGCGCCAGTCACGATGATGCCAGTATAGTTGCGACCATGGCAAACGGCAGTATTTCCAAGGCCCTTTCCATGATGCGCCACATGAGTAAAATAAACTGGATCAAGCGAAGGGACTGGCTCCTAAACAGCGTTGAATCATTATCTTTAATGTCTATCCCTTCGCGCTTGGCATTTGCAGAAAATCTATCAAAAAATAAAGGTGCCCTTTCCGACTCTTTGGAAGTGATGAAATCCTGGTTCAGAGATCTTGTTATCTGTAAATTTCATCCAGCACAAATCATGAACAAAGATTTGAGAGAAAAAATTCAACAAAGTTCCAAAAAGATGGCCGTTGCTTCACTTCTTTCAAAAATTGACAATATTCAATTGGCACAGAAAAATATTCAGGCCAACGCCAATTTGCGACTCACGTTGGAAGTGTTGATTCTGAGGCTTGCAAAAGTGTGAATTACGAGTTGCAGGGTGCGAAACTTTATATAAAAATCCGTAGAAGTTAAATATATGAAAAAAGTCGTTGGAATAAGATTCAAACCTGCCGGAAAGGTTTATGATTTTGATAGCGGTGCATTTGTCCTTAATCGAGGAGACCACGTGATCGTTGAAACTGAGCAAGGGCTCGGATTAGGGATGGTGGTGGTCCCTCCAGTGCCATACGACCAATCTGCGGCGAAGCAATTGGGAAAGCCTCTTAAAAAAGTGTTTCGTCTGGCAAGCCAAGAAGACTTTCACAAGAGAGAAAAAAATACTGAGACCGAAAAACAGGCCCATGCCCACTGTCTGAGCTGCATTCGGGAACTTGAGCTTAAAATGAACCTTTTTAACGTTGAGAGTGCCTTTGATGCAAGTAAATTGACATTTTTTTTCACATCTGAAGGTCGTGTTGATTTCCGTCAACTCGTAAAAATGCTGGTTAAAAAGTTCGGTGTCAGAGTGGAGATGCGACAGGTTGGCATACGTAATCAGGCAAAAATGTGCGGTGGTATGGGAAGATGCGGGCGGGAAATATGCTGCTCTGCATTTATCGAGAAATTCGGACCAGTTTCCATAAGAATGGCAAAAGAACAAGGCCTGTCGTTAAATCCCACTAAAATTTCCGGGCAGTGTGGTAGACTCATGTGTTGTCTAACTTTTGAGCATGAAATGTACAAAAAAATAAAGGCGAAATTTCCCAAAGTCGGGGAAGCGGTTAAAACTAAAAATGGAAAAGGCAAAGTGATACGCCATAATGCAATATACAATCGCATTGCGATTCGTTTAGAAGATGGTGAGGAAATAGAGGCCCGGGTCGATGAGATCATAACCTAAACTGAGCGATTGCCGATTTCACCGAATCTGCTGTGTTATGAGACATTTGCAGTAGCAGACTACGGCTGCATGTCTCATGCCTTACATCTCCGGCAAACTCGACAATCGCTCAATTCAGATATAAATAAATGAGGGATTGGGGCGTTTTTATTGTAAAAATTATCCATGGAGCGATTCAACAAATAAAAACACCCCGATTCCTGAAATAAATTTTTAAAGTATCCATATGATCTTACCTTATCCGGGAGAAAAAAATGGTTAACCCTTTTTATATAACCACGCCAATATATTATGTGAATGCCAGGCCCCATCTTGGGCATGCTTATACAACGATTGTGGCCGATGTTGCCTGTAGATTTCATTCCATGCTCCAGGCAGAGAGGTTTTTTCTAACAGGTACAGATGAACATGGCGATAAGGTCGTTCGGGCTGCCAAGAAAGAGAATTTAAGTCCCAGGACTTACGTTGACAAAATAAGCGGGCTTTTCAGAGATCTTTGGCCCGAACTTAATATCAAATACAGTTATTTCATCCGTACGACGGATGTTTCCCATATGGTATTGGTAAAACAGATCATGCAACAGATCTATGATTCCGGGGATATCTATTTCAGTGAATACCAGGGGCTTTATTGCTTTGGGTGTGAGCGCTTTTATGCAGATCGAGAGTTGGTTGACGGCAAGTGCCCTGATCACGAAACAACGCCTGAACTCATAAAAGAATCCAACTACTTTTTCAAGATGAGCCGCTATCAAGACTGGCTGATTGATCATATTCATGACAATCCTGATTTCATAAGCCCGGAACGTTATAGAAATGAAGTTCTATCCTTTCTCAAACAGCCGCTTGAAGACCTCTGCATATCCAGACCTAAAACGCGCCTTAAGTGGGGAATTACACTGCCCTTTGATAAAGAATATGTTACCTATGTTTGGTTTGACGCGCTTTTAAACTACGTTTCAGCACTGGGGTATCCGGATGGAGATCGGTTTAAAACTTTCTGGCCGCATGCCCGGCACATCATCGCCAAAGATATATTAAAACCCCACGGCATTTACTGGCCGATCATGCTCAAGGCGGCAAAAATTCCCGTATACAAGCATTTGCATGTCCATGGGTACTGGAATGTCGATCAAAGCAAAATGTCCAAAAGCATCGGGAATGTAGTAGAGCCCCTTCAACTTAAAAATGTTTACGGCCTCGATGCGTTTCGATTTTTTCTGATGCGAGATATGACCTTCGGACTCGATTCCAATTTCAGTGAAGAAGCACTGATACAACGAATCAATTCTGATCTTGCGAATGATCTTGGGAATCTATTTAGCAGAGTTCTTGCGATGGTCCACAAATATTTTTCCGGAGTCGTTCCTGAAATTGATATTAAGGTGGAAGGTGAATTAGACCTCGGTTTGGAATCAGAGGCATTGGAAACCGTTGCCAAATTCGAAAAACACATGAAGAGTTTCGCCTTTAACAAAGCGATCATGGTCATTTGGGAATTTATCAGCCATATGAACAAATATATTGACCTTACGACCCCCTGGGTGCTTGCGAAGAAAAAATCCAGCCGAAAACAGCTTGAAGTCGTACTTTATAACCTCCTTGAATCACTTAGGATAATATCCGGCCTAATCTATCCAATAATGCCGGAAACTGCGGAAACCATGCAGAAACATCTCGGTATTGATTCAAAGAAGCAGCCTTTTAGTATTGATATCCTTAGAAAGTGGAAAACGCTGATGCCCGGAACGAGGGTTCCTAAATCAACTACGCTTTTCCCAAGGATCGATCTTAAAAAAGAACCTATGGCATCACCCGGGATAAAGGATACAAAAGATATGACGCTTGACATTAAACCCGAGATAACTCTCGAAGAATTTAATAAAATAGATCTCAGGGTCGCCACCGTCATTCATGCCGAGGCGCTCCCTCGGGCAAAAAAATTGTTAAAGCTTGAAGTTGACATGGGGGAAAGACGGACCATCGTGGCCGGTATATCGGAGACCTATTCTCCGGAGGATCTGGAGGGGAAGCAGGTTGTTGTCGTTGCGAACCTGAAACCGGCCAAGTTGATGGGGATCCTTTCTAACGGTATGTTGTTGGCTGCTGTTGAAAAAGATAGCGGTGCAGTCGCAACTCTGGACAAAAAAGTTAAACCAGGTACGTCTCTTAGCTAGTGTCCATCCATAAATCTATATTGGACAAAAATTAAGTTTTGCAACACAATATTGCTGAAAATTAAGGATGTGAAACTTGAGTTATAATTATAAGTAAATATGATGCCCCGAAGACTTAAGATGGATACGGCGACTCCTGAAAGGCAGGGTTGGCGGGAATATCAAGACGGCCTAAAACGGTCTGCAGCAAAAAAAAGACTCGTAAATGGTTTCCTTAAGTGTTCTGTTTTGGTTCTCCTTTTGTTTGTTGCGGTTTATGCGATAACCTGCGGTCTTGGCGGGAAATCATTTTCCCATTTAACAACAGATTCTATTTCACCATTCAATGAGAATCATTCATTAGACAAAAAGAAAGTCCGAACGCTGCTGAATCGCGTATCCTTTGTAAACCTAAAGGACAAAAGTTTCGATTTTGTTTCAAACGATCATAAATTTAATGTGAAGACCAGTCTTAACATTGGACTGCAGAATTATCTTCTATCAAAACTTAACACCTCTACCGCTCGATACATTGGAATTGTGGCCATGGATCCGGCTACCGGCAAAATTTTATCCATGGTGAGTTTTAATAAAACCGATCCGTCCAACAACCCGTGCCTTGATAACAGGTTCCCAGCAGCGAGCATTTTTAAGATTGTTACCGCATCTGCGGCGATTGAAAAATATGGTTTTAGTTCAAACCATGTATTTACTTACAACGGCATGAAACACACTTTATATAAGTCTCAGCTCAAAGAGCGAAAAAACCGGTACACCAATCGGATTACATTCAAGGACGCCTTTGCCCAGTCGGTGAATCCGGTGTTTGGGAAAATCGGCTCCCTTTATCTTGGCAAAGATACGCTTGAAGAATATGCGAAGGCATTTGGTTTCAACAAAAACATTGATTTTGAAATTATTGTTGATCCCAGTTGTGTCGCTTTATCTGATGAGCCCTACCAGTGGGCCGAGATCGCCTGTGGATTTAACAATAAAACAAGAATGTCTCCCATTCACGGGGCAATGATGGCTTCGGCAATTGTCAATCAGGGGCAATTGTTGGAACCCACCATCATTGACCGGATTGTGAACGAAAAGGGACGCATCATTTATAACGGCAAATTGGTTTCGATGAGCCAGGCAATGGCTCCAAATGCTTCCCAGACATTGAATCGTCTGATGGCAACTACCATAAAAAGCGGTACGGGCAGAAAAGCTTTCCGACGGTACCGGAAAGATAAAATCCTTTCAAGGCTTAATATCGGCGGTAAAACCGGCTCCATTGACAATAAAACCCACGATGCACGGTACGACTGGTTTGTGGGTTTTGCCGAAGAAAAGAAAGGGGATGAGAAAATCGCCTTGTCCGTTATTGTCGCCCACGAAAAATACATCGGGCTTCGCGCAAGTTATTACGCACGTATTGCGATGAAGAAGTATTTCAAGGATGCTTTTGCCAAAAACCAAAATCTTTCGGATAAAGGGAGATGAGTTGGTTTTTTAATCGACAATTCAACAAGGAGATTCATCATGCCGGGCTTTGAAATATTTGGCGACGAAGAACGCAAAGAAGTTCAAGATGTTCTTGATACGGGTGTGTTGTTCCGTTATGGTTTCGACGGCGTCCGAAAAGGGCACTGGAAGGCAAAAACATTTGAGTCTGAACTGGCAAACCGGATCGGTGCCGGGTATTGCCATCTCAGTTCCAGTGGTACGGCAGCGCTTTGTATTGCATTAGCGGCATGCGGAATCGGTGCAGGCGACGAAGTCATTGTACCGCCGTTTACGTTTATCGCAACCATTGAAGCGATTTTATACGCCGGTGCAGTCCCTGTTTTTTCTGAGATTGATGAAACACTTTGCCTGGACCCTGAATCCATTGAATCCGTTATCACCTCTCGGACAAAGGCTGTATTGCCGGTTCATATGTGCGGGGCCATGGCACATATTGAAGAGATAAAAAGTTTTTGCGATCAAAAGGGGCTTGTATTGATAGAAGACGCCTGCCAGTCTCTGGGCGCTTCGTTTAACGGAAAATCGCTGGGTACATTTGGTCAAATGGGTTGTTTTTCATTCGATCCTGTCAAAACGATTACATGCGGCGAGGGCGGTGCCGTTGTCACCGATGATAAAGAACTTTATACCTTTGCAGATGCATATGCTGATCACGGACATGACCACATCGGCAATGACCGAGGTCTCGAAGGCCATCCAATTTTGGGGACAAATTTCCGTATCAGTGAACTGAATGCAGCCGTTGGAGTGGCCCAGCTTAAAAAACTCGATTTTATTCTTGAAAAACAGAGGTTGCATAAAAAAGCCATCAAAGATGCCTTGGCCCAGTTTTCTGAGATCAGTTTTAGACATATCCCCGATCCGAAAGGAGACTCTGCGACATTTCTCTCTTTCTTTCTGCCGGATGAATC
>CALLDL010000203.1 GCA_937998305.1 uncultured Desulfobacterales bacterium | reverse complement strand
ATGAACCGGTCATCGGGCTTGAAGTTCATGCCCAGCTCAAGACCAGGACAAAGATTTTTTGCAGCTGCTCAACACGATTCGGAGCACCGCCCAATACGCACACCTGTCCCGTATGTCTGGGAATGCCCGGCGTGCTTCCCGTCTTGAACAAGAAGGTTGTCGAATATACCCTGCGGATGGCCCTTGCAACACATTGCACCATCAATCGGGAAAGCAGATTCGCCCGCAAGAACTATTTCTATCCCGACCTTCCAAAAGGATACCAGATATCCCAGTATGAGCTGCCCATTGCTCGTGACGGATTTTTGGATATAGAAATAAACGGCGGGAAAAAACGGATCGGCATTACACGGATACACATGGAAGAAGACGCCGGCAAATTGACCCATGATCCGGATCGTTCCTTGAGCATGGTCGATTTTAATAGAACCGGCGTGCCTCTGATGGAAATCGTCAGCGAACCGGATATCCGTTCTCCTGAAGAAGCCGGGGCTTACCTTCGAAATCTCAGGGCCATTGTCCGTTATCTTGACATCAGCGACGGAAACATGGAAGAAGGAAGTTTCCGATGTGATGCAAATATATCCATTCGGCCAAAAGGAGCTGAAGCCTTCGGGACCCGTACTGAGTTGAAAAATTTGAATTCCTTTAAACATGTCGAAAAAGCTTTGTCATTTGAAATCATCCGTCAAAAGGAAACTTTAGAAGACGGTGGTCAGGTAATTCAGGAAACAAGGCTGTGGGACCCGGACAAAAACAGATCCGCCTCCATGCGGGGTAAAGAGGAAGCCCATGACTACCGCTACTTCCCTGACCCCGACCTTTTGCCGCTGATCATCGATGATGACTGGATCGATTCGGTCCAAAATGCTATCCCTGAACTGCCGGATGAAAAAAAGGAGCGGTTCGTGGATGAATACCATCTCCCTTTCTATGATGCCGATTTCCTGACATCCAGCCGTGAACTTGCAGACTATTTTGAGGCATGTGTAAAAGATTTTCCGGATCCCAAACAGGTCAGCAATTGGGTCATGGGATCTCTGATGGGACTTTTAAACGTCCAGGGCAAATCGGTTGCCGAGTCACCGATTGCTTCGAAAGATCTCGCCCAGCTTCTTTGGTTGATTGATGAAAAAACCATCAGCAGTAAAATTGCCAAAACCGTATTCGACGAAATGGCCCAAACCGGCAGATCCCCCAAAGAGATCGTGGCGGAAAAAGGGCTGGTTCAAGTAACCGATGAATCAGCCATAAAAGCGGTTGTATTAAAGGTACTTCAACAGTGTTCAACGGAAGTCAACGACTATAAAAACGGCAAAACCAAGCTCTTCGGCTTTTTCGTCGGCCAGGTCATGAAAGAGACCAAAGGAAAAGCCAATCCCAAGATGGTGAACGAAATATTGAAAAAAGTACTGAGTGAATAGTAAAAAGTAAATAGTGACAAGTGACGAGTGTCTTGGATAATGAAACCGCATCATAAATTAAAGGTATGGAAAAAATCGAGAAATTTTGTAAAACATATTTATGAGTCGACGTCTAAATTACCTGATGCAGAAAAAATTGCTTGAAAACAAATAATAAAATTATAATAACATACAAATACATACAAAAACTAAACAATTTAGCAAAGAAATGGAAACTGTAGATGAATTTTTTTTTGAAAACAACAAATAATACCTCAAAAGTTTGTCTTATTGGTTTAATACTGATTATCGTAAGTGTTGGCACTCCGCTATCGGCATTTGCAAAACCGCTTCAGGTGGCCATCGTCCCGTTTAAGGTGAATGCGGAAAAGGACCTTTCATTTTTAAAAGACGGTATTGTCGACATGCTCTCGTCCCGCCTTTTTTGGGAAGACAAGGTCAGCATCATCAATCGGCAAGCCACCGAAAAGGCGTCCGCAGCCGTTGGCGGGCCGTTGAATGAAAGCAAGGCGCGAAAGCTGGGAACCGCACTGGGAGCAGATTACGTGCTTTTCGGCAGCCTCACGGTTTTCGGCAACAGCGTGAGCATCGATGCCAAGATGATGGATGTATCCGGTAAAAAACAAACCCTCACATTTTTCAACCAGAGCCAGGGGATGGATCAGGTGATTCCCAACATCAACCTTTTCGCATCCGACATCAATGAAAAAGAGTTTGGACGGGTGATGGAAACCCGTCAGGCTGCGCCGGCCACCGGGCCATCTTCTACCCCAACAGGGCAAGCCCAGGCAGACGTTCGGACCCATCCGGATAAACTCATTGCCGGTGGTATTGCCGGCGGCGAGCTTCAAGGAGACCAAAAAGCCGCGCCGGGTTCCGCATTTATGACCACACAGATGGCAGGGGGTCAGAGCACCAAATTCTGGAAAAGCAAAAGCTTTAAACAGCGGATTACCGGTATGGCCATCGGCGATATCGACGGCGACGGCAAACAGGAAACGGTGTTTACAACAGAACATACGGTTGAGGCTTACCGGTATGAAAACAAACGGTTTACAAAAATAAACACCCTTGCCGAACGCAACCTGGACAATCTCATCGGTGTGGATGTGGCGGATGTCAATGGCAACGGTGTTGCCGAAATATATGTCTCCGCTCTGGATCCGCATCGAAAATATGTCAAGTCCTTTGTCATGGAATTTTCCGGAAAAAGCTATGCTGAAATTGTCAAAAACACTGACTGGTACCTGCGGGTTGTTGACATGCCTCAGCGGGGAAACGTTCTGATCGGTCAAAAACAAGGGCTGGAGAGCCCTTTTGACAAGCCCATCTTTGAGCTGGTGTGGCAGAATTCCGGATTTGACACCGCCGACCGGATCATGCGCTCCAAACGTGCCAACGTCATGGGCTTTTACCTTGGAAATGCCATGAACGACGGATCTGAAGCAGCAGCTGTGGTATTTGACAAGCTCGATAATCTAAGGGTGTACGATTCATCCGGGCAACAAATTTGGAAGGACGGGGAAAAATCCGGCGGCACCCCCCATTATTTCGAATTGCCGGACCACGGCACCAAGGACGATAAAAACTACGCATACTATCCAATGCGCATCCTGATCCAAGACATCAACAAGGACGGAAAAAATGATGTCATCACCGTCAAAAACCACCGCCTCAGCGAAATCCTTTCGTATAGAAAATTTACCTATGGCGAAATCGAAGTCCGGAACTGGGATGGCATCGGCCTTGCCGTTCTCTGGAAAACACGCAAACTTTCGGGCTATTTCAGTGATTTTGGTGTGGGAGACTTTGACAACGACGGTAAGGACGAACTGGTAGCGGCCCTGGTCCTAAAAACCGGATCCGTGGTAACGACCAAACCAAAGAGCACACTTATTGCCTATGAATTAGAGTAGGCAGGGGGAAGAATTTAAAAGGGATTCTTAAATTATAAAAGTTTAAGAGGGAAATAAAAATATTTGGATCATCTTCCGATTAGTTGTCGTTAATTAGGGTAAAATAAGTGGGGCATCTTCAATTGAGCAGATGTGATCCCAAAGGGTACCCCGGTTAAATTCGCCCTGCTCCTTTTCTTTGAAAAATTTAACTGGGCAGGCAAGGGGTCAAGGATTCAAGGGTTCAAGTGAAATGCTAAAGGATGCTTTACATATCTTATGGTTCTGTTTGCGAATTGGAAACGCAGATATTATTAGCAGGGGATTTAGATTTAATTGAAAAAGGTGAATTGGTTACACTAAAAAAAGACATCGCAGAAATTGAAAGAATGTTAAAGGCACTGATAAAGTCTTTAGAAAACAAACCCTTGAATCCTTGGACCCTCTTCTCCAACTAAATTGGAGAAGAACCCCTAATAAGTTTAAAGAAGTTTTGATTTGATAAAACCCGGAGGTTCTGTTTAATGATCTCTCTTACCGAACTATTTCCCTTTGAACAGGGGCCTTCTTT
>CALLDL010000202.1 GCA_937998305.1 uncultured Desulfobacterales bacterium | reverse complement strand
ATATTCGTCGGCCTGCTTATTTCAGCATGTGCGACTGCACCCCGGTACCGGGCCCACCCCCAGCTCAATACCAAGATCGAGAAGGTAAAAACAATAACGGTGATCCCACTCACGGTTGATGTCTATCAGGTAACCGCGGGCGGCGTTAAAGAGAAAATGGATGAGTGGTGCATGCAGGCAAAAAGGAATGTGCTGACAGCCATTGAGGATGAGCTTAAATTAAGGCCGTTGCTCAACATAAAATCCTTTCCGGAAATACTCATGTCAGAAGATCGAAAGATCAATCTTGAACAAACCGGCGCTCTTTTCGAAGCGGTAAATTCAAGCATTATTTTTCATACATATGGTCAACCCGTGCATCGATTCCCGGAAAAAATCCAGAATTTTGACTACACGCTGGGACCTGAGGTCAGACAATTGTCAGGCCAAACGGATGCCTTGCTCCTGGTGCGAGGTGTGGATAATATAGCGACTGCGGGACGAAAGGCCTTACAGGCAGGGAGCGTAATTTTAGGCGCTCTGGCGGGGGTTCAGGTAACCCCTAATATGGGTGTTACGGCAGTGAATCTTGCATTGGTGGATGCCAATACCGGTGAAGTTTTGTGGTTCAATTTTCATGCTTCTGCCGGTGATCACGATTTGCGCAACCCATTAGATACCACTGCCATGGTAATGGATATCCTTAAAGATTTTCCCATTAAAAAACCGGTGGAATGATTTGATTAATAAACTTTTAATCGCTGTCTTCGTTTTAACGGGTATGGTGTCTTGTGCCACAACCCAACTGCCTCCTGTTGGAGAGATGGATGCGCTTCAACTCCAGAAAGATGAAAAACGAATTTGGAATCGGTCCGGTGAAGAACAAAGACGACTGAATAGCAGCTCTTACATATACGAAGATCCTGTCTTATCCGCTTATGTAAACGAAGTGGCCCAAAATCTTATTCCCGAGGATATTAAAGGGAAAGGACTTTCCTTCCAGGTTTGGATTATCCGCAATCCCCTTCTTAACGCTTTCGCATATCCCAATGGGGTGATTTATGTGCACACCGGCCTTATTTCTAAGATGGAAAACGAAGCTCAGTTGGCAGCTCTATTGGGTCATGAAATGAGCCACGTTACCCACAGGCACGCCATCGAAAACTATAGAAGTGTAAAAAATACAACGGCAGTTCTTGCTACCATTCAGATGGCATCCCTTCCTTTCGGAGCATATGGGAACCTAGCGAATGTATTAGGGACAGTAGGGGCAATGGCTGCTGTTACCGGCTATTCCAGAGAACTGGAGGCCGAAGCAGATAATGCAGGATTGGTATTATTGATTAACGCGGGTTATGATCCAAAAGAGGCGCCAAAGCTTTTCATACATCTCAAACGGGACGTGGAACAACAGGAAAAAAAAGAGCCTTTCTTTTTTGGAACCCACCCTCGCCTTCAGGAAAGGATAAATAACTATAACCGGTTTATTAAAACAAAATACCCTAAAACAACCGGTAAAAAAAATGCGGAAAGGTTCATGAACATCATATCGCCGCTTATTCTGGACAACGCAATGATAGACTTGTCGATGGGGCGTTTTAGCTCCGCCGAGGATGGAATTGGACGGTTTCTGCAAAGCGACCCTCAAAATTCCAGGGCTCATTTTTGCCTGGGCGAGTTATACCGTCAAAGAAACGATGAGGAAGATAGAGAAAAGGCCATAAATGAATATAATTTGTCCATTGCGGGTGATCCTTCTAATCCCGCGCCCCATAAAGGCGTTGGGCTGATCTACTACAAGCTGGGACGATACCAGGAGGCCAAGGCAGAATTTGAGAAATACCTGAGCCTTTTCCCAAACGCGGACGATGCGGCATATATCAAGCAATATATAAAAGCGATATCTACAAAATAGCTGGAGGTCGGCCATGAAAATAAAAAGCCCATTTTTTCTTTTATTTGTCTTTATTCTTTGCGGCTGTGCAACATGGATGGCGGTAGGTGGTAACTATAAATCCGCCTCTGAAAATTATGCAGTGGAACTGCCCGAAGGTTGGCGGAAGTATAATCCCGCCAAAGGAAAACTGCTTATTACCAAAGACGGATTTACGCTCCAGCGCATACAAATCACGAGGGCAAAAAGTGACACAAAACTGATGCATACCAAGAAAAGGTTTGAAAAAGGGATGCTTCCGCAAGAGGCGGCGGAAGTGGTTATTGATAATCTCCGCTCCAACCCCAACATATTGAACCAAAATATCATTGAAAATAAACCGGCACAGGTTGGAGGCCATCCCGGGTTTAAAATTGTCTATACCTACCAAAACAAAAGCGGGTTAAATAAAAAAGGCGTTTTTTACGGCTTGCTGACCAGGAATTGGTGGTATGAGATGATCTATGAAGCGCCTGAAAGACATTACTTCGCAAAAGATCTTCCTACTTTCGAAAAGGTCATTGAAACTTTCAGGCTGATTAAAGATGCCGCTGCTTGAGCAAAACGATTCTCTCTATCAATGGTATTAAAATAGCGGGCCATCCGCTACAATGTAAAGTGCTAAAGTCGAGATCCAGCGCTGATGAGAAATATGGCCGGAACTTACACCGGATATTGTACCGGATTTATCAAGTTTGTTTTGGTTATAAGTTAATTGATTTGCAAGACATAGAATTTCAGGATGGTGCTGTTTTATCGGCCGGCAACCTCTTTGCTGCAGTGTTTGCAAATTTTCGCCCGCTTTTTGATGATCTCGGCGCAAAAGGGGCACTCCCGGGTAAAAAACCTCCGGTGGATCTTGGTTATGGCTTCATCGACTTTTTTTTGGAGAATCTGATTGCCGAATGTCACGTTTCGGATGGGCTCGATGGCTTCCAGTTCACCGATATCTCCAATCATTTCAGCGGCTTTTACCCGAACACGTACCGGCTCGGTTACGTCGAGTAACATCTGCAGAATCTGAGGGCCGTCTTTGCTCACGTAGCATTCCGCCAGGATTGAAAATCCTTTCTTGATTGCCTCTTTGAGGGCTTCCTGCTCGGCCATCACCTGGTCATCGATGACCTGAGCGCGCCCCCCCATACTGCTGAATACCGGAATTATTTCAAATGTTTCCGTTCCCGGATAGTTCATGGACCGATAAGAGGCGGACTGGGCATAGTTTTCTTTCAAG
>CALLDL010000201.1 GCA_937998305.1 uncultured Desulfobacterales bacterium | reverse complement strand
CGCGAGACCGCGAGTAAAATCCGCGAGCATATTTCCACAGAGACGATCATTGTGTCGGCTTCTAAAGGTATTGAGAACAAAACCCACTTGACCATGTCCGGTGTGTTAAGAGAAACTTTTCATGAGAGCTCCGAAGATTCTTTTGCGGTCCTGTCAGGGCCGAGTTTTGCCCGGGAAGTTGTTCGGAAAGTTCCCACAGTTGTCGCTGTTGCATCCAGAAACCAAAAAGTGGCCGGTGTTGTCCAGCATATATTTGCAACCCCGTATTTCAGGGTCTACACTAACAACGACATGGTTGGTGTTGAGTTGGGAGGTTCGGTTAAGAATGTCATCGCCATCGCCTCCGGAATTATAGATGGCCTCGGCCTGGGATTAAATACAAGGGCGGCACTAATTACCAGAGGTCTGACAGAGATGCGACGGTTGGGGTTGAAGCTCGGCGCCAACCCGCGTACTTTCGCCGGAATTGCCGGTGTTGGTGATTTGGTTTTAACGTGTACCGGAGATGTTAGCAGAAACCACACCGTGGGGAAAAAAATCGGAGAGGGCATGAAATTAAATGAAATTCTCTCTGAAATGAGGATGGTGGCGGAAGGGGTAAAAACAGCCAAGTCGGTTTACAATCTGTCACGAAAACTTGGTGTTGAAATGCCGATTTCTCATGAAGTATATCATGTTCTTTATGATGATATTACACCCAAAGAGGCTGTACACCGACTCATGACCCGGGATTTGAAACAAGAGCTGGATGCGGTATAATCTGATTGTATATTGATGGTTGTCTGTTAAATATTTAATCCTGACATTTTCCTGTATCTTATCCGGGATCATACTGCTTTTTTCTGTTTAGCGATTGCATCCATATGAATTTACCTAAAAATGAAAAAATCCCGCCTCTAATCTGAAATCTAAGGTTGAGATTATCCCTATGCATAAAGGAGAAGGACATCGGAAAAGACTTCGGGACAAGTTTCTGAGTTCCGGTCTGGAAGGATTCCATGACTATGAAGTGATTGAATTGCTTTTGACACTGGCTATGCCCCGAAAAGATTGTAAGGACGCCGCAAAGGCGGCTTTGAATAAATTTAAAACACTCCAGGGTGTGTTCGAAGCCTCATCCAAGTCACTTTGCGAAGTGCCGGGAATCGGCCCCAAAAATCTATTCGGGATCAAGTTGATAAAGGCTGCTGCAGATCGCTATCTTGAAAAACGGTTAATACATAAAGACCCTTTGAACAATTCCAAAGAACTTTTCGAATATCTTTATCACAGGTTAAGGGATAAACCCAGGGAGTGCTTTAATGCGGTGTTTCTAGATGCAAAAAATAGAGTCATTTCCACAGAAACACTTTTTGAAGGGACCCTGACAGCCAGTTCGGTATACCCAAGAGAAGTTGTTCTTGCAGCCCTTAATCATCATGCTGCAGCGCTTATTTTCGCACACAACCATCCATCGGGTGACCCGAAGCCATCACAGGAAGACATCGCCATTACGCGCCGTCTTGTTTTTGCTTTAAGGGTTATCGACATTACAGTTCATGAACATATCATCGTCGGTAATAACTGTTACTTCAGTTTTGCGGACGAGGGCTACATATCCCGGATGAACCGTGAATATGATCTGCAGAATAGGCAGGCTTAAATCTCAAATCCAAATGGTCAAAACAGCAAATAAATGACAAGCAAATGTATAGATGAAAAATATCCTGAATGCTTTGGTGAACTCGAGACTGTTTTTCCAAAAACCAAAGACGGGTTAAGAAACACGCCGGACGCGTGTCTTGAATGCTTGCACAAAACAGCCTGTTTACGATCAGCCATGGGAGGTGCCGGTGGAGTGAAGGTTCGAGAAGAAATTGTGGACCGGGCTTATGATTCCGGTATGATGAGCTTTCTTGAAAGATGGTCAAAGAAAAAAGAACTTAAGCGTAAGTTAAAAAAGAGGATTAAAGGGGTGTATCCAAGGAGGGAGTGATGAAAACCATAAAGGAAATAGATATTACGGGGAAAAAAGTCTTCGTCAGGGTCGATTTTAACGTTCCGTTGGACGATCATCAAAACATTACCGATGATACCCGGATTCAGGCTGTATTGCCAACCTTAAGATATATTCTGGATAATGATTCAAAGCTTATCATCGCTTCACACCTGGGGAGACCCGATGGGAAAATAACACCCAAAATGAGCCTTTCTCCTGTAGCAAAGCGTTTGGGGAGGCTTTTAAAAACAAAAGTTGTTATGGCAAAAGACTGCATCGGTTCTGAAGTAGAAAAGCTGGTAAACAAAATGAAAAACGGCGATGTAGTGCTTTTGGAAAATTTAAGATTCCACCCTGAGGAACAGAAAAATGACGATGCATTTGCGAAGAAAATGGGCAAACTTTGTGATGTATATATAAATGACGCGTTTGCCGTATCTCATCGTATCAATGCGTCGGTTGTGGCAATAACAAAATATGCACCGATATCCGGCGCAGGATTTTTGCTTCAAAGAGAACTCGACTATTTTCAAAAGGCAATGGCTGATCCCTGGCGTCCTCTGGTTGCGATTGTAGGCGGAGCAAAGGTGTCAAGCAAAATCGGGGCATTTGAAAACATGCTGCATCATGTTGACAAGTTCATTATCGGCGGAGCCATGGCAAACACTTTTCTGAAAAGCAGGGGCTGGAACCTGGGAAAATCAATGGTAGAAATGGATCTTCTTGAAACGGCTGATTCGATAATTAAAAAAGCAGTTGAAAATGGCATAAAGATTTATCTACCGGTGGATGCGGTTGTGGCAGACCGTATGGATTCCAAAGCGAATATCAAGATCGTACCCATACAGGAAATTCCTGATGATTGGATGGTCCTGGACATCGGTCCGGCAACAGTTTTGCTCTATTCCGAAGCATTATATGATGCCAAGACCATTATCTGGAACGGCCCCTTAGGTGTATTTGAAATAGATGCATTCAGTCGAGGAACAATCGCCATGGTTCGCAGTGTTGCTGATTCCCATGCACTTTCAATTGTCGGGGGAGGGGATACAGACGTCGCTGTCCATAAAAGCGGCGAAGCCGAAAGAATAACCTACATTTCAACGGGTGGCGGAGCCTTTCTTGCACTTATGGAGGGGAAGACCCTTCCGGCTGTTGCTGCACTGGACGATTAGATTGATGATTGCAATAGTCAATAATCAATTGAATGATGACCGGTGACCAACGGTAATTATTACTTTGACAAAAAATATAACATCTACAAATAAAAATATACATCGAATACTCATTGCAGTTGCGGTTGTTTGTTTACTTATTTTATTAGGTTATGTGTACCGTCACTATTTGTGGGAAAAGATCACTTTCTTCTACCATCTTTTTTCGGACAGAGAGCAGATTAAAAGCTTTGTCGCTTCGTTTGGTCATGGTGCCCCTGCAATTTTTATCATCATCCAGATTCTCCAAGTGCTTTTCGCACCTTTTCCAGGTGAAGCCACAGGTTTTATCGGAGGCTTTTTATTCGGTACCGCTAAGGGATTTATATATTCGAGTATCGGACTGACAGCAGGATCATGGATCAATTTTTCAATTGGCCGTTTCATGGGAAAACGTTTTGTCAGGAAATTGATCCCTGAACGACAGCAGGATCGTTTGAATAAGATTATCAAACGCCAGGGGGTCATTGTTTTGTTTATCCTATTTGTTATTCCCGGATTTCCCAAAGACTACCTGTGTTTATTTTTAGGTTTGAGTACACTGCCTTTAAAGATCTTCCTCATACTCACAGGCATCGGACGAATGCCGGGGACATTGATGCTCAGCCTTCAGGGATCATACATTTTCGAACAGAAATACGGTCTTTTTGCAGTGATAATGGGACTGTGCCTGATTGTTATCGCTTTGGCATACAAATATCGAGAGCCCTTGTATCAATGGCTTGAAAAGTATAACGAAAAATGATGATGGTCAGGCGTTGACGTTTTTATAAAACAATGCTATTATAAGAGAAAATTCAAAAAGATAAAGCAAACCCTATCGTTCAACGTGTACTGAAAGGAGAGACGATTGGCATTCTGGTCTGTAAGAGAAGAGCTGAGTCAGGCAAACAGATTAAGGCGTTCATATTATGAATTGTTGAGGGATGAGCTTGACCAGCAGATGTTTCAGTATTCTTTGATCGATTCTTATAATAATTTTCTTTATAAAAATATCCCCTATCCATTTGTTGAAAAACGTGAGTTGAAGCCTCGGGCACGCATTCCGGCTGTGGAATATGATTGCCAGAACACCTTTTTGGTGATTTTTGTAGAAGATACCATTCCATCAACTCATAAGAAATATATAAGGTTTTTCAGAACCAACAGGACCACCAAAACCAACCTTCTGCGATATGAGCCCCTTCCGCTTGCAAACAAATTCGATAGAAATCAGAAATATCTGGATTCTGCCCATTTCCACGAATTACTCAAGCTTTTGCTGCCTGTGGATTATGCGCTTTTAATCCAGAGGGATCCAGCCGGCAAGAAAAAGAATAGATACAACCTTTCCCATTTTCATGTAAAAATCGATTGGCCGATTGCAGATGCCGCCGAGGATTTGGCCAGCAGCCTTCGATATATATCAAAGGATTTGTATGAAAAAGGAGATAAGTATGCCATAGATGTTCAGAAAAAGTTTTTTGAGTACTATTGTCTTCCATTTGAGGTGGGTGGCAGAAGAACCGCTGCTATTGTTGCGTCCCAGTATTTAAAAAGAATGGGGTTTATTGCGACAGTTTATGCAGCGAGCAGCGAATCGAGAGCATTGATACGGGTTTCCGAAAGAGGTGCTTCAAAAGCGGTTCTGATGAAATTTAAAGAAAGTGAAATGGAACAAATTGCAGAGGCAAATAACATTAAAGCGCCTACATTTAAAAAAAATTATGTTATTGCCCGGGAGAAAACCAAAGGAATCTGTATTTTCCAAGCCACTTATGCCTTTACCAATCATGCCAGGCCGCCTGATGACGGCAAATTGAGAGACGTTAAACCCGACTTGAACTGGGTAAGCGTTGGCGGTCAGCATATTATGCCAAAACCGGGTGTCTGGAAATATCCTCCAATTTCTCTGAATCTCATATATACTTAACCTATTTTTTCATCAACGTAAACCGTAAAATCCCTCACATGATCATATAAGACGCTTAGAGGTCGGGGTAAAAGTTCACCTTTGCGGCCATATTGCTGAAGCAGTGCATGAATGGGTTATATATCCTTAATGGTGGTTTTCGAATCATCGTCTTCCTTATCATCTTTTGAAAACATATGGCGATGGACCTTGCTTATCCAACATTGCGAGGGGCAGAGATAGATGGCTCTGCTTAAAGTTTTGTGTTTAAAATCACAAATTCCAATATTCAATGACCAAAACCTTCAAAGGCGAGATATGTTTTGGATTTTCGAATTTAGGTCATTGGAAATTATTTGATATTTGTGATTTTAAATTTGTAATTTCAATAATTCAATGAACTCCCGGCAAAGCAAATCTCCTGTGGTATAACCAAAGCTCAGTCCTCTGGACCAGGACTTTTACTTTACCCCTGCCCGAAAGTCACCACCATGAGTTATTTTACCGATATGATTTCGGTTCTGTTCCTTTCTTGAAAAGCGCTTTAACAGAATTGGGAGAGTTATCTGTTGCAAGAAGACCGGTTGATGGATCTATGCGTACCATTACGACATCATCTGGAATATCAAAATATTGAATCGGTCTGTCAAGGAGCGCTTTGCTCATGAATTCGATCCATATCGGCAGCGCTGCTCTTGCCCCTGTTTCTCCTTTGCCAATAGTCGTAAATGTATCATGACCCACCCATACTCCGGTGGCAATCGATGGCGAAAAGCCTATAAAAAGCGCATCTTTGAATTCGTTGGTAGTTCCTGTTTTCCCGGCAACCGGGCGCTGAATAACCTTTGCTTTTTTAGCCGTGCCATCTTGAATGACGCTGCGGAGCATGTCTGTGATGACAGCAGCACTTTCTCTTGAAATAGCGGCTTTTTTTTGAGGTTTTACACGCCATACCAGTCGCCCGTTTCCATCAACGACCTCCATAATTCCATAAGGTTCTATAAGTTTTCCTTTATTCGGGAAAACCGAGTAGGCTGCTGTCAAATTAATCAATTTAACTCCCGAAGTGCCAAGGGATAGAGAAAGATTCGGGTACAGGGCAGATTCAATGCCCAGGGTGTGTGCAAATCTGGCCACTGAAGAGGGCCCCAACATCTCGATGAGCCTCACTGCAGGAATATTTTTTGAAAGCGACAGTGCCGTTCTCAGCGTCATTTCACCTTTATAATCATTGGAAAAATTTTTCGGTTGCCACTCTTTTTTTCGATTCCCAATTTTGAAGGCCACCGGTGCATCGAGAATAATTTTGCTTTGTGAAAAGCCCTGTTCAATGGCATAGGCATAAACGATAGGTTTAAATGCAGATCCAGGTTGTCTTCTGGCGATTGTTGCCCGGTTAAAAGGGGTTTTTGAGAAATCCCTTCCACCGACCATGGCAAGGATTCCGCCAGATTGCACATCCAGAGAAACGAGTGCGCATTGGGGATCAGGATTTTTTATAAATTGTTGTTTCATCCTATGTTCAAGGGCAGAAAGTCCTTTTTCAACAGCAAGTTCCGCTGCCTTTTGCAACTTAAAATCGAGTGTAGTAACAATGGTAAGACCACCTTTGTAAAGCCTTGACGAACCAATGGTATTTTCAAGAAAAGATTTAATAAATTCGATAAAATAAGGTGCTTTGACTCTGGTTTTATTTTGTTTCGCGAGAGTCAAAGGCGCTTCTTTTGCAATGTTAAAGACAGCTTGAGTGATAACCCCTGTATCTTTCATTTGTTTTAAAACAAGATTTCTCCGTTTAAACGCAAGATCTTTATCAATTAAAGGAGAGTATCGCGAAGGTGACTTTGGGAGACCGGCCAAAAGGGCACATTCAGAAAGATCTAAATCACTTACTGGTTTACCAAAAAATATTCGGGCAGCCGATTCCACACCGTAAGCGCCGCTGCCAAAGTATACCTGATTAAGGTATAGCTCCAGGATTTCATCTTTTGTATATCGACGTTCTATTTGAAAAGAAAGGAAGGCTTCCTTTGCTTTTCGCAATAAAGTTTTGCGCGGTTTTAGAAAAAGTGTTTTGGAGAGTTGCTGGGTGATGGTACTGGCGCCTTCGACAAATTTGCCAGCTTTGATATCTCGAAAAATAGCCCTGAGAATTCCTTTCAGATCGATGCCGCTATGCTTATAAAAACTCCTGTCTTCAGTAACGATTAAGGCCTTTTTTAGGTTATCGGGTATAATTTTTATCGGTACGGGATCCCTTTTTTCTAAAAAGAATTCCGCCAGGAGCACTTCATCCGCAGAGTAAATTCGTGTAATGGAAGATGGCTTGAAAGATTCAAGATTTCGAATTTGTGGAAGATCTTTCGTCAAGGCGATAAAAAACCCTGCCATACTTCCGAATATTATTCCAAAGAGAAAAAGAAGTAAAATCCCGACATTTTTTTTATTGAGATGGAATCCGGTTATTCTCATATGATTTTTATATCTTGACTGTTATATCCTTTGAGTGTAATTACCAAACCCGATTTTAGCACCCTTAATTTTAATCAACTCCAATACAGCGTACCAGGCTGGGAAAATTTATTATGTAAAATCATATTCAAAATAAGAATATGGATGCGAAACTTGATTCTCTATTTAATGATATCTGATATTGAGGGAGTGCATCAATGACCCATCATCACCATGACCACGAGATGCAGAGTGTTTTATCATTTGATGAAAAAATGATCAAACTACTTAAACACTGGATAAAGCACAATGACGATCATGCTCAAACATACAGGGATTGGGCTCAAAAAGCAAAAGAGAAAAACAAGAGTAAGGCTGCCTTAATGCTGGAAGATGCAGCTGAGATGACACTGTCGATTAGTAAAAAATTTGAATCGGCCATTAAATTTATTGATGAGGGTTGAAAAGAGGGAAGGGGGATTACTTTTCTATTCCGATTCTGGCCTTGACACCCTTTTGAAAATAATGTTTAATCTCCTTCATTTCGGTCACCAGATCAGCTTTTTCAATGATTCGGGAATCCGCACCCCGTCCTGTTATCACAAGTTCCACATCCTTGGGCTTTTCATCCATAATCTTCAGTATATCCTCTACGGACAGAAGCCCAAGCCCTGCAGCGACGTTTGCCTCTTCCATGATAACCACATTGTGTTGACCTGACGTAAAGGCTGCTTTGATTTTTTCTACACCTTTCCGGGCGGCTTCGATGTCCGAGGCAGAAGGCTTGCCTTTTATAAAACGGCCACTTCCGAACTGTTCCAACAATATCAAATCTTTAAATCTTTTGAGGGCTTTTATTTCGCTATATTCACCCATCTTAATGAACTGAGCGATAAAAACCTTAAGGCCCGCGCCGGCAGCTCGTATTGCCAGGCCCAATGCTGCTGTGGTTTTTCCTTTTCCATTTCCGGTATACACTTGAATATAACCTTTCATTTTATTCCCTTTTTATCAACTTTTCTGATAAGATCATTGGGATAACACGCGTTATCCATTGCAACAAACACCATACTCCCGGGCTGGGCAAAAGCCAAGGGTTGCCCGCGATCATCGAATATGGAATGAATTCTGTCATTTTTGACAGGTCCTTTTCTGCCTAATACCTGAATGGTGTCACCTTTGAAAATTTTGTTTCGTACCTCAATCTTAATACCATGTTTTTTGGATTTGCCGGTGACCTTTCCAATAAATTTTTGTCCGCTATTTCTCAAATTCTCATAGGCCGGCGAGATCTGGTGGGGATCGTCAAAATAAAAACCGGTAGAGTAGCTTCTGTTACTCACAGTTTCGAGTTCATAAAACCAGTATTTTTTGGGCATGTAGTTTTCTGGATTTTCATAATAGGCATCAATGGCTTCGCGGTAAACCTTAACTGCAGATGCCAGATAGTTGATACTCCGCATTCGTCCTTCGATTTTCAGTGAAACGATACCCGATTCAATTATTTCGGGGATGTGGCCAATCATACACAGATCTTTTGAGCTGAACATGTAGCTTCCTCGGTCATCTTCAGCGATGGGCATATATTGGCCGGGTCTTAACTCTTCCACTACGGCATACTTCCATCTGCAGGATTGAGCGCACATTCCCCGGTTACTGTTACGGTTCGCCATAAAGCTGCTCAGAAGGCACCGCCCGGAATATGCGATGCACATGGAACCGTGAACAAAGGCTTCAATCTCAAGGTCACAGTGAAGGGCAACTTCCTTGATTTCTTTTAAGGACAACTCTCTTGCAAGATTAACTCTTTTAATGCCCAGTGTTTGCCAGAAAAGGGCACTTTTTAGATTGGTTGTATTGGCCTGGGTACTTAAATGGATGGGAATTTGGGGTATGACTTTGGATGCTGTCATGAATATTCCAGGATCTGCAATGATGAGGGCATCTATCCCGATTTCTCCAAGTGAATGAAGATAATCCAAAATTGATTTTTGTTCGTTGTTTTTTGGATATACATTACAAGCCGCATAGACTTTCACATGGTGTTTTCGGGCATATCTGACGGCATGTTGAAGTTCATCAAGGGTAAAGTTTTGGGAAAAGTTTCTAAGACTGAATTCTTTGCCGGCCAAGTAAACCGCATCTGCACCATAGTGTATGGCAATCTCCAGTTTTTCAAAATTGCCTGCCGGTGCAAGCAGTTCAACTTTTTGAGGTGTTTTTGTCATATTTGTAATAAGTTAAGTCTTTTGAAACAAATCGAATTCAAAGGCGCTTCAGGTATGATTAAATTTTTGATGAAAGAACTCGTGAATAAGGGCTCGTAATGAAAGAACCTGCCCTGGCTATTAATAAAAGTTTATGTTTTAACAAGCGTTTTTATCCATAAAGTTAAGTCGCTTATGGTTCTTTCAAAACGATCCCTAATCCACTCAAACAGCTTCCAGTCAAAAATTTAATCATACCTGAAGCGGTGATCTCCTCAAAAGGTTAAAGTGTTACCCTTATTTAAAAAGACGGAAGTTTTTCGGCAGTGAGGCCGGAAAGTTTTTGATATTGTTTGTCTTTCTCTGAGATAATCGGGTTTTCAACCGGCCACTCGATACCAATATCCGGATCGGACCAGATAATGCCGCCTTCATCACCCGGCGCATAAAAATCTGAGCATTTGTAGTAAAAGAGCGCAAACTCACTCAGGACGCAGTAGCCGTGGGCAAAACCCTCCGGTATAAACACCTGCCGTCTGTTTTCAGCCGATAGATGGATTCCGGTCCATTTGCCAAAAGTGGCAGAATTGGGCCGGAGATCAACGGCAACATCGAAAATTTCGCCGGAGACGATCTGAATCAGCTTGGCCTGGGAATGTTCGATTTGAAAGTGAAGGCCTCTCACAGTGTTTTTCACAGAATAAGAAAGATTATCCTGAACAAATGTCGCGTTGATTCCGTACTCATTATATCTGTTCTGGTTGTAGGTCTCCATAAAAAAGCCGCGTTTGTCCTTAAAGGTTTTGGGCTCAATGATGAGAATTCCGTCTATGGATGTAGTGATAATCTTCATGAAAATTAATTCCTTGATGCTCTAATCCTAAATGAAAGATGACATATTTTTATCAGTACAACTAGCCCGTATAAGCTGAAGTCCAAAAGTTTGAAGTTTGAAGTGCCTAAAGTGAGCTAAAGTTGAGGAACGCGCTTTCAGCGCAATCAATTATAATTAAAATTGATAGAATACCTTAACTTTAGGCACTTTA
>CALLDL010000200.1 GCA_937998305.1 uncultured Desulfobacterales bacterium | reverse complement strand
TGGAAATATCGAACGGCTTCGTCTTGTCCACGAGCTCCTCCCTTTCATGGTTGGCTCTCTTTCAAGACTGGACGGTTCAACCCCTTCGCTCCGCCCGCATTACCAGGCTTCATCGCTCCTACGGGTTGATCCGCCCCCGTGCCCCGCATCGGTACTCTCACTCTTATGGTTCTTCCACTTGAGTTTCTCCCTTTGCATCGGGGCGACAGGTTCCCACGTTCCGCACAAGAGCCTGAATCAGGTTCCCGCCACCTTTGTGCCGGGTGCCGCCCAGGCAGTAAGCAGGTGCACCCTAAACTCGTCCCGGACCTTTCATAGGGGCCCGATTTCGACCTCATCTTACTCCTTTCGACGCCTCATCAATGGTTCGCTTGCGCTCGTCTCTCTGAACCGTACCTGATCCCGTCTGGGGCGGGACCTTTTCCTCAACGCTCACCACCTCGGCTCTTAACCGACGCAGTTTGAGGTGTTTTGGAGCCTGCTCCTGCAAGCCGACTCCGAGGGGCCCACCCTCATCTTCTGTGCAGCCTCGTGGCGCACTATCTTCTACGTATTTGCACATTAAATGGCTTTTGGAATGTTTTGATATATAGGTGTCAATAGAGGTTTTTAATTCGCCTTCAGATTCAATTAAGTCAAGTATAGGTCCGGACACATTATTAGAATAATTTTTTTCTAAAATATCTGGGTGGTTAGGTGGCAAGGTGGCAACAAACAGAAATATCAGCAACTTATCCTTGCTACCGTGCTGCCACCTTGCTACCCTTTAGTTGAATTAAACCATGAAATACGAATATATTTTTTATTACAGACGACGGTTAAAAAAATTTGTAAGCATATTATCGTCAATTTATTGTCAACCATTATTTAATTTTATTGTCAACCACATGATCGATAACCGGTTTTAAAGAAGGATTTAGATTTTCAATTTTTATAACTTTATCCGGATGTGCTTTTTTAAAAATCCGAAATATCTCGTCTGCAAATCCTTGCCCAATTGATTTAACCCCCTTAAAATCGAGAATGATCTCTTTGAATTTATCAAGTCCATAAAGCAACCTTTTCGCTTCGGACCGCGAAACATAATCTTGGTGAAAAAGCTTTACCATAGCCTTTGTTCGATCAAATCTGTAATCGAATTCTTCCGGCGCAAATTGAGAAAAAATGTTATCAAGTCTTCTCTTTGAGCGCTTGCTGATACTAAAAGACACTTCAGTCCCTTTAATAAACTTCATTTCTTCAACAAAAACATCTTTTTTCTGATTATCAAAACTAAGTTTAATTTTATGGGATCTGAAAAAGATAACATCAGATGCTTTTGAGGTGAAAAATATTCCTTCTCCACTATGCTTTTCCGCCATAGTGGTTGTTTTTCCTTTTAGCAATTCTCCAATGGCGGCGTTCTCATCATCCAGATTAAATTTTGTAAAAATTGAATAAAAGAGCCCTATTCCAAAGTCCCTGAGGCGAAAACTAATCTTGTACGAATCAATAAACCACTCAATGATACACTCTTCAGATTCAGAATGATCGATTGCATTGTTTAACATCTCAGTGAATGCATAGCTGACTATTTTAAAAGCACGATCACTGAGTTCATATTTTAAATTTAAAAGCGGGGCCAATTCGTGAAATACTTTATCCTCTTCAAGACCCGATAAAGCATACGATTTTTCAATGCTTTTTTTAAATCGCACTTTTTTGTCGGCTGATGGAATTCTATAGATCGCCCCCCTGGTAATACCCTCTTTTACCACTCGATCATTTTGTATTAACTCTTTTAAGTGTTTATTAACAGCTTGTCTGGATATTCCTAAATATTCGGATAGCTGCTTGCCGGTAGCATATTGATTTTTTTCGATGTATTTAAATATTTTGTCTTTCGCATTCATAGGACTATTATATTTATTGTCAATTAATTGTCAACCAATTTTTAATATTATTGTCAACCTTATCTTTACACGAACATTTAGTGGATGTTATTTTGCACTATTTTCCTCGTTCGTTGAAGACCTGATGCCATTACTCTAGTATTCAATTATTCCAACTGGGGCAAAGCCCCTAACCCGAATAAACCAGAAAAAAATAAACAACAAATCACAAAAAGCAAATAATATCCAATAATCAAAAAGAAAAATTCAAAACAAAGATAACCTATTAAATATACAAAATTTAGGTTTGGTCATTGAGATTTAGAATTTCGAATTTATTTGGAATTTGGTGCTTGTGTTTTGTTTTTTTGCCATAAAATGCCCAAAATTCATAATTAAGCCCCTAAGTTCATAATTTTGGATGCTCATTGAAAGATACCTTCTTCGGTGACAGTTGGCATGGTCGTCAGTGTGCGGCCGTCTGTCCGCATGGATACGGCGCCGTTATGTGCGGTTTCAAGTACACGGCACCCCGTTGCCTTGTATCGTTTTAAAACCAACGGGTGGGGCAATCCGAATCTGCTTTTCCATCTGGATGATATAACGACAACTTCGGGGGTTACCTTTTCCAGAAAAGGTTTGGTGCTCGATGTTTTGCTGCCGTGATGCGGGGCTAAAAGGACCGTGCTCTTTAATTTGTCCCCAGCCGTCGAAATCAGTTCATATTCCGCCCGTGCCTTGATATCTCCGGGAAACAGAAATGTTGTTGCTCCAAATGAAATCTTTAAAACCAGTGAATTGTTATTCAAGTTGCGCCATGTTTCTATCTCTTTTTTTTCAATAAAATCCCCCGGCGGATACAATACGTCGATATGAACGCCATTTATATCGTGAACCCCGGTGATCTTGTTATACGCCGGCATTTGAATGTTGTTCTTTTTAATGGTTTCCATGAACATTTGATATCCATAGGTGTTGGCGGTTTCATGGTTTGTCCATACATTTTTGACATGAAAATTTTCGGCAATATATATCAGGCCATTTAAATGATCGCTGTTGGGATGGGAGAGGACTATGGAATCAATGGTACGAATCTTTTTTTGCCATAAAAAAGGCGCAACAATACTCGCCCCCACATCAAACACCCGATTGTCGGAAAATCCGCCGCCGTCTATCAACACATTATAGCCGTTCGGAAGTTCCAAAAGCGAGGCATTTCCGTGTCCGACATCGATCATGGTTACCCTGAGATCATCCCGCCAATACCGCTGAAAAAACCAGTAACCCACGTCTGCGCTAAACATTAAAACCGTCAGCAGGGCAACTATGACCATCGGTTTTTGAATTGAATTTTTGAGTTGGCTGCTCCGGTCTTTATTTAAAGCCAACGGCGGTCTGATTTGTACACTTTTGAGGTTTAGCAGCGCCCAAAACAAAACGTAAAAACAAAATATCTCCAGATAATTTGGAGTAATGGTCTTTATGGCCGCAAATGTCCACCCGGATATAAGATTGATGATCTTTATGACGTATTCCAAAACCGCCGAGCCAGCTTTGAGACAAACCAATGCACCTGAAACTGTCAATGGATATATAAATACAGCCATTATTCCCAATGGAACAACCACAAACCCGATCAGTGGGATAAAGATAACGTTTGCCGGAAGCCCCACCAGCGATACTTGGTTGAAATAATGCATTACAAGGGGCAGTGTACCTGTGACGGCAAAAAAGGACGTCATGAAAAAATAGTAGAGTTTTATGGCCGCTTTTAACCATTTTTGTTTCCGGGCTCTGTTTTGGCCGGATGGCCAAAGTGGCGGCAGTCTGGAAAGGCCGTATATGATGGCAAGGACCGCGGCAAAAGAGAACTGAAACGAAATTGAAAAAACAGAAGGCGGATGGACAATCAGAATCATCATTGCCGCCATGGCCAATGTGTTAATGAGGTCATGTTCTCTTTCAAATAAAAACGCCATTAAAAATACGATAACCATGATCACCGCCCGTTGGGTGGACGGGGACATGCCTGAAAGAAGACCATATACAAGTACGGGAACAATAGATAAAACGACAGCACCTTTTTTCGTCCAGGCATTTAACAAAAAAAACCGGATATGAGATAACATCCATTTGAAAAATAAAAATGAAGCCGTCGCGACAATGCCGATGTGAAGTCCTGAAATGGCGAGAAGATGTCCGGCGCCGACCCGGTTGAATGCCTTTCTCAATTCAGGAGATATCGCGTTCCGGTCCCCAACAATCAGCGCTTTTAACACGCCCTGCTGTTCTTTATCTCCAATTTGGTCGATAAGATTGGACATCCGATGACGTGCACCCGAGATGATGGCACCCAACCCTTTCCCCGATTTTTTTTCGATCAGGGTCAGTTTGTATGCCGAAACATAGGCACTACCCCAAACTTTCTTGAAAGCCATATATCGTTGATAATCAAATCCTCCGGGATTGCTGAAATTTCGAATGGATCTGATTCTACCCCAAAAAACAATCCGATCCCCCGTTGACAGATTGGGCGCATCCCCTGTGACAGTTAACCGGATCCGTCCCTTTACAGGAAATGGCTTACTTTTGCTTTCAAGGAATTCTGTACGAAGAATACACTTTTGCCGATTCAAATGCTTGGCATCGGATGTGATAATAACACCGGTTATTTTCCACTGGTGAGTATCCATAAAATGGATGACATGGTTGGAGGGGAATGTAGGGGCCACCCATGGTTGTATGGACAGGTAACCCAGAGCAATAAAAAGCACAAGGGGGAAAAGTTTAGGCGTTCTCTTTTTTCGAATGAAAAAAAGTAGTGTAGCTGCACATACCGAAACAACGACAACCATCCATGTGTCGTGCCCCGGGAACCAGGCGCCGACGACAATTCCTGAAATCATCGATAAAAGGAGAGGAATAACCGGACGGGAATAAAATGTTGTGGTTCCCATTTATATCATTTAAATGACTAAGGGGTTCAAAACGTACTCGACATCTATTCGATGAGATGTTGCTTGAAAAACTAAAACAGGCCAGTTAGAAATGCCTAATGTGAGCTTAAGTGAACCAGGGATAGGGATTTTAGTTGAACTTTAATTAAAATGACAGCACGTTAGCGCTTCCTCAACTCTAGACACTTTAGATCACTTTAAACTTTAGGCACTCATGCGAAGGCCAAGGTCGTTCACTTATCGATAATACATATCTCGGATATCTAATTTACCTAATAGTAAGCAACCTAACCCGGATATTTCACGTGTTCGAGGCGTTCATTTGCAAGGCATTCAAGGGCACAGCTGTAGTAGGCTACTGCAAGCTTTTGATAACGTAGCAAATGGGCGTCTCGGATACGTGAAATATTCGGGTTAAGCCTTCACACGCCGTATAGCAGCCCCGAGTTGAGAAAACTTTTTTTCAATTTTCTCATATCCACGATCCAGGTGATATACCCGGCTGATCTCCGTGGAGCCTTTTGCCGCCAACCCGGCAAGAATCAATGACGCGCTGGCCCTTAAATCTGTTGCCATAACCGGCGCACCGGACAACATCGGCACACCGGTAATCATGGCGGTGTTTCCCGATATTTTAATATCCGCCCCCAAGCGTTTCAGTTCGCTGACATGAATGAAACGGTTTTCAAAAATAGTTTCCGAAATCATACTGAACCCGCTTGCAATCGACATCAGCACCATAAACTGAGCCTGCATATCTGTCGGGAATCCCGGATAAGGCAAAGTTTTAACATCGATGCTTACGATTTCATTTGCTCCCTTAACCTGTATGCTCTTATCCTTGACAGATACCTCGGAACCACTAAGCCTGAGCTTGTTGATCACCGCTTCAAGGTGGTCGGGTTCACAATCCAAAAGGGTCACATTTCCTCCGGTCAAGGCTGCTGAAACCATAAAGGTACCTGCTTCGATCCGGTCGGGTATGATTTTGACCGATACGGGTTGCAACTTTGATACGCCTTCGATGGTGATGACCGAAGTGCCGGCCCCTTTTATTTTGGCGCCCATCCGGTTCAAAACATCAGCAAGTGCAACAACTTCAGGCTCACCGGCTGCATTGTTCAACACGGTTGTCCCTTTGGCCAGAGCAGCCGCCATCATGAGATTTTCTGTTCCGGTTACGGTGGAAATATCCATATAAATCTCTTCTCCTTTTAGACGATCCGCCGTAGCTTCCACGTAACCATGTTTTAATTCAATCCTGGCACCGAGACGGGCAAGCCCTTTTAAATGAAGATTTATGGGTCGTGCACCGATGGCACATCCTCCCGGAAGAGACACCCGAGCTTTTTTAAGTCTTGCCACCAGCGGACCAAGAACCAGAATTGAAGCTCGCATTTTTCTAACAAGATCATAAGGCGCTTCGTGGTTGCCCACACCCCTTGCATCTATTTGAACAGTATCTTTATCTGTCTTTACCCTGGCGCCGAGATTCAAAAGTAAATCTTTGGTGCTCCGGATATCCATAAGGTCCGGAACGTTGGTATATGTATTCCATCCATCGGTAAGCAGTGAAGAAATAAGGATGGGGAGGGCGGCATTCTTAGCGCCGCTAATTTTCACTTCTCCCTCAAGGGAACGCCCGCCTTCAACGATGATTTTGTCCATTTATAAATTCCTTAAAACAAACCATACCGGCTCAACCAGTATCGAGATTCATAAAAAATATTTAGCAAAATGATTAATATCAAAATAATTATTTTGCCCTAAATTATTTTGCAATAAAAAGAAGGCGCTTCATGTTAAACAATGATATATAAATAAAAAAGCGCTTCCCCGGTTTCATGGCGAGGCAAGCGCTTTTAACCTTCAAAAAAACAAACTGTTAATGGTGATGTTCGCCATTCTCCTTGGATGCATCAATGGCGGCTTTGATAATGCAGTAGGTCATACCAATGCCTAAAATGGTAAGTGCATACCAAAGGCCTCCCATAAAAACCGCATGGCCCATGTCCCAGATCCATTCAAAATTAAAAGGAAACATAATCTATCCTCCTGCCCGCTTTATGCTTCAGCCGGCTTTAATTCCTGTTCTAACTCAACCGGAGATTCAACTGCCGTCTCTTCCTCGTTCAAGGGTTCGATGGGATTCAGTTCCGGCTCGTTGGGAAATACCGGCAGATAGCGGTATGAAATGGCAATGAGAATAATACCGTATGCTAGCGGGAGTATGGTTGTTGCAACCTCCTGCCAACTTGGGATGTACAAGACCCATTGATCAAATGTCATGACGGGTACGGCCATGACCTGCAGCACCATTACCCATCGATTAAGACACACCCCGATAACCGCCAGGATCACGGCAATCCAAAGCGTCATGGAATTCTTCCGCCCTTTATCCGTAATCAGGATAACTGCAGGAATTAGACCGCAAATCCCAATTTCCACCACAAGCATCCAGATGCCATACAATGGATTGTTGGAATAAAAATCCATTAGCGCGAATCCTTTCGACGGTGCGGTAACGGTAAACCAGTACCAGGTATCGTAAGTCTTTGCCATGGTATATGTTAGGAGCATCCACCCTGATATTTTAGCCAAAAGCTCAATGGCATTGTCCTTTACCAGTTTTTTTCGGACAACTTTTTCGGTGATTTTTGTAACCAGAATGGTAAAACACGGCCCGCATGCAGCGGCCGACCAAGTATATAGAAAGAAGGTCCAGGGCCAGATAAAAATACCTTCCCGAAATGCAAAGGGTCTTCCGTACAAAACCCCGGCAACGCCGCCCAAAGAGCCTTGGTGGAAAAAAGAAAGAAATGCACCGGTTGCCGCAAATACCGCCATGATTTCGTGCATGTTGTGACCGAGATGATGAAAAAACGGCACTTTGTCGATCTGACGGTTTTCAAGAATCAGCGGAATATATTCAATGGTCAATACTCCGAAATAAGCGGAAAGACAAAAAGCCACCTCAGTCAACATGGAGTGAACATTGGCATGCCAGAAAATAAACCATCCCCTCAGCGGTTGTCCGATATCGATGGCTAAAATCAACAGTGCTGAACTGTAGCAGATAAAACCGATCAGCACTGCATAATTAATGATATTCTTCAGCGCATCTTTTCCAAAAATATATCGTAATAAACCGGTAAAAAATGCACCACCACCCACCGCAATGACTGCAAGGTCGGCCCAGATCCACAAAGCAAACCCGTAGTAATCGTTCATATTGGTCTGGTTAAGGCCCTTGAACCAGCAGAGCAACATGGCATAAACGCCCCACAGCAGTACAATTCCGACTGCACCGGTGAACAGCAAAAATTGCCACAACGGGCAGCGCTTAACGCCTTTGGGTATTAATGCAGAATCCATATGTTATGTACTCCTCAATAAATACAGTTTCATTTCTTGTTAGCTTTTAACCATGGTGCACAGGCTTTTTAACCTTTGCCTCATTTTTCAGATAATTATCACCGACTTGTCGAACCCATTTTCGGCTTGAAAGATAGTAGACCTTGGGATTTGTTCCCAGTCGTTCCAACAGCCGGAATGCATGAGGGTTCGTCGGACGCCCGCTATGTTTATGATCGGGTTTGACCAAATTGTATACCGCATGGTCCGGATTGTTCAGATCACCGAATGTTACTGCACCGGCAGGGCATGCCTGGGTGCACGCGGTTTGATATTCATTCTCTTCAATGTTACGCCTTCCTTCCATAAATGCCTTTTCCTTGGCCAACTGATAGCGGTGAAAACAAAAGCTGCACTTTTCAACCACACCACGCATTCGGGGAGAAACATTGGGACTAAGGTATTTTTCCATACCATCCGGCCAAATCGGATCCCACCAGTTAAAATAGCGGGCATGATACGGACACGAAGCCATACAATACCGGCATCCAAAACAACGGGTATATATCTGACTGACAATCCCGGTTTCAGTGCTGTAATCCGTTGCGATGGCCGGGCATACGGATACACAGGGAGAATGCCCTTCATGTTGACCTGCACATTGCATACAAGGTCTTGGGAGATAGCATATATCTGTATTCGGGAAAGGCTTTCCGTTGGTCAGCCGATAGACGCGCATCCATGTGATACTCAGAAATTTGTCCGACTCATCTTTCCTAAAAGGCACATTATTTTCAGACATGCAAGCCACCATACAACTGCCACACCCGGTGCATTTATCCAGATCGATGACCATCCCAAATTTCTGGGCTTTGTTGTGTTTCATTAGGACCTCTTTGGATTGACGATGATCAATTGAATGATGAAACAAAAAATCTTCAGTTTTCAATGGTCAATCTTTAACAATCAATATATTTAGACTTTACTCAGTTTAGCCCTGATTCCCCACGCAGTATCCATGCCTGAGTCAGGATCTTCCACCGTCCCGATAAGCGTATTAAAATTTATCCCCTTGCCTGCCAGGTAATCGTCAAAGGCAGTATGTCCCAATCCTCTCGGCAAAGCGATAATGCCGGGCATAATACCCTCAAAGAGGTGAATCTTGACCTCTGCTTTTCCTTTCGGCGTAATTAACAGGACCCGTTGGCCTTCATGCAGTCCGGCAGATCTTGCAGTTTTTGGGTTAATCTCAACAAAAACATACTTACCTTTAAGAACAGTATCTTCAACTGTCTTGATGGCAAATGGCGGATCTCCGATATAACTGTTGGCCAGTCTGATAGAATCATAGGGGATGAGTACAAGGGGATAAAGCTTCTCGTCACCTTCAATACTGACCGGCTTAAATTGCGGCATCGAGCCGGTATCCGGGTTGATAAACTCAAACTTGCCGGAAACTGTATCAAACGACGATTCCAGGGTCGGATTCATCAACTCCGTGTCTGACCTAAATCCCTTGTCAACCAAGGTTTCCCAGTTGTCATTTAGGGTCTCTTTTAGACAGGAATAATAACTGTCCCAGGGAAAAGCATCTGCGACACTTCCGCCCAACCCCTTCGCCATTCGAATAATGACATCACCTACATGTCTGGTATTGAACTGGGGCTCAACCACAGGCTTTGCGAGGCCGATAACCGGTTGAATCAGACCGACCGGTGCCGGAACATCTTCATAGCGTTCGAGAAAAACGTGGTTCGGAAGAATAAGGTCGGCATTTTGAGCTGTTTCATCCATATAAGAAGAAAAACTGACCACAAACGGAATCTTGTCAAAGGCTTTTTCGGTACTCTTTGTATCATGAAGTGTATATAGAGGATTTGCACCAGAGACAAAGAGTGCCTGCAGCGGGTACTGTGCTCCTGAATTGACGGTTTCTGGAAGACGGTTCATCAGATACCTGGAAAAAAGATATTTTTTGCTTCCAGCCCCATCCAATCGTTCATGCTGCATACCGGCTGCAGCTTTTGAATCCATTTCAATTTCAGGCCAGCTAATGTAATCCGTATCAGAAACGGCCCAAACACCGCCCTTTTTATTGACATTGCCTACGAGAGCGTTCAAAGCGTGAACGGCCGTGCATCCTTTAAGACTAACGGGGGAGGATCCATCACCCCGGCCGCAAATGGCAAGAGGTCTTGAGGCATTGGCAAAACTCCGGGCCAGGACAACAATTGTTCCACTATCAATTCCGGTAATCGCTGCGACACTATCCGGGCTGTAATTATCCATTACAAGCCGCTTCCAATCTTCAAACCCGTTGGTGTAATTTAAAATAAAGCCCGTATCGTACAAATATTCTTTGATAATAACATGGGCAAGACCCATTACCAGGGCTGTCTCAGTTCCGGGATTAATAGGGATCCATTTGCTTGATTTGGCTGCCGTGTTGGACAGGCGCGGCTCGATTTGAATGACTTTCACATTGGCATTTTGCCAAGCACTGTTGGCCCTGAACATTCGTACCGGTGATCCCCAGCCGTCGATGATACCGCTTCCGAGGCTTAAAATAAAATCGGCATTTTCAAAATCAAATCCGGGCAAGGCCTGAACACCCTGCATCATGTGCAATGTTAGCTCATAGGAATCACGAACAGACGGCATACGCATCAAATTGGGAGAACCATAGGCGGTCAGGAATCTTTCAAAGAGACGAGGTATGGTACCACGGTCCGAACCGGATACGAAACCGACAGTATGTGACTGACTTTTTGACCTTAGGTTGCCGAGCTTTTCCACGACTTCCGATACAGCCGCTTTCCAGGATATTTTTTCCCATCCCCCCTGACCTCTCTTCCCTGTTCTTTTTAACGGACTCTTGATCCGTGTGGGGCCATAAAGGAGTTGAAGGCCGGAGAGGCCAAGCAGACAAGCGCCGCCGTTATTTATAGGGTGACCCTTCATACCCTCAATTTTAACAGCCCGTTCATCTATTTTTCGAACCGTGATGCCACAACCACCGGAACAGAGGGTACAAACAGAATTGACGTAACTGGTTTCGCCATCTTTCGGCACCGGCGTCCACGGCCACATCTGGGTCCATATCGAAGAATCATCCGTCAACTTCCATGGCAGCGGTGAAAGGGCTGTTCCTGCAGCCCCACCAATTACAAACGACAAGAAACCTCTTCTGCCAATCTTCATCTCTATTTTACCTCTTCAGATATCGTTAAAAAAGTTGTTCGCATTCTCTTTTATAAAAAAGTGGGAAGATCAAATTTTCAAGCCAACTTCGCCAAATGAGCTTTAGCTATAAGGACTCAATTTCCAACCTAAAACACTCGATTATTTATGGCATACAAAACAAGCATCTCTTTCTGTCTGAACACTGGTGCCTTTGCCGGAGATCGATGACCCTGGAGAAACCACTTCAATCATATGGTCAACGAATCTTTTTGTCGGTGTTTTAACACCTGTTTTTTCTATAATGGCATAATTTTTTTGATGGCAATCGGCACAATCGTCCATCTTCATCCGATCCCAAGTATTCTTTTTGAAACCACCGATACTCTTTCCCCAAATATCTCGACTGTAACCTGTAATCCGGTTCTCTTCATAAACTTTTAAACTTTCAGACTCGCCGATATGACCGTGACAGGCAACGCATTCCATATCGGCACCCTTGATATGGGCGGCATGGGAAAAGAATACGCAATCCGGCTGTTTCGAGTATATCAACCACGGGACTTCCCTTCCTTTGGAAACATATTCCTCAACAAATTTAATTTCATCAGGATCGACGCCTTGAATCTCTTCATGACAATCGATGCACTGTTCCAATTTCGGCGCTCCCGAAAATGTTCCGTCTTTACGAAAGAAATGGCAGCTTTCACATCCGTTTTCGACTTCGGCAACATGAAATGCATGGTTAAAGTCTATGGGTTGTTTTTTCTGAGAATATAATAGTTTCGGAAAAATGATCCACCCCACGATAAGACTGGCAAACAGCCCTAAAATAAAAAACAGGATGATGGGCCCACCTGGCCCGTTATCCTGTTTTTTTATTTTTTCCTCCGGGGATTGTGCTGCAGTCGCCCCACCGGCAGTATCCTCAGGAATCTCTTTCGAATGATCATCCAATGTACTCATAAAAACTCCGTCAAGCTGTAGTTGATAATTTCACGATGCAAGATAAATCTTTAAAAAAAATAAAATGAACTTCGGTTTTGTACCTACAGATCTCTTTTTTGTCAAGGGAAAATCTCGCTGAATCTGCTTCATTGTGCTGGAAATAAGAGATTCTATAAGCCTCTGTAAAAAAGGACTAAATGGAAGGAAAATCTGCATGCTGAAATGGGTACAATTACTATAGTGGAATGGATATTTTTTATTGTAACGCTTTAATCTTTGGATAACATTACCGCTTCAAGTATAATTAAATTTTTGCTGAAAGAATTCGTGAATAAGGGGTCAAGGAATAGACACAGCAGATCTTCTCATCTGTGAAGTTAAACCGTATCTTTCTTCCTTTGGGAATTTTGCTATTATTCTATATATCCGAGGGATCGGGGAGTTTCTCTGCTAAATCCTTGAATATTAGCGGAATGGATGATCTTTTTTAAAAACGGGTGCTGTTTGAGTGGCTTAGGGATCGTTAGAAAGAACAGGCGCACGTCGAAATCGTATCTTTAAATAAATTGCAAATTATACAGCGAACCTATTGATTTTTCAAAGATTGATTCCTGTTCTTTCTTTACGGACCCTTGCCACGAGTTCACGCGTTTTAAAAAAAGATTATCCATGAAGCGATTTTAGAGAAAAACACCCCGAGTGCTCAATTAACTACAACTAATCGGGAGATGATCCCAATAATATTACATATATTCGGCAATTGAAACCGTTCTGTCTCCGAGAATATTTACATAACTTCCTTGTTCATTATCGTACCAGCCGTAGATGACAGCCTGCGTAATCGGTATTCTGATAACGAAATCTTTTAATGAACTCAAAAATTCTTTTTCCAATCTTGGCACTTTTTTTAGATCAATGATCTGTTCTGCTGTACGGGTGTGGGTCACATGCCCTTCGATAATCGCCGCCGCTCTGGGCATTCCAATGATATCCCCCGATACGTTCTGTTCATCGGTATAGTGGAGGTAGCCCTTGATATCGTCAGCCGCGGCCTGTCGAAATATATCATTGAGCATTTCCCTGGAGCTCGGTTCTCCGGAAAGCTCCTCTTGCAAGTTCAACACCAGTATGATGAGAGAGCCTGTGGAGATGGGTACTCTTACTGATTCTGCAATAAATCCGATCTCTTCCATTTCCGGAATAACGAGCCTTAAAGAATGGGCAGCGCCTGTAGTGGTCAGAATAATGTTGTTCACTATGCTTCTGTTCTTCCTAAGATCCGTTGCCCCTGTTTTTGGAAGTCTGTCCAACACCTGCTGGGAGCCGGTTACTGCATGAATCGTAGCCATGGAAGCCGACAGAATTTTTTTGGAACCCAAAGCATTTAAAAGAGGTTTTATCATATGCGCCAGGCAGGTTGTTGTGCAGGATGCATTGGAGATGATTTTATGACGTCTGGGATCGTATACATTATCATTTATACCCATTACTGTGGTGACGGAATCATCCGGCATGGCTTTGCCCTTATCATTGATTTTAAAAGGCGCCGAGACAATAACCTTCTCGGCACCGGCGTCAAGATGGCCCCGTACAGACCCTTGTGGATAATCAGGAGGAAGGGTCGGATCAAGAAATTTCCCGGTGGTATCGACAACCAGCTTCACACCATAATTTTTCCAGTTCAATTCAGCAGGATTTCTGGATGACCTCAAAAAACGGACCTTGACGCCGTCGATGTTCATAGCCCCTGTTTTCTCATCCATATCACTGATCAAAGATTTGGCTGTTTGACCGTATAAAAATCCATGAAGTAAGCCATAGATTGAATCCCGTTCTGTATAGTGCCCAATGTCTTCCAGGGATGTACCCACCACTCGACCGATATTAACGATAATTTCACTAAAGTATTTTCTTCCCACATGGTGCCAGAGGGTAAGCTTTCCAATTCTACCAAATCCATTGATACCAAGCTTCATTCCACTATGTTTTTCGGTTTCCATGCGAATTCCCTTTCCTTCTTGGATGGATCATTTTCAATTCTATTATTTAGTGTCCATCCATGAGTTCAAAATGAACACAATGGGTGTCCAATTCAGAAATGAGCAATTTTTATTCTGATCAAGGCCGCACAAGGGTTTCCGGCTGCGGCGTACGTCTGTACGCCGCAGCCGGAAACCCGCGGAGAACGCCGATCAGGACAAAAAGGGCCATTTATGGATGGACACTAACTCATTTGTCTGCGATGCTTTCATACAAAAAAACAACCACAATAGCAAATTAATTCCTT
>CALLDL010000199.1 GCA_937998305.1 uncultured Desulfobacterales bacterium | reverse complement strand
TCTTTAAAAGAAATTAAAAATTGTATGGCAAACCTATTGATTTTTCAAAGATTGATTCCTGTTCTTTCTCTACGAACCCTTGCCACGAGTTCACGCGGTTTAAAAAAAGATTATCCATGGAGCGACTATTTAGAAAAACTCACCGACCTCTCAGTTAGTTCAAAGGTCTCTATTTCAGGCCTATCAAGGCTGCAAACCTTCCGGTCGTTCCTTCTCCGCGAAAAGAAAAAAATCGGTTTGAATCACATTTTGTACACATTCGACTTAAATCCACATTTTCAAACAAGACACCTGCTTCACAAAACTGGTCGCGGCTGATAGACCAGAAATCAAAATGATTGGTATCATTTTTGTATTTCCAAAACGACTCTGGAATCTCTTTTTTGTAATTTACAAACTCCGCACAACATGGGCCAAGAGACGGACCAATCCCGGCAACAATATCACGAGAACGGCATCCGAAGCTATTTTCCATCACCTTCAATGTAAAACCGATAATATTGTTTATACTGCCACGCCACCCGGAATGAACATTTGCCACCACTTCCTGAACCGGATCATAAATTAAAACAGATTGGCAGTCCGCCACTTGAATGGCGAGAAATTTTCTGGGAATATCCGTCACTATTGCGTCCGCTTCAAATCTGCGTTCAGAATCAATATCAAATGTATCGGTCTGACCACCCAAAATTTCCGAATCTTCACCTTTAGGGGAATCAACTGTATCAAACACCCGATAAAAATGATGTTCTTTTGAAAATACAACGATTCGAGTACCGTGAACCTGATCTAAAAAAACAAGGTCTTTTTCATTGATACATCGAGAAATGATTGTTCTGTTTTCTAAAACAGTTTGGTCATTGTCTCCGACGCCGAAGCTAACATTCAGACTTCGAAAAGATCCTTTACTTTTTCCGTTTTTTCTTGTGAAAACGCCATGCAGGATACCGGATAGGCCTGCAAGTTTTGGAAACTCAAAAAAGGAGACGCCATTATTCTGCTTTACGATCATAACCAAGTCTCATTTGGACGATGCTTTTTATGAATTACATTAAGGCCAAAATTCGAAGGTCGGAGACTCTTGGACATGCCAACCTTCTTACCTTCCCACCTTCTCACCTTCTTGATCTTCACTTTCTTACTTTCTTATTTTTCAAAATATTCGTGTTCATCCGTGTTCATCCGTGGTTTCCCTTATCCTCTTTCCTCTTTTCTCTTTCCTATTTCCGGCTTAAATGTTTTGCTCACCGGGACGGGGAATTCAAATCTAAATGAACTGTTTTTATTATAACTTCCCATAAAGTTTCAGAATCTTTTGTATAATTCGGGAGGTTGAGATGCCGGGAACAACTTCAATTCTAACCACATTGCCCCCATATGATTTTACAGCATCAGATCCAATGATCTCCGCTTCCTCCCAGTCGGCACCTTTTATAAGAACATCCGGTTTTATGGTTTGAATAAGCGCTAACGGATCAGGCTCATCGAAAATCGTTATATAATCCACACACGCCAAACCCGCCAAAACTTCAGCCCTTTGATCCTGACTCACGATAGGCCTGTTATCGGGTTTTATCGATTTTACGGATGCATCGGAATTCAATCCCAAAACCAGTGCATCCCCTTTTGACCGGGCAGCAGCAAGATATCGCACATGGCCCACATGCAGAATATCAAAGCAGCCGTTTGTAAAAACAATTCGTTTTCCAGCTTCCCGTAAGCCCTCTAGTGCTTGTACCAAATCTGATAATTTTAAAATTTTAGATCTCATATTTCTGCCATTTACTAAGGGGTACAAATCCTACTGGCCATTTTTTTTACTGATATGCGGACTTAGATATCAAAAACAGAGAAAGTTACAAGTGCCTAAAGTGATCTAAAGTGATCTAAAATTAATGAATTCGCCCGTTAACTTTCGTGCAAGATTCAGGTACTATCACATAGCCCTTGCCAGAGTGAGCACATCAACGCGCGCTGCCCCTGCTCTCAATAGAACTTTTGCACACTCATTTGCAGTTGCGCCAGTTGTATAGACGTCATCCACGAGCAGTATTTTTTTTCCCTTAACTTTCGACGAATCACTCACGCCAAAGGCATTTTTAATGTTTTGCAAACGTTCCTTACGCCCCAAACCTGTTTGGGGTTCTGTCCATCTTTTCCTTACAAGAATATCTCCGGCAACCGGGATAACCGGTAACGCTCCATTTAGTGCTTTGAGTATAAATGCCCATTCTTTGACAAGGAGAAAAGAAGTGTTGAAACCTCGACTTCTGAATTTCCTCTTATGAAGAGGAATCGGCACGATTAGATTTATATTTCCTTTATTCCAATAACGACAAAAGGCCATAAACAAAAGTACACCCAGCGGTCTGGCCAGTTGAATTTTCTCTTTATATTTCAAACAATGGATCGCAGCCATAAGCACTTTGTCGTACACTCCCGCTGATCGAGCCATTCTAAACCTCTTGGGAGCATTGAGACACTCTCCACAGTCGTGATCCTCCCCTTCTCTGCTTTCAAAAACAACGCCGCATGTTGAGCATATGGGAGATTCAACCGCCATATATGTATCAGAACAATTCGCACATATAAATGGTGACATAAGTGCCACAAAAACTTTTGCATCCATGCCCAAACATTCTTCAACATGTTCCTTTGTTAAATCAGTTTTTTGAAAAAATCCTTCTAAACCGAAAAAACCCTGCTCCCAGTTGCTTAAAATCTGTAGAAACGTTTTCAGACTTCTATTTTCCTGTCTACTGTTTCGGAAAAAAGATCCGCACACCAGGCACCGTGTTGGAAAGAACGCTTCTTTCATTGCTCCTGTGACACGGACCCACATACTGCCAAGCCTAAGTAAAAATCCTGGCCCAGATGACCAGGCTCTGTTTATCCCTGAGGGGGACTTGCTTTGTTGGAAGTTCATTATAGAAAATAGGAAATAGTAATTAGAAAATAGATAACCGCAAATTGACCTGCCCGCCATCGCAAGCCTTGGGCTCGTTCAGGCGAGGCGGGCGGGCGCAAATGAACATAAATATTATTATTTTAATTTGTGTTTATTCGTGTTCATCCGTGGTTTCCCTTATCCTCTTTCCTCTTTTCTCTTTCCTATTTTCACCTATCTGATAACCGTCTCTGTCTGAAAGCCTCATACATCACCACCGCTCCTGCTGCAGATGCATTGAGAGAATCTAAAGGACCGATTTGGGGAATAGAAAGCAACATATCGCAATGCTTTTTTACGAGCGGGCGGACACCTTTGCCCTCTCCTCCGATAACAATGGCATTGAATCCTCTCATATCACAGGTAAATATCGATTCAGTTGAAATCTTATCCATGCCGGCAATCCACAAGCCGCTTTTCTTAAGCATCTTGATAGTGTTGACCATGTTTGTTACCCGTGAAAGACAAATATGCTCCAAAGCGCCTGCAGATGACTTGGACACTGTCGGAGTGGGCTGAGCCGATCTGTCCTTGGGAATGATGACGCCATTCACACCGACACAGAGTGCCGTCCTGATCAAAGCACCGAGGTTGCGAGGATCCATAATATTGTCAAGCAGCAGTAAAAAAGGATTTGATTTGCCACCCTGAATACTGTCGAGCATATCTGAAACTTTAACAAAAGGATACGGTCCCGTTTGAACGCCAACGCCCTGGTGATGTTCAGTACCTGAAATAGATTTTAGATATAAAGGATTTGACTCTTCTACAGATATTTTAAGGGAATCAGCAAGTGTTAAGATCCTCTCAAGACGTTTTGAGATTTTTTCTTTTGTGATGAAGACTTTAAAAAAATCTCTTCGGCCCGCCCTGAGGGCTTCATAAACCGGATTGATGCCAAAAAGTATTTCTTTTTTCACCATAACCTTTCAGGCGATAATTGTACGTCTCATAATTCTATAACTATATGAAAATATTGAGCATCTTATGAGCCTTGAACGCTTGTCTCGGATATGGAGTAATGGAAGGTTGGTTTTTAAAAGGATATTATCCATTTTTAATATCACCATCAACACAAAATTTACCATTAACCCAAAATTGTATTATCATAGAAACCATTATTCCAATATTCCATCATTCCATTATTCCAATTGGGGCGAAGCCCCTAACTTGTTCATTTACGGTATTTTTTAAAAATAGCGCTAATTTCTTCAATTGCCGCGGAAAGTTTATCATTAACAATAATATGACGGTACATTTTTTTTTGGGCCATTTCATTTCTTGCATTTTCAAGACGTTTTTCGATCACCGCCTTACTATCAGAACCTCGCATTTCCAGTCGTTTTCTAAGAGCCTTCACTGACGGGGGCAGAATGAAAATGGTTACACTATCAGGATAATGTTTGAGGATCTGAAACGTACCCTGAACATCGATATCAAGAAGGATATCACAGCCGGATGAGAGACTCTTTTCTATAAATTCGGCCGAAGTTCCGTAATAATTTCCATACACTTCCGCCCATTCCGCCCAACGGCCTTTTTTTATGCCTTTCTTAAAATCTTGTTTTGAAATGAAATGGTAATCAACGCCATCCCGCTCCTCGGCGCGTGGTTTTCTTGTTGTATACGAAATTGAATAGAGCATATCCGTAAACTGCTTAAGTACAGCTTTGGCAATTGTTGTTTTTCCGGCTCCTGACGGTGCTGAAATGATAAAAAGATGTCCGCGTTTAGGTTTCACCTCTTTCGAAATCATAACGGATTATGTTGATCCTTTAAGGGTTGTGTAACGCTGGGATATGGTTTCTGCTTGTATCGCGGAAAGCACGATATGGTTGCTGTCCATTACAATAATAGACCGGGTTCTGCGACCGTGTGTGGCATCGATCAGTCGTTTCTCATCTTTAGCCTCGTCTTTGAGACGTTTCATGGGGGCTGAATTTGGCGAAACAATGGCAATCACCCGTTCTGCCGCTACTGTATTTCCAAAACCGATATTCAAGAGATTCTGATCCATTTGAGTTACCCCTATCCTAACCCGGCCAAGCCGGAAAAGTTACAAGTGATCTAAAGTTAAGGAGTCGCTACGCTCCGGCTGCTTATATTAAATTGATAAAATTC
>CALLDL010000198.1 GCA_937998305.1 uncultured Desulfobacterales bacterium | reverse complement strand
GGTAACACTTTAGCCTTTTGAAAACAATACCTGAAGCTCCTTTGAAATCGGTTTGTTTTAAAGGACTAAACTATTACAAACCATGTAATTTTGCTTCTATTTATATTTCTCAGAAGACGTGCCAGGCCGCAGAAAAGCCCATCAAGAGGGCGACCGGCATGCGGCCGCTGCAAACAACTTTAAGTACGGGTCTAATATTAAAATTCCTCAAGTTGAGACGGCGTTACCACCGAACCATAGGTTTTTTTCAGCGCTAATAAACCTTCCTTTTGTTCTTTTAAAATATCGAACAGTTTGCCGGAAATACCGGGTTCTTTGCCATATGCTTCTATCTGCATGTCTGTTCTGGCAACGATATTGTCAATATATAAAGAAAACTGTTTGATATACAGCTCTTTCTCGTAATCCTTGTCGATGATTGATCGGAAAAGATTTTGAAGATCATCGAATTTCGGGAGATACCCTATGGGGGATTCAATGGCATTTACTTCATCGTTAGCCAATCTTTCCAGCCAGGCCAGCCAGACCTTGACATCTCTTTTCTCTCCGATAAGTTTTTTGGAAGTTCCGCCTCTGGCTTCGTCTGTCAAAAAATAATTCAATCCAGCCATCACAGGCTTTTTGTCTTCTGCAATTTTTTTGTTTCCGAAAAATTTAAATTGAGAATCCAAATATTCAGCCAGAGGGCCGGGGATAAAGGGGGCATTGGCCCATGGGGCCCGCTTAACTCCGGTGGCGCCAACTTCCGTTGCCGTTGCTGCGGACACAATGCTGGCGCCGATGATTACGCCGTGATCCGAGTTTTTCGCCACCCAGACGGGAGGCATGGTATCACTGTCTCTGCCGCTGTAGGTAACCACTTTCGTTTCAACACCGTTTGGATCCTCGGACATCTCTGAATAATTTGCCAGAGCGGAAGAAGTTAGTGTGCATCTTGAGTTGGGGTGTGACATCGGTATCTCTTTTCCATCTTTATCGGTCATCCCCTTTTCCCAGTGTCCCTGAAAATTCTTTCCTCTAAGTGGAGGATCTTCATCGCTTCC
Organism: uncultured Desulfobacterales bacterium; assembly: GCA_937998305.1. Lineage (GTDB taxonomy): Bacteria > Desulfobacterota > Desulfobacteria > Desulfobacterales > UBA11574 > UBA11574. Next base: position 6,606 of record CALLDL010000198.1, on the reverse strand, counting down.
CGTCCAGTGAGGAACACCGTTTTCATCAATGAGGACATTCGACCATATCACTTCCGTACCCGGTTCTCTGAGAAGTTTCATAAGAAAAGGATCACCTTCCCAGTTTACATCTTCGACAATACCGAAAATACCGCATTCGGGGTTGATTGAACGGATGCTCCCGTTTTCGTCGATCCACATCTGAGCGAGGTCGTCGCCCACGAAATGGTTGCCTGCCATGGCTGTTGTCGTTTTCCCGCAACCGCTGGGCGCTGCGCCGGTTAACCAAGTGATACGACCTCCGGTCCCGTTTATTCCGGTAATGAACATATGTTCAGACAGTTCATTGCCCCTGTTTTCATATACGGCTTTATCAACGCAAAATCGATGATTTCCTTTTTTCAAAAGCAACGTATTCCCCGCATAAGTACAGTTAAAGCTGTAAGTTGTTTGAAAACTTCGATCCATATATACACGCGCATTGGGCAGATCTTCAGGTCTGTTTCGTCCTTCACTGTGGATGTTGGTGTAAAAGTGACCCAATCGATCCACCTCATTATCGAAATCAGAGAATGCATTTCTGTAAAGAATTTCAGCACTATGTGATACATATGTCGAACTTGAAATCTCAAGAGCCGGGTTTGATGCCGGTGAGCCAACAGGACCCCGAGAATAGAATCCTACAATCATGGTTTTGCCCTGCATAATACCCGTCATCTTATCCCTGATATCTATCAGTGCCTTTGGCCTGTCCATTTTATTGGCAAGAGAACTAATATCTTCTCCTTCATTTGCGATATAAGACGTACGATCGATAATCCGTCCCTGTTCGTCTTTGAGATCAAAATGGATGGTATGGTTTTCCATTGGAAGTTTGGCTTCTTCTCCTTTTTGTAATGACATTTCCCTGATATAGTTTGTATCTGACTCGGATCCTGTATTAATAAAAACTGCATCGGGTTTACACATGGCAATTGAATTTGCGATTTTTATGACCACTTCAGTGTGGGTAATTTTTTGTATCTTCGATAGATTTGTTGCATCTAATTTATCTTCAAAAAGTTGCATGGCTTCTTTAAAAGTTGTAATGCCTCCAATTTCAACGACAATATCTATCCCCTTCTTTTTTTGGAACATTCGTACTCTCCTTATTTTGATGTGTTGTTTGACAGTTTTCAGAATAATTTTAGTTAGTGTCTATCCAGAAATGAGGATTTTTGTTCAATATCAAGGCATGCGAAAAAAATAACCGCAGGTGCCCCGCAGGAAATGCCCTTGGGGTGCATATGTGTAATATTCCAAGGATTATTTTTTGAGCATAACCCCAGAGAAATAGGCTCCGCATTTCACAGGGCAGGCGCAGAGATCGGATAAAAAGACCATTTATGGATGGACACTGGTTAGTATGAATCAACAATAATATCCCTTAACTTTCTCTTGGGTACATGGTGAACGCCTGCGCTGTCCCGGAAGTACCGGATACTGTTATCACTGCCGACGGTTTCAATCACAACGTCTTCTTTGGGTTCTCCGATTGCAATGACAAGAAGTATTTTAAACCGAACGTCAATATTGAGCAAGCTTCGAAGCTTTTGGCGCTTTACAGATGCGATCATGCAGCCGGCAAGTCCTTTTTCCCTTGCGCCCAAGAGAATACTCTGACTGGCAATACCACAGTCGTATCCAACATACTCATTGGCTTTTTCGGAATCACTGAGAATAATAATATACCCCGAAGGTCTTTCCCCTTCCTTCGGGCCATTCCAGTCCTTAAGGTATCCTGCCCAGCCCAAACATGGAAAAATATGAGAATTTTTTTGGGAATCAACGGAAAGGATGTATCTTAATGGCTGTAAATTTGCCGCCGAAGCCGATAATCTTGCAAGATCAACCAAACCTGTTAAGGTTTCGAGGTCTAAGACGTGATCCTGGAAAAATCTGCGGAAACTTCTATTTTTTTTGATCAAGTCTGCGATCATAAAACGTTTCTCCCTTACTTATCAAATTACCTTATAAGCAATACTTTAGCCTTTTGAAAACATTACCTGAAGCTCCTTTGACATCGATTTGTTTCAAAGGACTAAGCTATTACCTTTATAAAAATTCCCCAGCCTCCTTCACTCTATTGGTATTTACGGAAATAAGGGTCCGAAACTTTAGTAGATAACAATAAAACATCAATGGCGTTTATCTTGAACAGGCAAATGTTGACGGATCCAGGTCAAGACTTTATCAAATTCCGATTTGAGTTCGGCAAGCGCTTTCCCTCGGTGGCTGATACGGTTTTTTTCTTCTCTGGTTATTTGAGCAAAGGTTTTATTTAAGGGTGTATAAAAGAAAACCGGGTCGTAACCGAACCCATTTGAGCCGGCAGGTTCTTTGGCAATGAGGCCTTCGCAGCGGGCTTCGTAAGTCAGGGCGGGGCCCGTGGGAACAGCGATGGAGATGACACATTCAAAGGCTGCCTTTCGGTTTGATTCTCCCTTCATATCGTCGAGCAGTTTTAAATATTTTTGTTCATCTGTTGCATTTTCGCCGGCATAACGTGCGGAATGGATTCCGGGTGCACCGTCCAGGGCTTCCACTATCAGCCCTGAATCATCAGCCAGTGCCGGTAGCCCCAGGACCCTGGCTGCAAAACTTGCTTTTTTGTATGCATTTTCATCGAAGGTGTCCCCATCCTCTTCCAAATGGGGAATTGGACCAAAATCATCAAAATTTTTAATTACAACTGGAAAATCTTTTAAAAGCTCCTTGATCTCTTGTTTTTTCCCTTTATTACGAGTTGCAATAACCAGAATTATCGGGTGTCGCATTCAGACCTCACATTCATGTCAACGGAACAAAAACCTAATTATTTCAAATTTAAAAATATTTATTTTGCAAAAGACATGGGCAATCCGGTAAAAATAATGCCACAAATTCCAAACAAGATGGTGACGATATCAAATCGAAAGTTTAATAAAAAAAATATCATAAATCATGGCTGGATATTTGTAAAGTTTTTTCAATTGCTTGTCGGCTTGCAGAAAATTCTTTACACAACCGGCGATGCTGGTATATTACCTGAATCTTGCATGAAAATTGATGAGAATCTTTATATTTCTTAATTAAAGCGGGTTCAAACAACATCCTAACATCATACATTTTACCCAAATGGTAAACCTGCCTGCCTCTGCGAGGCACGATCGGGCAGGTCGGATGATGTTCTTTTTTTCTCATCAATTTTCATGCAAGATTTAGGTGTTATCATGATTTTGCAAGCCAAGTATTAAAAGGTGGCTATTAAGGTTCGAAGCTGTTTCAAAACCTATCATTTACGAATACTCAGAGGCCAAGGAAAAAACTATGCATAAACTGCTAACCGGACAACCCGGTTTAAAGACGCTGCTTTTAGGCAACGAAGCCATCGCTCGCGGCGGCCTTGAGGCCGGCGTGGCGGTGGCCACCACGTATCCCGGGACCCCGTCTTCGGAAATTTCGTTGAACTTTTTCCAAATATCTCAAGAAAGCGAGCTTTATTTTGAATACAGTACCAATGAAAAAGTCGCCCTTGAAGTGGCTGCTGCTGCTGCCAATTCCGGTGTTCGCAGCATGTGCGTGATGAAGCATGTTGGAATGAATGTTGCTGCAGATGCTCTGTTGACGCTGGCATACGTCGGGGTTAGGGGAGGCTTGGTGATTGTTACTGCCGACGACCCGTTTATGTTTTCCAGCCAGAACGAACAGGATAACCGTTATTACAGCAAACTGTCCGGTCTCCCAATGCTGGAGCCGTCTTCGGCCCAGGAAGCAAAAGATATGATGGTTGATGCGTTCGACCTTTCCGAGCAGCTACAATTACCTGTTATTTTTAGAACGACCACAAGGATCAACCATTCCACCGAAATCGTATCCTTGGGAGATCTACGGGAACCGAAAACAAACGGAGATTTTAAAAAAGATCCGTTCAACTATGTTACCGTACCTGCGGTTTCAAGAAATTTGCATGCTAAACTTCTTGAAAAGCTCGATAAAGCCGAAAAAATATCTGAAAATTCAGAATACAATATAATATACGGAGAGGGTGACTGGGGAATTATATGTAATGGTGTGAGCTGCAACTATGTTTTTGATGCTGTAAAGGATCTGGATATCGAAAATAGCGTTAGAATATTGCGCATCGGATTTTCACACCCATTGCCTCGGGTTTTGATCCAAGACTTTTTAAAAACATGTCAAAAGGTGCTGATCGTAGAAGAGGGTGAACCCTTTATGGAAGAAACGGTCAAAGCGTTTGCCCAGGAAAAAGGACTGACGCTTTCCATCAAGGGAAAGGATGATGATCTTTTTTCGCGCCTTTATGAATACAATCCAGCACTTGTCAGAGAATGTCTCGCTGCATATTTTGGTGTGGATTATACACCTCGGACCGGTGTCGATCTTTCTGATATTCCCGAAATTCCACAGCGACCCCCCAGCTTGTGTGCAGGGTGTTCCCACAGGGCCACGTTTTATGCTGTTCAAAAAGCATCAAAAGGGATGGAAACGATTTGTCCCACAGACATCGGCTGCTATACACTGGGATTTATGCCGCCGCTCTCCACAGGAGATTTTTTGATATGCATGGGATCTTCCGTGGGCACATCATGCGGGTTTTCAAAGGTTACAAACAAAAAAGTCATCTCTTTTATCGGGGATTCCACCTTCTTTCATACCGGAATACCCGGTTTGATCAACGCGGTCTTTAACAATCACAATTTTACACTGGTAATTCTTGACAACGGCATCACGGCCATGACCGGCCATCAACCCCATCCAGGGGTGGATATGAAAGCGTTGAACTTTGAAGGATATGCCAGGGTATCCATCGAAGACATTGTTAAGGCTGTCGGTGTAAAACATGTTTCTATCATCCGGCCATACCGGGTTAAGAAGAGCATCGATACCGTCAAAGAAGCCCTGATGTATAAAGGAGTTTCGGTGATTATTTCCCGAGAACCATGCACATCGTTTGCCAAAACCCTGAAAAAACCCCGGGGAAAACCCTTTTTTGTCGGTGAAAAATGTAAAGGACACAGAGATTGCATCAACGACCTGGCATGTCCCGCTTTTTTTATCAAGAAGAACAGGGTTAACATCGATCCGGTCCTGTGTTCGGGCTGTAGTGTCTGTGCTCAGATTTGCCCGGAACATGCGATATTGCCTTTAAGGGATAAAGCCGTATAATGGAAACGGATTAAAAGGATAGTAAAATTTTAGATTTTTGAAAACATTACCGCCTCAGGTATAATTAAATTTTTACTGAAAGAACTCATAAATAAGGGCTCGTAATGAAAGAACCTGCCCGGACTATTAATAAAGGTCTCTGCTTTAACAGGGGGTTTCATCCATAAAGTTAAATCACCTTCGGTTCTTTCAAAACGATCCCCAATCCATTCAAACAGCTTCCAGCTAAAAATTTAATCATACCTGAGGCTCCTTTAAACTGATTTGTTTCAAATGACTAAGATCGGACGGAAATACAATGAAACCAACAAGACTCATTTTAGTAGCTGTAGGAGGGCAGGGGAATCTTTTGTCTTCAAGGGTTATCGGAGAATCCGCGTTGCTTGCGGATGTTCCGGTTCGCATGAGCGAAATACACGGCATGGCTCAAAGGGGCGGCGTGGTTGAATCGAGCATCGTATTCGGAGATGCTCAAAGCACCATCATCTCGGATGGTGAGGCCGATGTGCTGGTCGGATTTGAGCCTTCGGAAACGCTTCGAGCCCTGAACAAGTGTAATCCCAGCACAGTCGTCATTTCCAATTTGGCGCCTATGTCACCGTTTACGGTTACTATTGGAAGTGGGGTTTATCCGGACCTGAACAACCTGCAGTCATTGATTCGAGCCAAGGCAGCGAACCTTATCGCTTTTAATGCAGAGGTTCTTGCACGGCAAGCCGGGAATATCCTGTCCGTTAATATGGTTCTCTTGGGCGCACTGATTCAGACCGGCAAAATACCTTTGACCGAAAAAACAGTCAAAAAAGTCATCAAGACAAAAACAAAAAAAGCCTTTGTAGAATCGAACTTAAAAGCTTTCGAACTCGGGTTTTCTATGGCAGAGAAAATTAGTTTAAACATATTGGGTCGGGTCTGAAACACCGGCTTCTTTAAAACCTTTCCTTCTTAAAAAACAGCTGTCGCACCGACCGCATGCCAGTCCTTGGGGTGAAGGGTCATAGCAACTGTGGGTTAATGCATAGTCAACCCCCAATTCAATCCCCTTTTGAATAATCTGTGTTTTGGTCAATCGGATGAGGGGCGTTCTTATTCTGATTGTTGACCTGCCTTCCACACATGCCTTTGTCGCAAGGTTGGCCATGCGTTCAAATGCGTCGATATACTCGGGCCTACAATCCGGATATCCGCTGTAGTCTATGGCGTTTACTCCGATAAAAATGTCGGACGATTTGAGAACCTCGGCCCATGCCAGGGCAAAGGAAAGGAAAATCGTGTTTCTTGCCGGAACATACGTAACAGGTATTTCCCTGGTCATTTTTTGTTCATCCCTATCTTTTGGCACATCAATATTATCTGTTAGGGACGAACCCCCTATTTTTTTTAAATCTATGTTGATGACAAGGTGTTCCGTGATACCAA
>CALLDL010000197.1 GCA_937998305.1 uncultured Desulfobacterales bacterium | reverse complement strand
AAAGGGCGAGCCGGAGGCTTCCATCTGCTGCGTTATTAAGGCCGAGGCATAGTTCACTATAGCCTCAGCCTTAAGTGCACCGCTTTGCGGCATGAAGTGTCTCATTTTATGATATGAAGGGGCTCCTCATGAAAAGTAATTCGAGGGCATAAAAAAGAGATCGGGTATCTCAAGCGGGTGGTAAAGTATCAAAAGCGTTAATAGGGGTGTCGATGACAAGGTTTTTTTCTTTAATAAATGGGTTGATTGGATCGTTGCTGCTCTTTTATGTATTTGCGGGCTGTATGAATTCAGGATCAAACCCTGATGATGAACATTTAATTCGCGTCAGCGACCGGGTTTTAACAGTTCTGGAATTTAATCAGGCCTTTGAAATTTCCAAAACGGCTTATCCCCATGACCTTCGGCATGAACCCGATTATTTCAAAGACGCGCAGCTTAGGCTTTTAAATCAGCTGATGGTTGAATTGATAATCCTTGAAAGGGCTGAGGAACTGGGTCTTTATGTTTCGGATGAAGAGGTTGAAAAGGCGGTTGCCGACATTAAAAGCGACTATCCTGAAGATACTTTTGAGAAAACACTGCTTGAGTTTGCCGTGTCTTTTGAATCCTGGGAGGCTCGATTAAGAAATCGATTACTGATGGGAAAAGTGGTTGACAACGAACTTAAGAATCAAATTGTCATCACCGCGGAAGATATTGCCAAGTATTATGAGAAGAATGTTAAGGCCCAAAAGCCCGATATGGATTCGGCAGCCAAGATGGAAGATATTAACGAAATGATGATTAAACACTTGCGCCAGGAGAAAACGGAAGAAGCTTATAAAAAATGGATAAAAGAGCTTAAGCAGCGATATACCATAGAAATCAACAGTGTTCAGTGGGAAAAAATTTCTGGTTCCGATTATAGTGAAGACCAGAACCTGGGTACCTTGAATTCGACAAATAACTAGGGACGGTTTCTTAACCCGATCCGAAGAAGACATATTAAATTTTGGAAAACATAACAAAAATGGCAACTATTTTAAAATGTATCCCTGTTTTTCATTTTGTTTACGATCAATTAGGGTGATAAAGTAGATGATGGAACATTCTTTTAAAAAAATTGTCACGTTTTTATCCCTTTATTTTCTGTGGGGGTTTGTTTTCAGCATCGGGATTTCCCCTTTCAACGGTCAGGCAGCAGATGCTGTGGTTGTGGATCGGATTGTGGCCGTCGTCAATGATGACCTCATAACCCTTTTCGATCTGAATCAGACTTTTCGGCCTTATGAAGAAAACATCAAAGCGCTCGGATACGCTCCTGAAAGAGAGCGTGAGACCCTCTTTAAATTACGAACGGACTTACTCAATCAACTCATTGAGAGGAAACTTTCCGATCAGGTAGCCAAGAAAAACAATATCGAGGTAAGTGAACAGGAAATTGATAGCGCGCTTGAACGCATAAAAGATGCGCGCGCGCTTACCGATGATGATTTAAGAGCCGGACTGGCCCAGCAGGGCTTAACTTTAGAAGAATATCGAAAAAACTTAAAACAGCAGTTACTCAGGAATAAACTGGTTAATCGTGAAGTTAAATCAAAAATAGTGATTACCGAAGACGATATCAACGTTTACTATGATGTGCATCGGGAAAAGTTTGCGGGTGAGTTGAAGTATCACATTTGGAATATATTTATCAGGATCCCCGAGTTTGCGGATGAATCCACCAGGCGCCTTGCATTAGAAAAAATGGAGGCGGTCATTACGCAGTTAACACAAGGCCGATCATTTGAATCCCTTGCAGTTGATGATCCGGACTCTCCAATGGCTCCCAAAGGGGCGGACTTAGGGCTATTTAAGCTGGACGAGCTTTCGCCGGAACTGCAGGAGGCTGTTAGAGGTATGAAGGCCGGAGATTTTTCTCCTATTCTAAAGACCGATATGGGGTATCAGATCATCTTTGTTCAAAAAATAGTTGAAACCGAATCAAAATCCCTGGCAACAGTTAAGTCTGAAATTCATGAAATCCTATATAACGAGGCGGTTGATAACAGATTTCAAACATGGCTTAAGGATCTTCGCAAACACTCTCATATCAAGATTATTAAATAACACGAAATATTATGAAAAGCGGGAAAAATTTATTTTCATTTGGTCGCTATCTTCAGTCCATACGGCTTGAGAAGAAAATCAGTTTGGAAAAAGTTTCAGAAGAGACTCGCATCGCAATCGGGAATTTACAGCTAGTCGAAAAAGAGGATCTCGAGGCACTTCCTGCTGAAGTATTTGTAAAAGGTTTTTTGCGTGCATTTGCGCATGCTATCGGCGCCGATGGTGATGAAGCTGTTAGGCTCTATCAAACCCGGCTCAATATGGAGGATGAGCTGGCCAATGCTGGAAGCTTTTCGGGAAGATCATCCCTCAAGCCATGGCTTGATCTGGTTTTATCGGTGGTCGTTCTGCTATGCTTTATGGCAGTATCTCTTTATGGTGTTTCTTTTTTTCAAAATCAAGTCCGTATGCCTGAAACGACAGAAACACATGTGGCCAGCGAGAACTCAAAAGCGGCATTGCCCCAGGACAAGCCCATATCAAATACTCAAAAGGTTTCCACTACAAAACCTCCTGAAAAATGGGTATTACAAATAACGGCTATTGAAAACACATGGGTTAAGCTAATAATAGACAATAAAGATGCAAAGGAGTATAATTTTAGCTCCGGCGAGCATCTGGAAGTGGAGGCCTCAGCGGGATATAACCTGCTTATCGGCAACGCCGGCGGGCTGGAGCTGAAGTTAAATGGCGAACCGGTACCGATTTCGGGTAAAATTGGAGAAGTTGTAAGCATTCAACTTCCTTAAACGCAGGGCCACGGAGCAAAATCCCTTTTCCGATACGGAATTTTTCAATACTTTCCGATTCTAATAATTTTATCTGGTCTCGCTACAAATATGCAAACCGATCGCAATAAAATATTGGTAGAAAGTATCAAACGGCTTTTACGGCGTGGGGCAACAACACACCTCGCTAATATTGTGAACAAAACCCATGCGGCCGACCTGCCCGCTGTATTTCGTTCGTTATCGCTTATGCAACAGCGCAAGCTTTTTGATATGATAACGGACATTGAGCAAAAGGGAATTCTTTTCAGCGAACTGGATGAGGATACTTTCTTAGACCTCATCGAAGAGATGAAGCTCGAAGATATTGTCGAAATCTTGGAACAAATGCCCACCGATGATGTGGCCGATTTGCTGGGACGCTTGCCGGAAGAAAAGTCCGACGCCATCTTAGAAAAGATGAAAAAAGCGGAATCGGAGGAGGTCGAAGGTCTGCTTCGCTATGAAGACGACACGGCCGGCGGCATTATGGTGCCCGATTTTATCGCCCTGGCAGAGGATGTGACTGCGAAAGATGCCATCGAATCATTGCAAAAAGAACACTCCGAAGTTGAAATGCCCTTTTATCTCTATGTGGTTGATGATTATGGCAAGCTGGTCGGCGTGAGTTCCCTGCGGCAGCTGGTGCTCGTACCTCCTGATACCCCGCTTAAAGAATTTATGGCGACGGACGTTTTTTCTGTCCAGACGAGTATGGACCAGGAGGAGGTGGCAAAAATAGTTGCCCGTTATGATATTCTGGCAGTGCCGGTAGTAGA
>CALLDL010000196.1 GCA_937998305.1 uncultured Desulfobacterales bacterium | reverse complement strand
AAATAAAACCTTAGCCAGAATCGGAACCGGAGAATTTACAGACAGCATGATTTGGGATAATTGGACGGATCTCTCAGATCTGCTTGTACCTAAATTTTCAAAACAGTCCAGAGCCGTATTGGAACTTAAAACTAAAACAGTGAACATAAAAACACTGAAAGCACTTCACCACAATCACAAAACGATTGTGTCATGGTCTTTGAATACACCCCGTATTATTAAAAATGAGGAACGCCACACGGCATCTCTCTCAGCTAGACTTCGTGCTGCGGCAAAATGTGAGTCCTGGGGTTATCCCCTTGGCTTTCATTTTGACCCTCTGGTGATCTATGACGGGTGTGAAGAAGAATACGCCAGTGTTGTTGAGCAGATGTTTTCCCATATATCTTCTGAAAATATTGTATGGATCAGCCTTGGCACTTTTCGCTTTGTACCTGCTTTGAAGTCGATCATACAAAAACGCTTTCCAAAATCAAAGATCATTTACGGGGAATTTATATCCGGTCTTGACGGAAAAATGCGTTATTTTAAACCATTAAGAATCGATCTGTATCGAAAGATAGTGTCATACATATGGGACTATGCGCCTGATGTGATGATTTATTTATGTATGGAAGACGATGAGGTCTGGCAAAAGTCTCTTGGATTTGTTCCTTCAGATTACGGCGGTTTATCGAAAATTCTGGATAAAAGCGCTGCGAAGCACTGTGGCTTAGATCTAAACTGAGCGTTTCAAATAGTGACAGGAATATAATAAAATATTGCTAAATATACTTTGCTAAAATCGCCAATAGGTCGCATCCAAAAAGTGAATGTATATATGCAATAAATTGCCACCATTTGAAACCCTTCGGGCTTGCCGATTTTGCCGAATCTGCTGCGTTATGAGACATTTGCAGTAGCATACTACGGCTGTAAGTCTCATGCCTTTCATCTACGGCAAACTCGACAATCGCTCAATTTAGATAAAATATGGTTTAATTGAAAATGCGAAAAATTTTCCTGTATTTACAGCTAATTTTATTATCGGTCTTATTATTTAGCCGAACCGCATTAGTACAAGAGTGGAACACGGTAAAATGGATAAATGACGGAGATACTGTTGTACTCAGTGATGGCCGACATGTGCGTTATATAGGCATAAACGCGCCCGAGATTGCCCATGACAATCAAAAAGCAGAAGCATTTGGATATGCGGCAAAAAAATACAATCAATCACTAATTCGATTTAAAAAGGTGAGATTGGAATTCGACAAAGAAAAGTATGACCGTTATGGTCGATTGCTGGCATACATTTTTTTAATAGACGGTACTTTTATAAATAAAGAAATGATTGAAAAAGGATACGCTTATGCACTGATTCGTAAACCGAATGTAAAATACGATAGGATGTTGTTACAGACCCAAAGGGATGCCATGTCGGCTAAACAGGGGATGTGGCGTAATTTGAACGATAAAGATGGCGAAGAATATTTGGGAAGTGAAAGATCGAAACGGTTTCATTTGAGAACATGCCCGTATGGAAAAAGAATAAAAAAAAGGAACAGGGTTTTTTTTGCAAGAAAATGGGATGCATTTTGGTCTGGTTTTGCACCCTGCAAACGATGTATGGCAGGAGGGAATTAGAAGCGAAGAATAATTATATATACAATTTTTTACGATATCAAATCGGGCATCGTATTTTAAAAGTAAAAATAAACTAAAAATTTAAGTGAACTAAAGTGAACTAAAGTTCAATGAAAGCGCCTCCGGCGCAACACATTTAATATTTAAATCGACTGAATTCCTTAACTTTAGGCACTTTAGATCACTTTAGACACTTTGAACTTAAGTTTTGTCATTCTTTGGCTTTGTTTATTTCTTCTACAATTTTTTGGGAGATTTGGGCAGGAACTTCGTCGTAATGTGAAAATTCCATGGTAAATAAACCCCGGCCTCCGGTAATTGAATTTAAATCAGGTGCATAGGTTAAAAATTCGGACATGGGCACCTGTGCATTAATCACCTGGTTTTTACCCTTGCTGTCCATACCAAGGACTCGGCCACGCCTGCTGTTCAGATCTCCCATGATGTCACCCATGTATTCATCCGGAGTAATAACTGAGACATTCATAATCGGTTCCAAAAGAACAGGGCCGGCGTCTTTAGTGGCCTTTTTAAAAGCGAGAGAACCTGCGATTTTAAATGCCATTTCAGATGAATCTACAGCATGAAAAGAACCGTCGTCGAGGATAACTTTAAAATCGACACACGGGAACCCTGTAAGTACCCCTTTTTGAGCCGATTCAATGACACCTTTTTCCACAGCCGGTATATACTGTCTGGGGATAGCACCCCCAACAATTTTATTTTCGAACTCAAAACCTTTTCCTCTGGGAAGCGGTTCTATCTGAATCCAGCAGTCACCATACTGACCATGTCCTCCGGTCTGCTTTTTATGTTTTCCCTGGATCCTGACTTTTTTGGTAATGGTCTCTTTATAGGGGACTTTAGGTGTATCCAACTGGACCTCAACGTTGAATTTTCTTTTGAGTTTTTCGGTCGTGACTTCAATATGAACCTGCCCAAGGCCGGATAACAGAATCTGCTTTGTTTCAGGATTGCGTGTAAGCTGTAGGGACATATCTTCTTCCAATAGTTTTGATAAGGAGATGAATACTTTGTCCTCATCCCCTTTTGACTTGGCTTTTACGGCAAATGAAATCAAGGGCGGAAGGGGCTCTGCGCATTTAAATTTAACCTTTTGGCCACTATTGCAAATGGTATCACCGGTGGTTGTCTTTTTTAGTTTGGCTACAGCAACAATTGCGCCGGGACCGGCCTTGGTAATTTGTTTTTGTTCTTTTCCGGCAAGCCTTAAAAGCTGGTTATATCTTTCACTTGTATCTTTATTGACATTTAAGAAGTTTCCGTCCCCCCCAAGTGTCCCTGAAACAATCCTGAATATTGAAAGGCGTCCGGCAAAGGGATCGGCAACAGTTTTGAACACAAAACCAGAGAAGGGAGCATCGGGATCAGGACGACATTCTATTTCGCCATCTCCAGTCGCATCAGCAGCGATCCAGGAGCCTCGATCCAGGGGTGAAGGCATGCAATGAACAATAAAATCCTGCAGGAGATCGACACCGATATTTTTTGTGACCGACCCACAAAGAACAGGGACAAATGAGCGCGACAAGATCCCTTTTTTTAGAGCAACCTGTATTTCATCATCTGACAGCGGTTCTCCTTCAAGATACCTTTCCAGAAGCTCGTCATCTGACTCGACAACATTTTCCACAAGAGCCTCTCGTTCTTCTGAAACCATATCCTGCATATCTGAGGGGATGTCTATTTTCGTTGCCTTGCCTTTGGCATCATAGGTGTAAGCTTTCATGCTGACCAGGTCGATGATGCCGCTAAAGTTTTCTTCGGATCCTATTGGGATCTGTATGACCATCGGTTTCGGCTCAAAATATTCGGCAGCATCTTTGAAAGCGCGCATAAAATCCGCACGTTCCCTATCGAGTTTGTTGATAAATATAATACATGGTAAATTAAATGCTTCAGCAAACTCCCAGGCTTGTTCGGATTGAACTTTTATTCCGTCTACGGCATCCACTACAATAACCGCGCTGTCTGCAGCCTGCATGCAGCTCTTTGTGTCTGAAAAGAAATTTTGGTCACCGGGTGTATCAATGAGACTAACGGTATGTTTTTTCCAGTTGAATTGATGGAATCCGCTGCTTAAGCTGGAGTTGCGTTTAAGTTCTTCCGGCTCAAAGTCCATTGCAGTGTTGCCGTCTTCGACACGGCCAATTCTGTTAATGCTACCTGCATTGAAAAGCATTGTTTCGGCCAGAGAAGTTTTTCCCGCACCGCCGTGGGATGCAAAAGCAATGTTCCTTAAACTTACTATTGTTTCGGCCATTTAATCTCCTCTCTGCTAAAATTTAAAAAGTGTAGATTTAGATACATAACAACTCAATTTTCCCACTCGTATATGACACCATATGATTTTAACTCGAAAAATTTACTAGCCAACGACGCTTTATTGACATAGCCGAAAATAAACGGTGCGAAAATTGAGTAATAATCCTAAGCCTAAATTTTTTATATGTTTATACTTAAAAAATCAAGCGCAACTTTCAATTTTTAATGAAATGAAAAACTCTCTGTTTCCTTTTGGTCCCAATATGGGAGAGGGGATAACCCATTCACTGAAAAGATGTTTTTTTATAAAAAAATCAGAAAGATTTTCGATAACTTCAGCATGAAGAACCGGGTCACGTACCACTCCACCTTTTCCGACATTCCTTTTCCCCACCTCAAATTGTGGTTTAACCAACGCCAGAATTCCAGCACTTTTTTTCATAAATTTTAATATCTCTGGAACAACCTTTTTAAGGGAAATAAAGGAGACATCTATGGTAACAAGATCTACGAGTTGCGGAAGGGTTTCAGGCTGCATATGCCGTATGTTCATTCGTTCTATAACAACAACTCGAGGATTCTGCCTCAATTTCCAAGCCAGCTGACCATAACCGACATCTACAGCATAAACACGGCCTGCACCATGTTGTAAGAGACAGTCAGTGAAACCGCCCGTGGATGCGCCCACATCGAGACACACAAAACCGTTGATATTGATTCCCAGGGTATGAAGCGCTTTTTCTAGTTTAAGACCACCTCTGCTAACATAGGGATGATCTTCCCCCTGAAGAACAATATCGTCCTCTGGGAAAACGGGTGTGCCGGGTTTATCCACAATATGGTTATTAACCAGAACTTTCCCAGCCATAATCAGAGCTTGAGCGCGTTGGCGACTGTTCACAAGCCCTTTCTCTACCACGACCAGATCGAGTCTTTTTTTACCTGCAGCCATCAGGCATCATTCATCAGCTTTTTCGCTGCCTTGAATATAGCGGACGCATCAACACAATATTTAGACCTGAGAAACTCCTGAGCACCATGCTCAACAAAGGTATCCGGTATTCCGATGCATTTCAAACGAAACCCTGTTATCTCCTGATCGGCCAGACATTCCAAAACCGCACTTCCAAATCCTCCTTGACGAACATTCTCTTCAATGGTTATAATTCGCGGAATTTTTCTGGAAAGGGTTCCTATCAAATCGGCATCAAGGGGTTTTACAAAACGACAATTTACAACCGTTGCAGAAATATTATGCTCCTTGAGCATGGCATGAGCGGAAAGCGCTTCGTTAACTGACCGACCGATGGCGAAGATAACAACATCATCTCCTTTTTTAAGCACTTTCCCTTTGCCGATGGGTATGGTGACGTTTTCATTTTCCAATTTTCCCCCTTCAGCAGTTCCCCTGGGATATCGAATCGCAATGGGGCCATCATAGGCGATAGCCGTGGTCAGCATTCTGCGAAGTTCATTTTCATCCTTGGGTGCCATGACCACCATGTTGGGAAGACTTCTAAGATAAGATAAATCGAAAACACCATTATGGGTCGCTCCATCCTCACCGACAATTCCACCGCGGTCCACTGCAAAAACAACTGGGATTGCCTCAATACACACATCATGTAATATCTGGTCATATGCTCGCTGCAAAAACGTTGAATATATGGCCACCACAGGCCTGAGTCCTTCTGTTGCTAATCCTGCTGCAAAAGTTACGGCGTGCTGTTCAGCGATTCCCACATCAAAAAAGCGATCCGGATAGGCATGTGCAAAATCCGAGAGGCCTGTACCTTCGGGCATTGCAGCGGTCACAGCGATGATTCTAGGGTCTTCTGATGCCATTTTGAGCAACGTTTGTCCAAAAACATGAGTATATGTCGGAATCGTACAGTCTTCTGTTATACTTTCTCCAGTATCAGCGTCAAAGCATCCAACACCATGAAAATATACTGGATTTTTTTCAGAAGGCGGGTATCCTTTGCCTTTTGTCGTCGTTACATGGAGAAGTACTGGCTCGTTTAGACATTTAACATTATTAAGAATGTCGATGAGATGATCAAGTTTATGGCCGTTTATAGGACCAAAATATTCAAAATTAAAGGCTTCAAACAACCTCCCGGGAGTTATAAATGTTTTAAAGGACTCTTTGGAACGCTTTGCAAATTGATAGATATCGTCTCCAAATTTCGGCAAAGATTTAAGAAAGTCTCCCACTTCCTTTTTAAAATCCTGTAAATATTTTGCTGAAAATGTGCGGCTTAATAAAGAAGATACAGCACCTACATTGTGTGCAATGGACATATCATTGTCGTTAAGTATAACGAGAATATTTTTATTAATGTCTCCCGCCTGGTTAAGGCCCTCATAGGCAAGTCCTGCAGTCATGGAGCCGTCCCCTATAACGGCGATAACCTTTGAATTATCATTTTTCAAACGCTTGGCACATGCAATTCCAAGCCCCGCAGATATTGAAGTGCTGCTGTGGCCGGTTGAAAATGCATCATAGGGGCTTTCACTCATGCGTGTAAACCCGCATATTCCATTATGCTGACGTAGGGTGTGAAACCGTTCTCTTCTTCCGGTAAGCAGCTTATGCGCATAAGACTGGTGTCCAACATCCCATATAATTTTATCATCAGGGGCGTTAAAGACATAGTGGATGGCAATGGCCAGTTCAACAGTGCCAAGACTTGGTGCAAGGTGGCCGCCATTTTTAGATACCACGTCGATAATAATCTTCCTTATTTCTGAAGCAAGAAGCGGCAGATCATTTTTAGACATTTTTTTTAAATCTTCAGGAGAATTAATTTTTTCGAGAAAGCTCAACGTATTATGACCCCTTATTTTTTTCTATCAACAATATAATATGCAATAGCCCGGAGAGGATGAGCTTTGTTATCAAAATAATTAAGTGCTTTCAAGGCATTGTTTACAAGTTTTTTTGCAAATTGCTTTGATTGCTCTATTCCAAGAAGAGCGGGGTAGGTGCTTTTACTTCGTGCTTGATCAGAACCCACATCTTTCCCCATTACATTTGGATCACCTTCAACGTCCAATAAGTCATCGGTGACCTGAAATGCAAGCCCAATATTTTTTGCATAAGTTTTAAGCTGTTGAATCTGATCAAGGCTTCCTTTACCTAAAATTGCACCAACAGCTACGGATGCTTCAATCAGAGCACCTGTTTTTAAGGCATGCATGTTCTCAAGGTCTTCTAAACAAAGCAAATTACCTTCGCCGGCCATGTCCTGCATCTGTCCTTCAATCATTCCCTTATATCCGGCAGCTCTCGATAGGGTATGTATAACGTTCATCCAATTTAGAACATGATTTTTTTGGATAAACTCTATTGATGAAAGCACCTCAAAAGCCAGGGTGAGAAGGGCATCACCGGTCAGAATCGCTGTAGCTTCATCAAAGGCCACATGACACGTTGGCTGCCCTCTTCGTATTTCATCGTTGTCCATTGCTGGAAGGTCATCATGGATTAGAGAATAGGTGTGGATCATTTCAAGGGCACAGGCAGCTCTGATCACATCTTGGCTCTGCCCTCCAACTGTTTCGGCAGAAGCTACACATAAAACCGGTCTTATCCGTTTTCCGCCCGCCATAAGTGAATACTTCATGGCTTTTACAATTTTACTTGAAGTATTCGCGAATATTGAGCCAAGGGCTTCATCGATCTGCTTTCTTGTAGCAGAAAAGTATGAATTCAAATCGAAACTATTCATCATCAGATTCTTTTTCCGAGATAAACGGTTTCTCAAGCACACGATCGTTCTGATCCTTTAGCAGAATGGTAATCTTTTTTTCAGTTTCATCGAGTTTTTCAGAACAGAATCTGGACAGCTGAACGCCTTCTTCAAACTTCTTTATCGCTTTTTCAAGCGGCAGATCAGTGGATTCAAGTTGTTGAACAATCTGTTCAAGTTTATTCATCGCTTTTTCAAAAGTCTGTTTGGCCATGATGTTATTTCCTTTTAACGCCGCAAATAAATGAACCCTTTGCAACCATTACCTCGAGATCCTGACCGATGGACACCTCTTGGGGATCTCTGATAACAGTTGCATCCGGAATGGTTCTGGTAATACTGTATCCCCTTGCCAGAATTGCCTCAGGACTTAGAGTGTGGAGTTTTGCTTCAAGCTCTCGCAGCATTGACCGCTTTTTACTTAATATTATTTGTATATATATGTAAATGTTAGAATTACTTAAATCAAGCTTATCTTTAAGTATTTTTATCTGTATTGAAGGATTGTTGGATAAGAGTCTTTCGATACGCCACCAAAGTCTTTCATGATGTTTTAGAAAGATGTTCTTAAACGCTCTGTTAAGTCGACCCAGCATGTCATCGTTTCTTAACCTTAAGTCCGCTATTTTTCTGTTGGGATGAACCAGTCGATTCGACATTCCTTTTAAAAAAGTTTGAAGATGTACGAAATACCGTAAAAAGCGGGTTGATAAATCTTCTGATAGATCCGTAATTTTCCGAGAAAGTTCATTCTTTAAAGTAACTGCCAGTTCAGCGGCAGCAGATGGTGTTGGCGCCCGAAAGTCTGCAACAAAATCTGTTATGCAAAAATCGGTTTCATGACCAACTGCCGAAATTATCGGAATCTTAGAGGCAAAAACAGCTTTGGCAACATCCTCCGAATTAAACGCTTGAAAGTCTTCTAACGAACCACCGCCTCTTGCCAAAATTGCTACATCTGAATCACATCGGTGATTTATCATCTCGATGGCGGATATAATCTCATCTTCAGCACCATATCCCTGCACTTTTACGGGTACAATTTCAAGATGGAGGTTTGAAAAACGACGATCGATAATTTTTAAAATGTCATGCACAACAGCTCCGGTGGGTGAGGTAATGATACTGATTTTTCCGGGTAAAAAGGGTAGGGGCTTTTTGTGTTTCTCATCAAACAACCCTTCGTCTGCAAGACGTTTTTTTAGTTGCTCGAATGCCAGTTGGATGGCGCCCGTACCCTTTGGTTCAAGATACTCAAATATAATCTGGTATGTTCCACGAGGTTCATAAACACTGATTCTACCAAGACCTGTAACGCTTATTCCGTTTTCAGGCGTAAATTTTAAATTCCGGTTTTGGTTTCGAAACATTACCGCATTTATCTGAGAATATTCATCTTTGACCGTAAAATAAAAATGGCCGGAAGCTGGAATATTAAAGTTTGATATTTCACCGTAAATCCAAACAAATGGATAGGTATTTTCAAGTATATCTTTAATATCTGAAGTGAGCTCTGAAACAGTGTAGATTCGATGTTGATCTGTATTCGAGGGACCCGTGTAATGGATACTGGGGTATGAATTCATTAAGTTTTAAATATTTTCTTTTAATAATGCATTTATTTCGAAAACCATGAACTTATCAACTTAGATTAACAAAAAAGTGATTATCACAGTTGATCATACCATTCAACATAAAACCTAAAACGAAGTAATAAGCAAGTTTCATTTTTAAAGGAGGAAAACCTTTGGCATCTATGATCTATTGCTCCTGTAATGTCTGATAAGATATATTATGTAAACTTATCAATGTTTCATAATTACCAGGCCGAAGGTAAAAGCAAATAGCCTGTGCCTCCGTTGCTGAAGTCCAAAAGTTTGAAGTTTAAATGTGAGCTAAAGCCCGCCCTGGTGCGAATCGTTCATATATTGATCTGACTTATGGACCATTACAAACATGACTTTTTGAGTATATAGTATTGGTTACCGGTCTGGGCCAGGGTTGAGGAACGCGCTTTCAGCGCAATCAATTATAATTAAAATTGATAGA
>CALLDL010000195.1 GCA_937998305.1 uncultured Desulfobacterales bacterium | reverse complement strand
GGCGCCTGCGCCGGTTGTCCCATGTCCCAGATGACACTCAAACAGGGCATAGAGCGGTATATTAAGAAGTTAATTCCGGAAATAATCAGCGTGGAATCCGTGTAACTTCTTGACATATAAAGTGACAGAACCTGACCCTATAAAAAGGAAAGGGTCGGTATTTGGAAAGTGAAAGTAAACTTGCCGGGTCCATCTTTATTAAGAACTTACCACCCAACCTCTTGACAATGCCCGATCATTGAAGATATGGAGGGTTGTTCATGATTAAGGTCAAAACGTTTACAAGTCCGTTAAAGATTTTTCATGCAAAAAATGAACTGGAAGAACTCGATAAACGGGTAAATCGCTTTATCGAGGAAAACAACGTGAATAAAATTAATTCGGTGAGTGATGCCTGCACAACGGATGACAATGGCGCCACCATCGGAATTATCCGGGTCATTGCTTACGAGTAAGCCGGTTTGAAACCGATTTTGATACAGTAACGACTTGAAAAATTAATTCTGAGAAAAGTATTGACGCAACGAATTGAGACCTTTGAAAAATGTTCAATTTTGTTAAATGCCAAGGAAGGTGAAAATATTAACCACTGGCATACATTTAAGGTTTTCGAGGATTAAAATTTGAGCCTAACGCCGGGATTGGGCAAAAGGGGGCATTTTTCAAAGGTCTCGAGAATTGATGGGATAAAAGGAGGGTTTCATGGCAGTAATTACCATTAGCAAGGAATTTGACACTGAAGGTGAAAAGATCGCATCGCTGGTAGCGGAAAAACTTGATTACGAATACATCGGTAAAAATTTAGTCGCCGATATTGCTAAAGAACTCCATATATCTGAAAGTGAAGCGGAAACGTTCCACAAAGCTTCCCAGTCAAGAATTCTTCGTTTTGTCGATCGCTACACTTGCTCTATTGTCCAGAAGGTGGTTGACCGTGAACACGGCTGCCTGGACGACAAGAACTACTATGAGGTCACCAAAAAGTTGGTTGAAAATGTATATGAGGCCGGTAACGTCATCATTCTTGGATGGGGAAGCCAGTGCCTCTTAAAAGGAAAACCGGATACGCTTCATGTCCGTTTGATAAAAGATAATGAACTAAAAATAAAGAAGCTTATGAAGGCTGAAAATCTGAGTCACAAAGCTGCAAAAGATTTTATTGACAGAGAAGAAGGTGATTTAAAGGCTTATATCAAACAACACTTCAACGAAGACTGGAAAGCTGCACACCTATATGATATTATTATAGATATGGGAAAAACATCGGTGGAAAAGGCCGTTGACATGATATGTGACAATGTAAAACATAAAACCGAATAATCGAAATTTAAGTATTGCCTTGCACCTAAAATAGTTAAGGTAACTCAAAATATCAGTAATTATAGGTGTTTTTTCAGAGAATAAACGCAAAGACGGTTCACCCTAAAAAAAGGAATGATGCCTTTAAACCGTAACAAATACATGACATCCTCCCGGCAACTGGTTGCCGACCAAATTATTAAACCCTTCCAGCGGTTTTTCAGAAAAGAAGCTACCAGCAGTATATTGCTCATTGCCGCGACGATCATTGCCCTGATTTGGATCAATTCCAGAATCGGGGAAACCTATCACAGCTTTTGGCATACCGAAGTTTCCTTTGCCTTCGGACATTTTCATATCAGCAAAACACTCGTCCACTGGATCAATGACGGTTTTATGTCTTTGTTCTTTTTTACGGTGGGTCTCGAAATTAAACGCGAAATTCTCGTAGGAGAACTCGCGACCCCCAAAAAGGCTTTGCTGCCGGTGATTGCCGCGCTGGGAGGAATGATTGTACCCGGCCTAATCTATGTAGCATTTAATGCCGGATCACCCACCATTAGCGGATGGGGAGTTCCCGTTGCAACGGATATCGCCTTTGCTTTGGGGGCTGTGGCCGTATTCGGTCGCAGACTACCTGTGGGCCTGAGGATCTTTCTGGCAGCCTTCGCCATTGCCGACGACCTGGGTGCGGTCGTTATTATCGCAATCTTCTATACCAAGGAAATCGTCTGGTCTTATCTTATCATCTCCCTGTTTTTGATTCTCGGTCTCGCTGTCGCAAACTTCCTCTGGATCCGATGGACACTGGTTTATGCAGTTCTGGGACTTGCCGTCTGGTTTTTTGTCCTGGGATCCGGCGTTCATCCCACCATCGCCGGTGTGATTGTTTCTCTTTTTGTACCGGCCCGGGGAAGGTATGATACCGACAACTTTTTGCAAAACGTAAAGAAAATAACGGAACAATTTGAATGTGAGGAACAAAGTTGTGGGTATTCAATCCTTTTGAATCAGGAACACATGCATGCCGTTCAAGCGCTGGAAATGGCCTGCCATGATGTGGAGACACCCCTGCAGCGATTGATGCACGCCCTACATCCATGGGTTGCATTTCTAATTCTGCCTTTTTTTGCCTTGGGGAATACCGGTTTGACCTTTCACGGTCTCGTTTTTTCGGAATTGGTCTCAAATCCGGTAATCATCGGGATTATCTTTGGTCTGGTTTTCGGAAAGCCCATTGGAGTCATGCTATTTTCCTATCTCTCGGTTAAAACCGGGATTGCTTCCTTACCCCAAGAAGTCAGGTGGTCGCATATTTTTGGAGGGGCCATGCTTGGGGGAATCGGCTTCACCATGTCTTTGTTTCTTTCCGACCTTTCATTTTCCGAGCCTCAAACACTCAATTATGCCAGGATTGCGATCCTGACAGGATCCGTTCTCTCGGCGGCAATGGGTATGTCATACCTCGGTTTTATCAGCACCTCAGCTCATGATAGAGAATGACGGTATGGATGATATCTAAAAGAAAAATAATTGCGATTCCGGTCTTCGAATGTTATTCTACAAGTGTTTGACAAATTACATCAAATCGAAACAATCATCACAAATTCAATAAGCGACAATGAGATAAAAACTCAAGTTTCGCACCCGAATTTTTATATAAACTCATAACATGATCGTGTTTTCACCCCATGTTAGCAGTCAAAAATCATCGCCATGTGCTTTTAAAAAAGGCGATATGTTTATCCGCAGCACAATTTATCGCAGTGATATTAGATAAACTCTAATTGGAGGATGTTATATGGATTTTGCATTATCTAAAGAACTTCAGATGCTGAAAAAGGCGGTTTCTGAGTTTGCGGCCAAAAAAATTGCACCTTATGCTGATGAGTGGGATGCAAATCATTATTTCCCTTATAAAGAAGCCATCAAGCCCATGGGAGAACTCGGTTTTTTCGGAACGGTCATTCCTGAAAAATACGGCGGAGAAGACATGGGCTGGCTGGCAACCATGATCGTTACCGAAGAAATCGCAAAGGCTTCGAGTTCTCTTCGGGTTCAGGTCAACATGCAGTGTCTTGGAAGTGCGTTTACCATCTGTAAATACGGAGATGAAACCTTAAAACAAAAATATATCAAAAAGCTGGTCGACGCCGAATACCTGGGGGGATTTGCCATAACTGAGCCTGACGCCGGTTCCGATGTCATGGCCATGACATCCACCGCCGAAGACAAGGGCGACTACTGGTGCTTAAACGGTTCTAAAACCTGGATCTCCAATGCAGACGTTGCGGATGTGATCATTTACTATGCTTATACAGACCCGGATAAGGGCTCCAAAGGTCTTTCGGTCTTTGTCATAGAACCAAAAAACTTTAACGGTGTTAAAACATCGGCCTTAGAAAAAATGGGGTCCCACTCCTCTCCCACAGGCGAAATATTTTTAACCAATACCAAGGTCCCCAAGGAAAATATCATTGGAAAACCCGGAGACGGCGCAAAGATTCTCTTCGGGTCTCTTAACCAGACCCGGCTTTCGGCAGCCGCCGGCGCGGTAGGGGTGGCCAAGGCCTGCCTGGAGATATCACTCAAGTACTGCAATGAACGCAAACAGTTTGGAAAACCCATCGGCGAGTTTCAAATGAACCAGGACATGATTGCCCAGATGTCCACCGAAATTGAAGCAGCCCGGCTTTTGGTTTACAAAGCGGCCTGGACAAAGGATCAGGGAAACCTGAACAACGGTCTCGATGTGGCACAGGCAAAATATTTTGCAGGCGAAGTCGCTACCAGATGTGCGGGCTATGCCATGCGGATCCTGGGGGCGTACGGTTATTCCACGGAATTTCCGGTAGCCCGTTTATATCGGGATACGCCAACCTATACCATGGTGGAAGGATCGGCAAATATCTGTAAATGGATTATTGCTCTGGATCAGCTCGGCATCAAAAGGGCAAACCGGTAAACCATAATGTCCAAATTGGAATCGTCAAATAAGCCTGCCTCACCATTTTGAAAGCACCACAACGGTTAACATCGTTTTGAGCTCCAAAGGAAAAATTGTTGAAAGAAACACAACCTACAAAGCCTATTAAAATTAATTATCCAAAGAACAAAAATAGGGGGGCATCGCGCTCCTTGCGCGAAACCATCCAATTTTATTTGATTGATTGCAATACACCATTGGGCAAAGTAATTGATATTTTTATCATATTCCTGAATCTCATTATCTGCGCTATTTTTGTCATCGAGACCTATCCCGTATCCGAAGCAGTTAAAAATTTTCTATGGAACACAGAGATTGTCATTGTATTTTTTTTCATCGCTGAATATGTTGCAAGACTTTACGGTGCGAAAAACAGGCTCAAGCAATTAACTGATGTTTATAGCATCGTTGACTTAATCGCCATTGTACCGACCCTTTCTCTGCTTGTGCTTCCCCTGTTCGGCATTACGCTCAACATCGGATTTTTAAGGGTGATCCGGATGATCCGTGTATTGAGGATATTCAGGTTCCTTCGGTTCACGGCAGATCCTATCTTCTTCTTTGGTACCATCACTCATCGGTTGTTGAATTTAATCAAGCTCTTTTTAACCATATTCATGATTTTTTTCATATCTTCCGGTCTTTTTTTCTATTTTGAAAACACGCTAAACCCAAAGGTTGAAACTTTCGGAGATGCGTTTTATTTCACTGTAGTAACGCTTTCGACAGTAGGATTCGGAGACATCATTCCCATGTCCGAGGCAGGGAAATGGGTCACTGTGTTTATGATACTTTCAGGTATTATTCTCATCCCCTGGCAAGTGAGCCGTATCGTCAAGGAGTGGTTACACATTGCCACAAAAAAAGAAGTCATTTGTCCGGAATGCGGCCTTCGCTACCATGACGATAACGCTTCACATTGTAAATCCTGCGGACATATTATTTATCAGGAATATGACGGGGATTAACTTTTTTTTTAATGGAAATTCATAAAAATGGGAATTCTACTGCTTGAGGGAGGATGTGAATTTCAAGGGAAAATGGAAGAGCCGGACAAGAAAGCACTGACACTGGCCGGGGGAAAAAATGCTAAAGTTGTTATTATACCGACTGCCGCAGCACCGGACAACAATAGCAAACGAGCCGGCAATACTGCATTGGAATGGTTTCGAACACTCGGTGCAAGAAATATTTTAGCTTTGCCGATTATAGATAAACAATCAGCCGATGACCCGGAACTCTCGGTCGAATTGGATCGTGCAAACCTAATTTATATTCTTGGAGGGTTTCCCGGCTATCTGGATCACACCTTAAAAGAAAGTCGATGTTTAGATGCCCTTTTGCGCGCTTATGAAAAAGGCGCTGTAATTGCAGGGAGCAGTGCGGGCGCAATGGTTTTATGTAAGTGGTATTTTGATCCTGTAGATAAAAAGATAAAGAAAGGATTTGGGATCATAGAAGACGTCATTTTGATTCCACATCATGATACATTTGGTCGTTCATGGCGTTCGCTATATTTTGATAAAATTTCAGACATCCGGTGCATCGGCATAGATGAGCAAACAGGAATGATGAATCAAGCCGACCGTCATCGATGGACGGTGTACGGGAAAGGTGGGGTTACGTTATATTTAAAAACGTCCACTGCGTCATATAAGACCGGGCAAACATTTCGGTTTTAAAACATCTGTGATCGATGTTTCAGGTCGAACGTTATTTTGTGGAAAAATATAAAAATAAACACGAAATAAACAATGTTTTTTCGTGTTTTTACAATTTCGTTCTTTAGTGATAAAAATTCTGTTTCTATTCCCCCGCTTTAGTTTCAATAAGGGCGGAATCTTTGTTGCGCAACGATCGGTTTATCCGGGTTAGAGTTAAACCGTTAAACGCTATTTATGAGGTTTTTAATATGTCTTCGAGAAAGGGCATGATCGTTCTGATGGGCTCCGGTGAGCTTACCGCCACAATGGTGGAGGTGCACAAAAATATGCTTGCCC
>CALLDL010000194.1 GCA_937998305.1 uncultured Desulfobacterales bacterium | reverse complement strand
GCCTGCCCTGGTGCGACTGGATGTTCATTTTTGCCAAGAACGTATTATTTGCTGTATTTGAGATACGTTGCAGCTGTACTAAAAGCCAGGTCTGGGCCAGGGTTAAAAAAGGTTGTGCCCGTCGGCCCGTTATGCCGGTTTTCCCGTAATTTAATACCGGCCAACTGGCTAACCGGTTAACCGGCCAACCAGAGATAGGCACTTTCAACTTGTAAGGCTTTAACTAAAACACCAAGCATTTTGATTGCGAGGTCTAATCAATAAATTTAACCGACAAAATAAAAAGGGCGCTCCCCTTCATAGGCGAGCCTCTCGTAAAAAAGGAAAGAAGATTCGACGGAGCGAGGATGCACTGGCAGCATCCGTCGGCGAGGAACTGAAAGCGAAGTGGGATATTTCACAGTTCAAGGTTCCGCCGGCCGAAGGCAAGACGCGGTTTCATGATTTCGATCTTTCCAACCCGCTGCTTCATGCCATTAGCGATCTCGGCTTCGAGTACTGTACACCGATCCAGGCTAAAATCCTTCCCAGCAGTCTGTCCGGCAAGGATGCCAGCGGCCGGGCCCAGACAGGAACGGGTAAAACGGCTGCATTCCTGATCACCGTCATCACCCGGATGCTGAATAACCCCATCCAGGACAAACGAAAACCCGGTACGCCCCGGATTCTGGTTTTAGCCCCCACCCGGGAGTTGGTTCTCCAAATTTCCGAGGAAGCCCGTCATCTCACCAAGTACACGGACCTTCAAACCATTTCCGTGTTCGGTGGCATGGATTATAAAAAGCAGAGAAAACAACTTTCTGGCGAGCCGGTGGATATTGTCGTCGCAACGCCCGGGAGGCTGCTCGATTTTCAGCGGCGACGCGACATCACCCTGAAAAAGATCGAGGTGCTGATCATCGACGAGGCCGACAGGATGCTCGACATGGGTTTTATCCCCGATGTGCGAAATATTATCTACAGCACCCCGGCAAAAGACAAGCGTCAGACGCTGCTCTTCAGCGCGACGTTGACCGGTGAAATCACCCGACTCGCCTCCCAATGGACCCGTGACTCTGTAACCGTAGAAATCGAACCGGAACAGATCGCGGTGGAGACGGTGGATCAGGTCGTTTACATCGTGACCAGCATCGATAAATTTGCACTCCTGTTCAACATCATCCATCGACAGAATCTCAAACAGGCGCTGGTTTTCTGCAACAGGCGCGATGAAGTGAGAAGTCTCGCAAAGATGTTGACCCGCCACGGCATCAACTGTTCGACGCTCTCCGGTGATATTCCTCAAAAGAAGCGGATCCGTCGTCTCGAGGCCTTCAAGACCGGAAAGATCCGAGTTTTGGTGGCAACGGATGTGGCCGGACGCGGCATCCACATCGAAGGCATGGATCACGTCATTAATTTCATGCTGCCCCATGATCCGGAAAATTACGTCCACCGGATCGGGCGCACCGGCCGGGCGGGTGCCACCGGTACCTCTGTCAGCTTCGCTGATGAGAAGGACGCCTTCTACATTCCCGCCATTGAGGCGTTCATCGAACAGAAGCTGAGCTGCATCGAGCCCGAGGAAGAATGGCTCACAATGCCCAAGCCTACCCCTGCATGGAAAAAACGTAGGTCTCGCCGCAGAAGGACACCCGTCTCCACCGCGCGAGGGAAATCCCGGACGTCATAAATAAGTAGTAAACCATCACCGACAAGGCCGGTGGCAGTTTACTTAAACAAAAAATTGTTACCATTTAAGACGCTCAATTTAGATATAAATAACTTTCTGTGTGAAACATGGAGACTTTGTTCAAAAGTTGAAACTCAAGAGAACTTTCATGGCAATTGAAGAAAAAGATTACGAAGACCTTAAACAAGCAGTAGTGTGTCTCGAATATCCTAGTTTCATTTCCAAAATTACAAGCTTTCTAGAAAAACCTGTCGGAAAAATTATCGATAACTTACCTGTTCAAGCATCTCAAAACATACAAGATGCGGTAAAGATTACCCTAAAGAATCTACTGACCCTCACCGTAAAAACAATGGACAAAGAGTTTAAACAGGAAGCATCAACAACGACTCATAAAATTGCAAGCGGTATAAGTGGTGCTTTAGGTGGAGCTTTTGGATTGCCTGCCCTCGCGATAGAACTTCCGATATCGACATCGATAATTCTACGTTCGATTGCCGATATTGCGAGGAGCGAAGGAGAAGATATTACAACACTTCAAGCAAGATTGGCCTGCCTCGAAATTTTCGCTCTTGGCGGCAAATCTGATACTGACGACGGGGCTGAAACGGGGTATTTCGCAGTGCGCGCCGTCCTGGCAAAGGCTGTAAGCGATGCCGCAAAACATATTGCCGTGAAAGGCCTGACAGAGAAAGGAGCTCCGCCTATTGTAAGGTTAATCACCCAACTTGCATCTCGCTTTGGGACAGTCGTTTCTGAAAAGGTGTTTGTCCAAGGAGTGCCGGTTATTGGAGCACTTGGAGGTGCGACTATCAATCTTTTGTTTGTTGACCATTTCCAAGAAGTCGCACGTGGGCATTTTATTGTTCGACGCCTGGAAAGAAAATATGGAAAAGAAGAGGTGAAAGAGAAATACATGAAAATCTTATCGGAGTATATGAAAAACTCATCGGGATCTCGAGGACGTCCATAAACAAGTCAATAACTTTCCGAAATCTTTTTAGCATTGCTGTTGAAAGACTTAAAACTTTATGAAAATAGGGAATGCATTTATTGTGGTGCAGGCCAAAAGAGCCTGAGTTTCTTAAACCCTGAAGGAATTCCACCTTTTGGCTGTAATAAAATTAAAGTCATGAATGATACAAATCGTGTAAAAATATTCCCGGGTCTTCATGTTCGGATCGTATTAAAGAAAGACCAGCGATCCGGAAAATTAACAAAAGGCATCGTGAAAGACATTCTGACAAAATCGTTGACTCACCCTCATGGCATAAAAGTCCGCTTAGAAAGTGGTGAAGTTGGGCGGGTGAAGGAAATATTAGGATAAGGGGTATTGAGGAAGACTGTCATGCATCTTAAAAAGTCAGACCTTGAGAAGCTTTCCAGAGAATTGTTAAGCGCTTCCTGGGGAGCTTTTTCGTGGAAGTGGGACCACCGCTTTGGAGCTTTCCTGGCTGAATTTTCTGCAGATAACGGAGACGAATTTCGCGCGATATTGGAACGCGATTTCAGCAATGTATGGGACAGTTCAAACATCCGTGAAGCACCCGATATTGTACAGATGTGCAACGATAATTTTGGTGGCCTTCGGTCAGGCCAACTGCTTTTTACCACAGATTCGAGCCAAGATATTTTTGTTTATGGTGCCTGGTGGCCGTGGGGCGATGGAAAAACTATCTCTCTTCGCATCGCTCGCCAGGGAATTACAACATGAAAAAAAGATATGTAATGAACAAGAGTTGACTTCATGATGTACTAATGGTTGAGGCATGGAATCATGTTTGGCATGGATATGATCATGATTATATTTCAAAGTCATCTTAGCTGAATGCGTCTAAATTTTCATCTTTCCATTCATCATTATCTTTTTCAATTCTTAAAAGCTCCATTTCATCCTCTGTAAATTCTTCCAACATACCACCGATCATGCCCATATCCTCCCAATCAAAAGCATCAAAGATATCATCCATTTCTATTTCTCCTTTAAATTCTAAGTTCGGGTTAGGGGAAAACCCGTAAGAAGATAGGATGTCTCTTTTCATTGTCAAGGGGAAATTAAAAAAATGTCTCAACTTTTTAGCCCTTTATTTTTGGAGTTTGCTAAAAGAACCGACACAACCCTGCGTAGTATCTGTAATAATGTACATATCACGTCCATAACTTTCATATAATATCGTTTTTAGTGAGGAGAAATCCTTTTTTCATGGTTTGCCGTTTTGATTCAGGCATTATGTTTTTTATTTTGACTAAATTTTTTGATAAAGAAGATTGACAGTGCCACAATGTGGGATTATTGTTAGGGATAAGGCTACAAGGTGGCTTTGTTTTTTTAATAAATCATCGATTGGTAGGAATATGAGGCTACAAACGTCTCACCTCTACTAAAATAAAAGGAGGTGGATGAAATGCAACAACATACAGCTCAAAAACAAAAATCAACAGTGATAAATGGAGTGGATGTT
>CALLDL010000193.1 GCA_937998305.1 uncultured Desulfobacterales bacterium | reverse complement strand
TGGTAGGCACGATTGGATTTGAACCAACGACCTCTACCGTGTCAAGGTAGCGCTCTCCCCCTGAGCTACGTGCCTCTATTTTCGAAAATCTGTTAACACCTCTTTTTAAGCCTGTCAAGAAAAATGCCCGAACAAGGATGCCTGGACCAACGAATGACAGGTCTGATTATAAACGCTTCGTGATGTCTGCAGCGAACCGCTGCATAAGGACTAGCTGGCTCATGAGAAACCTTTCGGTGAACTGTTGCTGCAGCGACTGCTACCGGAGCTGTCGATAAAGCACGTTGAACTTAGAAGCCGCTTTACCCGACCATGATCGCATTTAGGACAGCTAGTTTTTTCATCGCCACTACCCATAACAAGTATCTCAAAACAATGGCAGCACTTTTCACATTGATATTCGTATATGGGCATTATAAACCTCCTATCCCAAATAAAATTAAATCTAAAATAATGATCGAATATCTCCTCTGTCAAGTTTTATTGGGATTTGCATCATGAAAATATGTTGGACATATTCTGTCACCTATGGCAAATTGAAAACATAGAAAGGAGGTGTTCGACATGAAGGTAAGAAAATCTATCTTTTCAGGAAGCTGGTATCCGGGAAACGCTTCTGAGTGTGAACAAGAAATTAAAGGTTTTCTAAAAGAATACCGTACAGAAACCATTTCGGACAGGCCCTTAATCGGAGGCATCGTGCCACACGCCGGATGGTATTTTTCAGGCAGCATCGCATGCAACGTCATTCACTGTCTTACAAAAGAAAAATCACCGGATGTCTTTGTGATTTTCGGCATGCATCTTCACAGCGGCTCACCAACCTATATGATGACTGAGGGGGCTTGGGAAACCCCTTTTGGCAGTTTAGAAATCGAAACAGCTCTCGCCAACGAACTGAACGAAAAATTTACATTTCATATTGAAACTACTGATCGCTTTACTCAGGACAACACCATCGAACTTCAGCTCCCTTTTATAAAATACTTTTTCAAAGACGCAAAAATAGTTCCCATCGGTGCACCACCAACAAAAAATTCTCTTGAAATTGGAAAGACCGTTGTCGCCATATCAAAGCGGCTTGGTCTTCAGATCAAAGTGATCGGCTCGACGGATCTGACCCATTACGGCCCGAATTACGGATTTATGTCCCATGGCAGGGGCTCCTCAGCAGTAGACTGGGTCAGAAATGAAAACGACCGGACGGTGATTGATGCCATGCTAAACATGGATCCCGAAAAGGTCATTGAAGAAGCCACGGCAAACCAGAATGCCTGCTGCAGCGGTGCAGCCGCAACCGCAATTGCCGCTGCCAAAACGCTTGGCGCCAAACAAGCCGAAACCATTGCGTATGCCACCAGCCATGACAAAAGTCCCGGAGACAGCTTTGTGGGGTATGTGGGTATTGTATTTTAAATTCGGATGGTTTTAGTCCACAACAACGTCCATAGCATTTGATAAAAGGAAAAAAAAGGGGGTTATGAATCATGTTCATAACCCCTTGCTGTTTTGTGGCTGAGGGACCAGGATTCGAACCTGGATTAACGGGGCCAGAACCCGTCGTCCTGCCGTTAGACGATCCCTCAATTGATAAAATATCTTAATTACAAAAAAGTAAGATATGAGTCAAGATAAAACTGATCCTTTTCGCTTTCATAGAAAAAACCATCTGAAAAACACTTGACAATCATTTTGGTTTAAATTACTAGAAACGCAACCGTAAGCGTAGTCATTTGAGATACACAATATGTTAAATAATTTCAATTTGTTATGTTTATACATTACTTGTTGTCGTTTCAAAACCCAAAAAATATAAGTCAAGTCCTCATAAAACGGGCTCACCGGTAAACGGCAATTTTGTGTCGAATCAACCGTCCCCATTACGGTAATTTTACGCTTACCGAATCATGAATACACCGGCTACAGTGCATGCAATAGCCGCATTGTGTCTTAAAATGAGCAATACAAAAGGATGATTACATGACAGAATCTACAAGTGAAAAAAAACCTGTGCTCAAAGGGCTGGATACTGAATCGAGACAGATGATCATCGATACCATCAGACAGATGAGAAACCGTTTGTTTACCCGTGAAAAAATCCTTGAATACGATAAAAACGAAACCTTTCCCGAAGAGACCATTCGCGAAATGCTGGGTCCTGATATTGGGTTGCAGCTCCTTTTTATCCCTGAAGAGTATGGCGGAATGGGCGGTGGTGCCCGAGACTGCTGCGAAGTCATTCTTGAAATATGTAAAATATGCCTCGGAATCGGCACAGGTTTTTTTGCAGTCCAGCTGGGTTCCGAACCCATCATTGTAGGAGGTACCGAAGAGCAAAAATCAAAGTGGCTTGGCCAAATTGCCGAAGGGAATTCCCTGGTGGCCTATGCAGTTACAGAAGCAGGTGCCGGCAGCAACCTTGCGGCCTTAAAAACCAACGCCGAACCGGTACAAAACGAAGCCGGTGAAGTCACAGGATATGTCATTAACGGCACAAAGCAATTTATCTCCACTGGAGGATATGCAGACTTTATTACCCTTTTAGCCAAAACCCCGGAAGGACCTGCCTTTTTTGTTGTTGAGAAGGGAACACCAGGGTTTGTTCAGGGCAAGGGGGAAGAAAAACACGGCATCCGGGCTTCGAACACCTCTCCACTATCTTTCACGGATGTTTTTGTTCCGGCTGACAATCTCATCGGGGGTGTGCCAGGGATGGGGATGAAGCATGCAGGTAAGGTCTTTGGTTATACCCGGCTGATGGTGGCCGCCATGGGACTGGGCGCCGGCCAAGCGGCAATTGAAATAGTCATTCCGTATGCCAAAGAGCGCATACAATTCGGGTCTCCACTTTCAGAGAAACAGGGTTACACCCACAAACTGGTCGTACCTCATGCCGTAAGATTTGAAGCTGCAAAGGCATATATGGACGAAATTGCCCTCAGAATTGATTCGGGTGAATCTGATCTTCATGTGGAAGGCTCCATTGCCAAGCTGTTTGCTACTGAATCTGCTGACAAGGCTGCTAACGATGCGATTCAGGCCCTTGGCGGTTATGGATATATAACCGAGTTTGAGGTGGAGAAGATCAAGCGCGATGTCAAGATCACCTGTATCTATGAAGGTACGAGCGAAATTCAACAGAGCATCATCAGCACGTTTCGATGGAAAGAAACGCGCAAGTCAAAGGGCAGTTTTTATCAAGCCATTTTGAGGGAAATGGAAACGCTGGATAGCACAATAAACGATGCCGGATGTCGGCTTTACGGTCTTGCAGCCGGAGTTTTAAATGATACCATTATGTTGGTTCATGACAACCGGTTGACCCGGAAACAACATGTCATGTTCTTGCTGGCAGATATGATGACAAATGTAGAAGTTGGAGCAAGCTTGGCACGCAAAGCCGTCGCTCTTTCAAAAGACGGTAGCCCGGAAGCCGATAAGTTCAAAGCCATATCGAGAATCTTTGCCGACGAAGTCGCGCAACTTGTTTCCCAAAACGCGCTTAAAATACTGATGGGCTGTGGTGTATTTGATCAAAAGGCGGCCTATGATTTTATGGAAACCCATTCCTATAACCAACTGGTTTGCAGCAGTCTAGATATCATAAATGATATGGATCTGGTTGCAGACATACTGTTTGCGAGGTAATCATGACAAAACAAAAAGAACGTATTGTTGTCGTTACGGGGGGGTCGAGAGGTATTGGCAGGGCTATCTGTATCGCATTGGCAGCACCAGGCACCAGCATCTATTTTAATTATTTTTCTCCAAATGATCCCGATGCTGAAGCTGCCGCTGCGGCCGAAACCGAAAAACTTGTTGCTGAGGTACAAGGTTCTGCGTCAAGCAAAAGTGTTAACATTGCGAAAGAAAATGAGGTGATAGACTTTTTTAAAGAAATCATCGACGAAACCGGACGAATCGATGTTCTGGTAAACAATGCAGGTATCACCAAAGATGGGCTTTTGGTCCGTATGAAAGAACAGGACTGGGATGCCGTCTTAAATATAAACCTGAAAGGTGCATTCACTTGCACAAAAATTGCTGCAAAAGTCATGATGCAGCAGCGTTATGGCCGTATTATCAATATGGCGTCGGTTGTGGGAGTAACCGGCAATGCAGGACAGGCGAATTATTCGGCGTCGAAGGCGGGCTTAATCGGACTCACAAAAACAACCGCAAAAGAGCTTGCATCCCGAGGTATTACGGTCAATGCAATTGCCCCGGGTTTTATAGAAACAGATATGACGGCGTCGCTTTCGGAAAAGGCAAGGAATGCAATGCTGAGCCAGGTCCCACTGGGGCGTGCGGGGTATCCGGAAGATATTGCTGCAGCGGTTGCTTTTCTGGCTTCTGAAAGTGCATCTTACATCACAGGCCAGGTAATTCATGTTAGCGGTGGAATGTATATATGATATTTATTAAAGGAGGTAAGCTGAATGTCAATTGAAGATAAAGTAAAAAAGATAATTGCGGAAAAGTTAAGTGTTGATCTTGAAGAGGTTGTACCAGGAGCGTCTTTTGTAGATGACCTAGGTGCAGACTCACTCGACCTTGTAGAGTTAATCATGTCCATGGAAGAAGAGTTTGATATTGATATTCCTGACGAAGAGGCGGAAAAACTGATAACGGTTAAAGACGCCTTCGATTACATTGCTAAGCACTAGTTTTGCTTCTTAACGGTCGGTTGTCCAAATCACTTTTCGCCGGCTCTAAAAACGAGCGTTCAAAAAGATTTTTGTTTGGGAAATAGACCGTTAAAGTTAAAAGTGTCTAAAGTGCCTAAAGTATGGAGTCGCCTCGCTCCGCTGATATAAACAACTAGCAGAATTCCTTAACTTTAGCTCACTTTAAACTTTAGTTCACTTCAAACTCTTCCAGCAATTCTTCTGGCAGAGCCATAACTCACTGTCCTGGCCCAGAGGACCAGGTTTTTTATGACTAAATAAATAATAACACCGGTATGAACCTGCCGGTTGTTTAGGAGGCCTATTGAGTAGACGTGTGGTTGTCACGGGTCTTGGGTTAGTAACGCCCTTGGGTATCGGTGTGGATGAGACATGGACGGACCTGTGTAAAGGTCAATCGGGGATATCGGAGATCACTCGGTTCGATGCTTCCGGCTTTGACACGAAAATCGCCGGAGAGGTAAAGAATTTTCATTCAAAGGATTTTCTTTCTAAAAAAGAGGCCAAACGTACCCAGCTATTCATCGCCTATGCTGTTGCAGCATCCCGTATGGCTCTGGAAGATTCTGGGTTAACCATAGACAAAACCAATGAAAACAGAGTCGGTGTTCTTACAGGATGCGGTCTCGGAGGGCTGCATTTGCTGGAACAAACCACTGTCGTCCTTCAAAAGAAAGGTCCCAAACGGGTAACACCGTTTTTTATTCCGATGATGATCGGCAATATGGCGCCCGGGATGATTTCAATTTATCTGGGTGCCAAGGGGCCCAATTCTTCCATTTCCACAGCATGTGCTTCGGGAACCCACGCCGTTGGCGATGCGTTCAGAATCATCAAAAGGGGGGCGGCGGATGCCATGATCACCGGCGGAGTGGAGTCTGTGATCACACCCACGTGCATTGCTGGTTTCAACGCCATGAAAGCGCTGTCCACTCGGAACGATGATCCTGAAAGGGCGTCCCGGCCGTTTGATCGCGACCGAGACGGTTTTGTTGTCGGAGAAGGATGCGGGATTCTGGTTCTGGAAACACTCGATTCCGCGCTGGAAAGAGGTGCCCGTATTTATGCGGAAATCTGCGGGTATGGAATGAGCGGAGACGGATTTCATATGGCTGCGCCGGCGCCCGAAGGAGAAGGCGCTGCCCGGTGTATGGCCGTCGCCCTCGCGGATGCACAAATGACCGGCGACGAGATCGATTACATCAACGCCCACGGTACATCAACGCAGCTTAATGATGTCTACGAAACCCAGGCCATCAAGTCTGTATTTAAGGAAAAAGCATCGTCCATAGCCGTAAGCTCCACCAAATCCATGACAGGCCACCTATTGGGCGGTGCCGGGGGAATCGAAACGGTGTTCACAGCACTGACAATTTCTGAAGGAATCATTCCACCGACAATCAATCTAGATCATCCGGATGAAGAATGCGATCTTGATTATGTGCCGAATAAAGCACGAAAAATGGACGTGAAAACCGCAATGACCAATTCCTTTGGGTTCGGCGGTACAAACGCAACACTGATTCTTAAAAAGTATCTGAATTGATATCGGCCAAAGAGTGAATGTCATTAATTGGCTGGGTGTTGCCGTTATGACTTGATATATCATTAAATAATATTGTATAGAACCTATCAGATTTGGAACACTTAAAATAATAAATTCTTTATGAATAGGATTATTAAAGAATTATAGCTAAAAAGTAGCCAATTATGGATTTTGCAGCAAGGATTACGGGAACTGGATCAGCCTTCCCCAAAAAGCGAGTTACTAACAACAGTATCGCTCAAAAACTTTCAAAATTCGGAATTACAACCAGCGACGAATGGATACGCGAGAGAACCGGAATTTGTGAGCGCCGGATTTCAGATGTTGGAAATCCTGAGGAACATAACTCTTCCCTCGGTTTTTCAGCAGCACAGAAAGCCTTGGAGATGGCGGGAAAATCACCGCAAAGCATCGATCAGATTATTTATGCCACCTGCTCACCCGATACGCCACTTCCATCTACCGCATGCTGGCTTCAGCATAAGATAGGCGCCGATCAAGCTTGGGCCATGGATATTAATGCAGCCTGTTCGGGATTTATTTATGGACTGGCGACGGCTGAAAAGTTTATTCAGTCCGGACAGGTCAAAACAGCATTGGTTGTGGGCGGCGAAGTTCTGAGCCCTATTCTCAACTGGGAGGACCGTAATTCTTGTATTTTATTTGGAGACGGTGCCGGTGCAGCCATTGTCGAACAGGTCTCTTCAGATTCCAGCCGTCGAATTCTATACAGTTATCTACGCTCAGATGGGAATCTATGGGATCTTCTTTATGTTCCTGCCGGCGGCTCGAATATGGAGGTAACCCCTGAAAGATACGCTAAGAAACTTCATAAATTAACGATGAAAGGTAAAGAAATTTTCAAGGTTGCTGTAAAAACAATGGCCGATCTTGCCCTTAAAACCTTGAAAAAGAATCAGATGACCGCTGATGATCTCGATTGGTTTGTTCCGCACCAGGCCAATCTTCGAATTATAGAAGCCGTGGCCAAACGTCTCAAATTTCCCATGGGAAAAATTCTTGTGAACGTTGATCGTTACGGCAATACATCAGCTGCAACGATTCCCACAATATTGGACGAAGCCAATAGGGACGGGCGAATTAGAAGCGGGCAGACGGTTATGTTGGATGCCTTTGGCGCAGGCCTGACTTACGGCTCCATCCTTGTTCGCTGGTAAAGAAAAGTATATTCATTTATAATTATTATTATTTTACCCTTGTCACTATTTGAAAAACTTAATTTATGACTTAATAAAAACATTGTTCATATGACAGATACTATTCACAGTTTTCATATTCCTGTTATGGGTACCGGACATTCCGTGGACACCCCTATCCGCGTTGCCCCTTTCGGAATTTCATCCGTTATATCGCTGGTTGATGACTTGCTTCTCGAAAAAATCCGCAAATATTACGCTGAAAAGTATGGCCTCCATTACCACAAGATAGCAAAAGATGATGAAGACGGTCGGGCAAAACGCATTTCAGCTTACCTGAATGTCGTCCATGAGATTGTTCAAAAAAAGATGGAAGAAATAAAACAGCAGCCTTTTTTTGAAAACAACAACAAGGAAAAATATTTTGAAATGTTGCCTGAAGACTCGATGCTGAAACAAAAATATAGCAAATTACTCAAAATGAAAGCCTGCGACGAAAGAAA
Organism: uncultured Desulfobacterales bacterium; assembly: GCA_937998305.1. Classification (GTDB taxonomy): domain Bacteria; phylum Desulfobacterota; class Desulfobacteria; order Desulfobacterales; family UBA11574; genus UBA11574. The sequence goes on along the minus strand of CALLDL010000193.1, from coordinate 18,895 downwards.
TGACCTTGAAAAAGATCTAACACTCAATATGAAACCCGGCTTTATCGATGTCAATATCATGGTCAACGTGGATCGGGTTCATTATACTAAAAACGGCGATCCCCTTGGTGAAGAATTCACCGATGCCAAAGCAGGGCTTCGAGGCTATGCCAACAGCTGTCTTCAGTCTTCAATTGTATTTTCAGCAGGCATTAATCAACGCTTATATAGTTATATAAGTAAATTCAGTGACTTTTACAGAGACAAAATGGGGCAGGTCAAAAAGCGGATTATTTTAAAAGTGAGTGACTTCAGGTCTGCTTTAATTCAGGGTAAATTTTTGGCCAAAAAAGGGCTTGAGGTTTATGAGTTTCGCATCGAATCCGGTTTGAACTGCGGTGGCCATGCCTTTGCCTCCAATGGTATTTTGCTTCCAAAACTTCTTAAAGAATTTAAGGAAAAACGGAAAAGTCTGGTTGCGGAATTTAAACCGCTCATACAAAAGTACTATAAAAAAATGGGGTGGGAATATCCTGAATCGGCGATGAACATTCATCCGCTTATCACGGTACAAGGCGGCATCGGCAACCATGGCGAAGTATGCAGACTCAGAAAAGATTTTGGTATGGATTTAACAGGATGGGCCAGTCCTTTTCTGCTGGTTCCCGAAGTTACATGCGTCGATGATTCCACACGTGAGCTTTTGCGACAAGCCCGGGCGGAAAACCTTTATTTGAGCGACGTTTCTCCCTTAAACATCCCTTTTAACAATGTATACGGAACAGGATCAGAATTATGGACCCAAAAGAAGGCGATGGAAGGCCGGCCCGGCTCACCGTGCCCAAAAAAAATCCTGGTATCCAACACCGAATTTACCAAAAAACCGATCTGTTTGGCATCACGAAAATATCAAGCGGCAAAACTAAAAAAAATTGCAACTATGGGAATTTCAACGGATGAAAAGGAAAGACTTCAAGAAAAAATTGTGGTAAAAAACTGTATCTGCGACCACTTAGGCAACGGAGCACTCATTGCTCTGGGAATCGCCGATGAACACAATGCACCCCAGTCAATATGCCCCGGACCCAATATTGAATGGTTCAACAAATTTTACACGCTTAAAGAAATGTTAGACCATATTTATGGAAGAGGGACATCTTTGGTTTCATCAAAACGTCCCCATATGTTTGCCAAAGAAATTGAAATGTACATGGATGATTTTGAAAAGAAGGTGTTGAGTTCCTCTCACACAAAAAAAGAAATCATAACAATGCGTGAATATAAAAAAAATCTTGAAGAAGGGCTCGACTTTTGTCTTGAAATCGCGAAGAAGCCCCCTTATCCCGGAGAAAATTTAGAATCTATCTCAATCTGTGTAAAAAAACAAAGAAGTCGTTTAAACCGCCTTAATTTTCGATTTGAAGAAAGTATTCGTTTGGCTTCTTGAAATCCAGTCAGTCTCGAACAATCTGAATTGAAAAAGACAAATGACGACAGATCACCTCTGGCATCTTCTCAAAACCAAATTCTTTTATCAAAGCTCCCAAAAACGTCGTTTTATTGTGGAGAGATTTCGCAGTTGGGCGACGCTGATCTATTATACACAGCTTTTTAATGTCATTGTGGCAGAAAGTCTGACCGCCCGAAAAATGCCTTATGAAGGCAAAACATGGGCAAAAGGATCGCTTGACATCCTTAAAACTGTAGAATCAGCAGGTGGAAAGTTTCATATATCCGGATTAAAAGCCCTTAGCGGCCATAAGGGGCCGGTTGTTTATGTCGCCAACCACATGAGCCTTCTCGACACACTGGTTCTACCTTGTATACTGCTTGCATTCAGCAAAGTCACGTTTGTGGTTAAGGAAGGACTCCTTAAGTATCCGGTTCTCGGTACCATTATAAGGGCCATCCATCCCATTGCCGTCACACGGGAAAATCCCAGGCAAGACTTAAAAACAGTGTTAAGCCAAGGTTTGACCCTCATCTCCAGTGGCTGTTCCATTATCATATTCCCTCAGGCCACCAGAAGCCCCATATTCGATGAGACGACGTTTAATTCATTGGGCGTTAAGTTAGCACAACGGGCCAATGTTCCGGTGGTACCGGTTGCATTAAAGACCGATTTCCAAGGAAATGGGAAAATCATCAAAGATATGGGTCCTGTCGATCCCAGCAAGAAACTCTATATTAAATTCGGGGAACCGATGCTTGTAGAAGGAAAGGGGCAGGTCATACATCAGAAAATCATTGCATTCATTTCAAAAAACCTTAACGCATGGGGTGCCCAGGTTTATCCGAATATGCCATAATTTAAGCGTCTCGAAAATTCTACAATTGGTTGAAATTAAAGATCTTTTAATAGCTTCTATCCTAATGCCACTTCCATGGAATGTTAGAATCTTGGGATAATGGAACGCTGGGTTGAAGGAACAATATCAATCTAATTCCTTCAGTTCCCCATTATTCCATCATTCCAATTGTGAGCGAAGCGAACTAACTTGAAACGTGTCAGGCATCGGTGTCCGGCACCTCCGGTATCGGGACTTTAAAAAACTGGACGCCCTCTTCTTTTAATGTCTTTTCTTCTTCTTTGGTACTGACACCTCTGATATTTCTTGTCTTTGAAACACCATAATGCATCTTCAAGGCTTCTTTGGCAAAATCAGCCCCGACATCATCAAAATTTTTTTCAACAAAATCGACAATCTTTTTACCAATTTTTTCAAGGTCTGCCTGCTGATCAGAAAATTCTTTTAAAGGATTAGATGATTTTATGGCAAAGGTCGAAGGAACCTTGGCAATTGAAGTGCTGTTGCAAACCGGACAAGCGACGAGCGCCTTTTTTTTCTGCGCTTCATAAGCCCTTCTGTCTTCAAACCAACCTTCGAAAGAATGGCCGTTGACGCATTGCAAATCGTAAGCAATCATAAAATTCTACCTATCTCCTCTTAGCTTTGCTAATTTTTCTATTTTAAATATAGACTTTTTGTAAAATCCTTAATCTTGGTTGCCTATACCTTAATCTTGGTTGCTTATAAATTTGTATGATGGTATCATATTTTTTTTACTTTTAAAAGTCATTCCTGATTCACATTACCATGAACAGCCATTTTGAATAACTGACAAAAGTGATTTTATGACACTAAATAAAATAGACTTTCTAATTATCGGAAGCGGCATCGCCGGCCTTACCTTTGCTCTTAAAGTTGCAGAGTTCGGTGACGTGGCTTTGGTCACCAAAAAAGGGATCATGGACAGCAACACCTCCCATGCCCAAGGTGGCATAGCTTCGGTTTTTGGTAAACTGGATTCATTTGATCTTCACATTCAGGACACACTTGCCTCCGGAGACGGTCTCTGCAACCGTGACGTTGTGGAAATGGTGGTTAAAAACGGGCCCGACAGGATCCGCGAATTGATCGATCTGGGGGTACATTTCAACCTCAGGAAAGACCGATCGTCATTCTCTGAATCATCCGGAATTGAACCTGATTTGGACTTGGGACATGAGGGCGGTCATTCTCAAAAACGGATTGTCCATGCCCATGACATGACCGGAAAGGAAGTCGAAAGTGTCCTGGTCGAGCATGTAAAAAATAACAGTCGAATCCACCTGTTTGAAAACCACATCGCCATTGATCTCATTACCATTTCAACCCGCATGAAAAGAGGCATGATCACCACGACCCATGAAGACTACTGCTGCGGCGCATATGTTCTGGATCAGCAGACCAACCAGGTCAAAACTTTCTGTGCCAAGGTCACGCTGCTTGCCACCGGCGGAGCCGGAAAGGTTTATCTTTATACCAGCAATCCGGATATCGCCACGGGGGACGGGATTGCCATGGCTTTCCGTGCCGGAGCAACAGTGGCCAACCTCGAATTTGTCCAGTTTCATCCAACATGCCTGTATCACCCTGAAGCCAAAAACTTTTTGATTTCAGAGGCCTTAAGGGGAGAAGGCGCAATACTGCTTGATGCTTCCGGCAACCCTTTTATGGAAAAATATGACGATAAAAAGGATCTCGCATGCCGCGATGTGGTTGCCCGGGCCATAGATGCAGAACTCAAAAAAAGCGGAACAGATTCCGTGTTTCTTGACATTTCTCATAAAAATTCTGATTTCATTAAGGAACGTTTCCCAAATTTATATAAAAAGTGCCTCACGTTTGGTTTTGATATGACAAAGGAAGCGCTCCCGGTTGTTCCGGCAGCCCATTATATGTGCGGGGGCATTGCAACCGATATGCACGGTAAAACGGATTTACATCGACTCTACGCCATCGGCGAAACAGCCTGTACCGGATTGCACGGGGCCAACAGACTTGCAAGCAACTCTTTGATCGAAGCGCTGGTTTATTCCCATGTGGCTGCCCGGCAGGCCGTCAAGGATATCGAGACGCTGGATTTTAGCCTTACCCCGGACCCTCCGGCATGGGATGAAGTCGGAACCACACACAGTGATGAAGTCATTATGGTTTCTCAAAACTGGGATGAGATCCGACGATTTATGTGGAACTATGTCGGAATCGTTCGATCGAACAAGCGACTGGAAAGGGCAAAACGTCGCATTGAAATCATCCAGCAAGAGATCCGGGAATATTATTGGGACTTCAAAGTCTCGGCAGATCTTATCGAGCTTCGGAATATCGCGATGGTTGCAGAACTGATTATCAGATGCGCAAGACATCGAAAAGAAAGTCGGGGACTTCACTACAACATTGAATTCCCGTACCGGGACGATCAACGATGGCAAAAAGATACGATTCTCCGGCGATCATTTCTGGGATAGCTTGTATGACCTTTATACCTACCCGCCTTCCCTATATTTCTTATTACTCAAGATTCGAATTCTTTAATTCTGCTCTCCGAGGCGTAGGCTCTATGAGCCGGAGGCTGAGGCCTTATCTGATTTTAATCTTAAATCACAAGTTTCGCACCCTTAATTTTAAGCAACGTCAATACAGCGGAGCAGGACGGAAAAATCTTTTAAAGTAAAATCATATTCAAAGGCTTTTTAACCGTATTCGGGTGCGAAATTTGAGTTAAATTTTCATTGACAACCGGTGTTTCTGTATTAATTTGTGGCATTCCTATACTTATTTATTGATACTGTTCAAGAAACGTCCGATCGATTACCAGGTAAATAAATGACAACCAAAAGAGATTACTATGAAGTTTTAGGCGTAGACCGTAATGCCAATGAGAGTGACCTAAAAGCCAGTTATCGAAAACTGGCCCTGAAATTCCACCCTGATCGAAATCCCGGTGATAAAGAAGCTGAAGAAAAGTTCAAAGAGGCTTCCGAGGCTTATGAGGTCCTTCGGGATTCCCAAAAGCGAAATATCTATGACCAGTTTGGCCACCAAGGGCTTGAAGGGTCTGGTTTTTCAGGATTCAGCGGTTTTGACGATATTTTTTCGAGTTTTGGCGGAATTTTTGAAGAATTTTTTGGATTCAGCAGTGGACGGCGTTCAAGAAGCAGAACCCAAAGAGGTGCTGATCTTCGCTACGACCTGACGCTCAGTTTTATGGAAGCTGCTTTTGGAACGGAAACAGAGATTAATTTAGAAAAAATGGAGATCTGCTCGTCCTGCGAGGGGACGAAATGTGAACCGGACACCCATCCCGATACCTGCTGGCAATGCAACGGCACAGGCCAGGTTTCCAGAAATCAGGGATTTTTTACTGTAAGAACAACATGTTATCAATGCGATGGCAACGGTCAAACCATACCTCATCCATGTACGGACTGCAAGGGGGCCGGACAGATCAGGGTCAGTAAAAAGGTGGCTGTAAAAATTCCTGCCGGCGTTGATTCCGGATCCAGGCTCAGGCTGACCGGAGAAGGTGAGACCGGTACGTACGGGGGTCCTCCCGGGGATCTTTATGTATTTATCTTTGTTGAACCCCACGATTTTTTTGAGCGTGACAATACTGACGTTATCTGTCAGGTGAACATTTCCTTTGTACAGGCTGCTCTTGGGGATACCATAGCGGTTCCTACCTTAAACGGCAACAAACAACTTAAAATTCGAAAAGGCACCCAGCCCGGTGACCTCTTTCGTTTTCGCGGTGAGGGAATCCCTTCTCTTAGAAGCGGCAAACGGGGAGACGAAATCATTCAGGTTCTGATAAAAACACCCACCAATCTGAACAAGAAACAGGAAGCACTGCTCAAAGATTTTGCCAAAATTGAACGAAACAAGATCCCGAATAAATTAAAAAATATCCTTAAAAGCGGCCTTGACAAAGCATCCAACTAAAGGAGATTGAGGCGTAATGTATGAATTAAAAGTGGTGACCCATTTTGCAGCCGCCCATCAGCTTAAAATGGTTGCCAAAAAATGTGAAAACCTTCACGGACATAACTGGAAGATCGAAATCTGTGTTGCCGGAAAAGATCTCAATAAAGCCGGGGTTTTGATTGACTTTGGAGAATTAAAGCAGCATGTCTCGATCATTATGGCAAAGCTGGATCACAAATTTTTAAATGAGCTCGATGATTTTCACGATGACTATCCACCGTCTTCGGAGAATATCGCCCACTATATTGCAAAAACCCTTCAATCTATGATCGACAGCTCCGATATTAAAGTGACGCGGGTCACCTCCTGGGAGTCTGAAAACGCCTGCGCGACCTATATCGTGCCGTAATTATTCCACTCAGAATAGGTCGTCTTTTCATTCATTACCATTTCTTCAAGTTAAATTCTTTTAATTATCAATTTGATTTTTCAAACTGTTCCATGAGCTCATCCCGGGTAATAATGGCAGAAACGTCTTTGACATGTTGGCGAATATTCTCCAGTCCACCCTCTTGGCGGTCAACCAGGATGACCGCTTTGACAACATTCAGCCCCTCCGAACCGGCCCGTTCGATGGCCTTGATGGTGGACCCGCCGGTGGTTGCAACATCGTCAATGATGACCACCCGCTGTCCGGGCTTCATATCTCCTTCGACCCATCGGATAATGCCATGGTCTTTTTGGGTTTTGCGGATGGAAAATGCATTGATGGGCCTTCCTTTTAATTCTGAAACAAACGCAGTGGCCATGGCCATGGGATCTGCACCGAACGTAAGTCCGCCGATTCCGTCAGGCTTTAAATCCTTTATGTTCTCAAATACCAGATGGCCCACCAGAAACATGCCCCTCGGGCTCAATGTGGTAGGTTTGCAGTTCACATAAAATTGGCTCATTCTGCCTGAAACAAGTTTAAAACTCGGCTCTTTTGTGTACTTGAACGATTTTTCACAAATGATTTCAATAAGTTTCTGTTTCATACCCATTCTTCTCCATTGTCATTTGATTAAAATTTTACAATCATCTGAAATTAATAACTCCTGGTTTATACCACTTCCATTGGCCCATCATTCTCCCGCTATATAGCGGGATGAACAAAGCGAACTAACTTGATTTACATGGTTCTGTTTCTGCATTTATCATCGGGTCAACCGGTGCTCCCCGCAAAAAATATATAACCCGGTGTGATCGGCCAGGCAGGCCAGGGTCATGTTTAATTCCGATGCCAGTTCCACAGCCAGTGAAGTGGGACGTGAAAATGCCAGTATCACTTGAATTCGTGCCTGTGCAGCCTTTTGAACCAGTTCGTAACTGATGCGCGAAGAAAGCGTCAATAAAACGGCCTCATCGAGCCCGCGATCCAAAAAGAGCTTTCCAATGGCTTTGTCCAGGGCATTGTGTCGGCCCACATCCTCTGCCACGGATAACAGCTTAAAATCAGACGAATATAGAGCGGCGGCGTGGGACGCACGGGTCTTGTCTCTCAGGGGCTGGTGTTGGGGAAGGTTTTCAAGACATTCAAGTGCCAAACCGGCATTCATCCGGGTGTTGTCTTCGACGGGTTGGATCATCTGATAAAGATCCTTGACAATCTCTTTTCCACAAATGCCACAACTGGTTTGACTGATAAACCCGCGTCTGTCCAGAATATCGACAATCTTATCCCGCCTGGAAGCGTTCAGAGTGACGGCGACCACATTTGAATCATCACCGTCACAGCAGGAAATGGTGTTCACATCATCCGGGGTACTCACAATCCCTTCGGACAAACAAAAACCGGCGGCATGCGCCAATTCATCGCCCGGAGTCCGCATCAAAACAGAATATGGTTTCCCTTCAATACGGATCGACAGAGGCTCTTCACCGATGAGCCGGTGTTTGGAAGATGTGTTGTCCTTTTGATCCCAGCACAAAACCTTATGTTCAAGAAATGTCTCCAAAAAAATCTCCCTTATGAATTCCCCCGGCGGGTGGTTCCATTACGGACCCTTATCCACGAGTTTTTCCGGATAAAGAAAAAGAACTTAGGGCATGGGGCATACTCTGGCAAAATGCGAAAATTATCAGAGCCGCCAGTATCACAGCGCTGCTGATCTGAATATATTGTGGAATGATATCCGCAGCCTGTCCAACAGTCGCTGTTGCGGAAACACCTATACCGTAATAGAGCATATCCGTAAAAACTCCTAAAACAATAGAACATATAGCGATTGAACTCAGATATATCAAGAGAGACTTTTTTCCAAAAAGACCGGAAATCATGCTGATAGAGGCAATGTTGGTGGCCGGACCGGCCAATAAAAAGACCAGTGCCGCACCGGGATTCAATCCTTTCAGTACAAGCGCGGCGGCAATGGGCGTGGAAGCGGTGGCACAGACATACATGGGAATACCTGCCACGAGCATGACAAGCATGGCCGTAAAGTTGTTGTTCAGGTAGGATTCAAAAAGCGAATCAGGAATCATGTAGGTGATGATACCGGCCAGAATAATACCAAGGAGAAACCATTTGCCGATATCCCCTAGAAGATCCACAAAAGCATATTTCAATCCGGAAATGATTTTCGCAATAAACGGTTTCTCAACCGGTTCCGTTTGAGTTTCAAGAGTGCTGTTGCAGCAACCGCCTGAACCTGAACAGACAACCTCGGGAATATTATCTGATGAACTTTTCGACGGCAACAAAACGTTTTCGAATAAACCGGTCACAATGGCGGTAATAAATGCCGCCACCGGACGAATCAGCGCTATTATAGGATCCAGCAATGCAAAGGTCAGCGGTATGGAATCAATACCCGATTCAGGCGTTGAAATCAGAAATGACATGGTTGCGCCATTGTTTGCGCCCTGCCGTTTCAGACCTGCGGCAGCCGGTAAAACACCGCAGGAACACAATGGAATCGGAATCCCTGCAAGGGCTGCCAGCAATACCGGACGCACCTTTCCCTTTCCAAGGTAGCGACCGACGGTTTCGGGCTTGATAAAAACATAAAGAATGCCGGCTATGAAAAAACCGAACAGCATGTAAACGGCAGATTCATAAAAAACCTGCCATGACGCACTTAGGATTGAAATGATGATGCTCATTATTCAGTAAAACCTTTTTGGTTCTTCTTCAATTAAATTGAAAAAGTGGGTTTGAGGATTCAAGCTTGAATCCTTTCAAAATCATCAACTCTTTTGGAGATGATCCACCTTTTTAGACTTTTATTCTTGAACATGTTGTATGCTCTGGCTGATGAGCGATTTTACATGATCATCGTCCAGACGATAAAACACGATTTTGCCTTCTCTTCGATAGCGTACAATTTTTAAGTTTCTGAGTATCCTAAGCTGGTGCGAAACAGCGGATTCAGAAGATCCGGAAACTGCAGCCAGATCGCAGACACATAGCTCACAGGTCGCCAGTGCCGTAACGATTTTAAGTCGGCTCGGCTCACTCAACGCCTTGAAAATATCCGTAAGACTCTGAAGTGTAACCGAGTCGGGAATATTCTTGATGGCCTGCTCTACTTGTGCTTGATGTAATACTTTTTCCTGGCATTGGTCCATTTTTTACCTCTTAACACATGATCATCTGTTCATATGTCAACTTAATAGGCTTGTCAATAAAATAATTGGAACACGTTATTCGTGCCGAATGTGTACAATAAAAATTTATCTTGACAAATATTGAAGATTGGCTAAAAATAGTAAATTTCTTAAATCATAGTCGAATTCAAGCGCTTCAGGAGGAATTAAAGAGATGTACGCTATCGTTAAAACAGGCGGAAAACAATATAAAATTCATGAAGGCGATATCATTAGGGTCGAAAAAATTGAGGGAAACATCGGCAATCCAGTTTCTTTTGACAAGGTCCTTATGTTTTCAGATGGTGAAAATACCAGCATCGGTCAGCCTGTACTCGATAATGTAGCGGTAAAGGGACATATCGTTGAACAGGGCAAAGGAAAAAAAATTATCGTTTTCAAATACAAGCGACGTAAAAGATATCGGAGAAAACAAGGACATCGACAACTATTTACGGCAATCAAAATAGATCAAATCGAAGCGTAAAAAAACGTTTCTTTTGTTAAGGAGTTTAGATAATGGCACATAAAAAAGCGGGCGGCAGCTCCAGAAATGGGCGTGACAGTCAAGGGCAACGTCGCGGAGTAAAGCGATACGGCGGTCAAACCGTAAAAGCGGGGAATATTCTTGTTCGCCAGCTGGGAACAAGAATCCATCCCGGCGTCAATGTGGGTATGGGCAAAGATTACACGCTGTTTGCCAAAATTAGCGGTATCGTTGCCTATGAGAGACTGGGTCGTTCTCGTAAAAAAGTAAGTGTTTATGCAGAGTGAAATTCATTGATGAAGCGATGATCACCGTGCAGTCCGGTGACGGCGGCAAGGGCTGTTTAAGCTTCAGGCGTGAAAAATTTATTCCACGCGGGGGACCGGACGGCGGCGACGGTGGCAAGGGTGGGGACATTATATTAAGTACAACGTCAAGAAAACGCACCCTTTATCAGTTTAGATATCAAAGACATTTCAAAGCCAAAAACGGCGCACATGGCCAGGGTAAGCAAAAGACCGGAAAAAAAGGCCAAAACCTCTTCATAGAACTTCCTCCCGGAACTCTCGTGATCGATGCAGATACCGGACATCTTATCAAAGACCTCGTCGACCCCGGTGAAACATTCGTAATTTTAAAAGGCGGTAGAGGCGGTCAGGGTAACACTAGATTTAAAACTTCCACACACCGGACCCCCCGATTTGCCCAACCCGGTGAACCCGGTGAAACCAGAACATTAAAGCTTGAGCTTAAACTGTTGGCCGATGTCGGTATTATCGGTCTTCCCAATGCCGGAAAATCCACACTGATTGCTGCTATTTCCTCAGCCCGTCCTAAGATTGCCAATTATCCCTTTACCACACTGACCCCCAGTCTTGGTGTGGTTCAAACCGACTGGGCAGAGCCTTTTGTCGTCGCAGATATCCCTGGCTTGATTAAGGGGGCGCACCAGGGAACCGGGCTCGGCATCAAATTTCTCAGGCACATAGAGCGTACCCGCATTTTGGTTCACCTTATCGATGTCTCATCCATTGATCCTGATGATCCCCTCCGGGAATACCATACCATCAACCAAGAGCTTGTCATGTATGATGAAAAGCTTGTGCAAAAGCCTCAAATTGTTGTACTCAACAAACTTGATCTGCCTGGGGTCCGGAAAGCGGCTGAAATTTTTCAATCTGCGGTAAAGGACAAAAAAGTGGCATTCATTTCCGCATTAACCGGACATGGGCTTGAACAATTAAAGTCTCAAATTGTTCAACTGTTGGACAGCAATGATGAATGAGAAGAGAGCATCAATTTTTTACAGTGCCAGACGAGTGGTGGTAAAAGTTGGCAGCAATGTCCTGACAGAAGATCACGGACTGAATTTAAAAGCCATACGATCCATCAGTCGGCAAATCTGCCGCTTAATTGACGGCGGAATCGAAATTGTTCTGGTCTCTTCCGGGGCTATGGCTTCCGGGATCAGAAAAGTCGGCCTTGACAAACGCCCGGATGAAATTCCCAAGCGCCAGGCCATCGCCGCCGTGGGCCAGGCCGGACTGATCATGGAGTATGAGAAGGCTTTTGCCCGATCTCATAAAAAAGTCGCCCAGATTTTACTGACCGGTGATGACCTCAACAACCGCAAAAGATACCTGAATGCTCGAAACACGCTCTGCACGCTGTTGTCATGGCAGGTTGTTCCAATCATCAATGAAAACGACACGGTGATGATAGAAGAAATTCAATTTGGGGACAATGATAATCTCGCCGCCATGATCACGCTATTGATGGATGCGGATATTCTGGTCAACCTGACCGATATCGACGGCCTTTACACAAAGGATCCCCGAACCAACTCTGATGCTGACTTTATTCCGCTGGTATCCACAATCGGAGAAGATATAAAAAAGATTGCCGGCGATATTCCGGGTGCTTTAGGTACGGGGGGAATGCTCAGCAAAATAAATGCTGCAAAAAAAGTCACTGCTGCGGGAATTCCAATGGTCATCGCAAATGGCGGCAGACCGGATGTATTGAAAAAGCTTTTCTCCGGTAAAGATGTCGGGACGTTTTTTACGCCAAAAAAGAAAAAACTGAAAAGCCGTAAATGCTGGATCGCGTTTACCTTAAAACCCAAAGGCGTTATAAGGATTGATGACGGTGCTGCCGAGGCAATCCTTAACAGGGGCAAAAGCCTTTTACCCAGTGGCATCGTGGGTGTTGAAGGTGAATTTAGTGTCGGCGCTCCGGTTGAATTTAGAAAAACTGACGATGAAACCCTGGGAACAGGACTGGTTAATTACAGTTCAACAGATATCCGAAAAATCATGGGACTTAAATCGAGCCAGATCAAAAACCGCCTGGGGCATAAACCCTACGACGATGTGATTCATAGGGATAACCTTGCGGTTACTGCGGAATGTAATGTGTGACAACTTGCTACCTCAATTGATCGTTAACAAAGGGGAAATTAATGTCGATGGAAACAACAATTATAAACATGGCCAAAGCAGCCCGGACGGCTGCCACACAGATGGCCAAGTGCGCTTCGAAGCAGAAAAATGCTGTTCTGCTCGGCATAGCCGGTGAAATTGAAAAAAATGCATCATTTATCAAAGAAGCCAACCAAAAGGATCTTGCCCGTGCAAAGGAAATGGGACTTTCCAATGCCATGATCGACCGACTCTCGGTGTCGGATGCAACCATTAGCGCTATGGCCAAAGGTTTGCGGGAAGTCGCGGGACTCAATGACCCGGTTGGCGCTACAAGCAAGGCCTGGCTGAGGCCCAACGGTCTGGAAGTAACACGAATGCGTATACCGCTGGGTGTCATAGGCATTATTTACGAATCACGGCCCAATGTGACCATCGATGCCGCCGGCCTTTGCCTGAAAGCCGGCAACGCCGTCATACTTCGAGGCGGGTCTGAAGCGCTTTATTCGAATCAGGCCCTGGCCGACATCATCGGACAGGTTCTCGGTGATTGCGGCCTTCCTGAAACAGCCGTCCAGATCGTTCCCGTCAGAGACCGAAAAGCGGTCAACATCCTTCTGAATCAGGAAGAATTTATCGATTTGATTATTCCCCGCGGCGGAGAAGGGTTGATCCGTTTTGTCGTAGAACATTCAACCATACCGGTACTTAAACATTATAAAGGTGTATGCCATGTGTATGTGGATGAAGGCGCGGACCTTAATATGGCCGAAGAAATATGTTTTAATGCCAAGGTTCAGCGACCAGGGGTGTGCAATGCCATGGAAACCATGCTTGTGCATCAATCCATTGCAAAAGAATTTTTGCCGCAAATAACAAAACGTCTGACAAGCGCAGGGGTTGAAATCAGGGGTTGTCCCGAAACATGTCAAATTCTGCCGGATGCATTAAAAGCCGAACAATCGGACTGGCCGGAAGAATATCTCGATCTTGTCCTGGCTGTCAGGGTGGTCGAAGACATGGATCAAGCCATCTCTCACATTTCAAAATATGGTTCACAACATACGGAATCCATTGTAACGCGCGATTATAAGCGGGCTAAACGCTTTGTCCGTGAAACCGATTCTTCAGTGGTGCTGGTCAATGCGTCCACACGGTTTAACGACGGTGGTGAGATTGGCCTAGGTGCGGAAATCGGTATCAGCACCTCAAAGCTCCATGCCTTCGGCCCCATGGGGGTGGAGGAACTGACCACCACCAAGTTTGTCGTGTTCGGGGACGGTCAGATAAGAACATAGCTGAAAAAGCGGGGAATTTTTGAGACGTATAGGACTTTTCGGAGGCACGTTCAATCCGATTCATTTGGGACATGTCCAGGTTGTTCGGGAGGTTAAAGCAGGCTTTGGCCTGAATAATATTCTGATTATTCCGTCTGCGCTTCCGCCGCACAAGGAACTGGACGTCGTAGTGGATGCCGAAGACCGTCTTGAGATGATTCGACTCGCATTTTCAGATGATCCGAATTTTGTGATCTCAGATGTTGAGCTGAAACGTTCAGGCCCTTCCTACACCATTGATACGGTTCGTCATTTTAAATCGATTTCACCAGAAAATACGGAACTCTATCTCATCGTGGGGCTGGATGCTTTTTTGGAAATAGATACCTGGAAATCCTATAATGACCTTTTTTTACTAATCCCCTTTATTGTTATGTCCCGAACCATTAATGAAGAAAACAGCGCCAAGTTGGAATGGAAATCCCTGAAAAATTATCTTCAATCCAAGATCTCAAAAGGATATACATTTTCCTTTGCGCAATCGTCTTTCATACATGATAAAAAGCAGCCGGTATGTGTGCTTAATGTTACGCCTGTGGATATTTCATCGACAACAATTCGAAAACGTATCAAAGAAGGGCGCTCGATTAAACGACTGGTGCCAAACATCGTCAAAGATTTTATAAAAGCCAAAGGACTTTATTTATGACAAATACACCCGGTACTTCCTTGGATCCCACTCTTGATCTTTACATCAACGCCGTTATGGGAAAAAAAGCAATTGACCTGGTGGTGCTTGACGTTCGAGGACTAACTTCTGTTTCCGACATCTTTATCATCTGCAGCGGTCGTTCCAACCGCCAGGTTTCAGCCATTGCGGAGTATATACAGGTAAACCTAAAAAAACACGCCATAAAACCGCTGAGTGTTGAGGGGAAAAAAGAAGGTCACTGGGTTTTGCTCGATTACGGTCATGTCATCATTCACGTCTTTTATGAACCTGTTCGTGCTTTCTATGATCTGGAAGGACTCTGGATCGATGCAAAAAGAATAGAAGCCAAACGTTCTTTGAAAGGCCCCGCGAAATCCTAACCAGGATAAACCGGAAAAGACAAATGACAAATCACCAAAAATAAATAATATCCAATAACCAAAAATAAAAATCCAAAACAAAGATACGCTATTAAATATACATGATTTTGTTTTTTTGCTATAAAATGCACAAAAATTACAATTAACCTATCAAAATAAAGTGCTATTTCCCAGCGACATCCTGCCCGCAGTGCTTACAGATTTTTGCTCTTTTTTTTATGATTTCCGCGCAAAAAGGACATTCGCGGGTGAAAAACCGTTCATGAATCTTTTTCACAGATTCATCGACCTTTTTCTGGGTAATTTCATTGCCGAATCTGGCACTTTTGATCGGTTCTATGGCTTCAAGCACTCCAATATCACCGATCATTTCCGCTGCTTTTAACCGGACCCGCTGCGGCTGGATTCCATCAAGAAGCATTCTGACCACCGTGACGTGGTCTTTGGACACGTAGGCATCCGCAAGAATTGAAAATCCCATCTTGATTTTTTCCTTTATCCTTTCCTGGTCCGCCAAAATCTCTTCGTCAATGATTTGCCCGGTACCTCCCATGGGACTGAAAACAGGGATGCATTCAAACTGTTTTGTACCCGGATAGTTCATGCACCGGTAAGATGATACTTGGCCATAATTTTCCTCCATATTTTTCCATCCTTTAACATACAAGGAGCATTCATCGTTGAAACATATAAACAGATAAGGGGTTCCCCAGCCGAGACCGTCGCTGAAGCTAAACGGGGGAACTTCCCAAATTGTCATTTCTGCCTCACAGTGAGGGCATTGGGGCTTGTCTTGGCTAAGTACTTTTTCTAAAACTTGCTCTTTGGTTTCAAAGGCCATTCATTATCCTCCACTATTTGTTGATTGTGAAAAAATCCTATCTGGTTTCAAATTTTCAATGTGCTTAATATTACCATTAAATATGATTTTGCAACATTCAAGGAAAAAAGTAATTTGCCAATACAACTCTGATTTATAAATTTTATGCCTGCACAGAAATGTGTAATTATATCAAGATCATTCACGAATTTGAATGTAAATCGTAATAAATTTAACCTTCAGTTTTTAATGTCTTACGATCTCCCTCTCGCTTTCTTTAAATCCTGCCGGAAGGCTTTTCAAAAAAAAGGATTACCCCCTTCATAGAGTATTTTAGCGTTTTTTCTTCAATTTTATTTCGATGGTCCATTTAATTCTCCTAAACATCAGTAAAATCGTGTAACGATTTTATGAAATAGCCGGTTTTACTTTGAGAACTCCGTTTTCATTCCAGCCACGAAGGGTGTAATAATCTTTCAGCATTGCCGCCAAATCTGATTCTTTAACAACGTGTCCTGTTTTAAGGATTTCTTTGTAAAAGCGTTTGGGAAGATGATCGTCTTCAGGCCTGAGCCCTTCCCGAATGTTAAAACAGCGCGTCAGCGCGGATATCTCGGAAGCGATCTTTTGCAACGCCGCTTTATCTGCTTTTAAGCCGATGGTCATTTCAATTATCCGGCTCAACCGGTCCCATGGATAGATGTCTCTGAAAAATCGGCATAAAATAAAAGCGTCCATCAGCGCCAGTCGATCTTCAAAATCGATCAAAAGCTCAGCTTTCCCTTTTGTAACTTCCGGACTGATCATTCCTTTTAATTCGGGATTGTGAAACGTCGCCCTTAAATGACATGCGCCACGGTCTGAAACGACAAATGCCAACCCACTGCCTTTAAGAACCCTGGGATCGTAACCCGGCGGTTCAAGACCCTTCACATGCACCGCCGTGTCTTCCATACCCCAGGCGTTTGTGGCATATTTAATTCCCCGGGCCAGGATATCCCCGATGCCCTGCCTTTCTGCAATTTTTTTAAGCAAATCTACGATGGCATCCACATCACCGTAATCGATCTTAACATCAATCTTTTTCTTTCTGACAGCTTCAATGGTTAAACCGCACAGATTCCCTGCAGATATGGTATCCATACCGAGTCGGTCACAAACGTCGTTTAAATAAGCAATCTCCTCGATACTGTCGATCATGCAAAGCCCGCCAAAGGCAAATATGGTCTCGTATTCCGGTCCTTCGATCCTCAGACCGGCATGGCGGCCGTTTAACACCGTGGTCATTCTGCCGCATGCAATAAAACACTTTGCGCAGGCCCGTGGCTGAACACGACATTGTCTGTGCAAGGCCTCGGCACTGATCTTTTCCCATTTATCGAAAAACCCTTTAGACCAGTATTTCGTCGGAAACGCTTTTGCTTGATTGATTTTTTTTACCATCAATGACGTCCCCATGTTTCTGTATGCCTGAACCACCGGATTATTCTTTGATTCTTCAGCGACTTCCTTTGAAAAGTGCTTCACCCCCTTGGCATCGAAAAGAGAGCGCCTTTTATCGCCCTTAAATACGATGGCCTTGAGGTGTTTCGATCCCATGACCGCTCCAACGCCGGTTCTTCCTGCCGATCGCCAGTAATCATTTTCGATCACTGAAAATCGAACACGGTTTTCTCCGGCCGGACCGATGACAACGGCACCCGATTTTTCTGATCCCGGACCGGTATTACCGTACTTTCGATTCACGGTATCTTCGGTTTTATAAGTATCCATCCCCCAAATGTCTGAAGCATCAAAAAACTCGGCACCATCAGGCTGCACGAGAACCACCGTCGGGCATTTGCTTTTGCCCGTAACAATAATGGCGTCAAACCCTGAAGAATCGATAGCTTCCGGGACTCTCCCGCCGGCATACGATTCCGAAAAAAAACCGGTTTGAGGTGACTTTGTAAAAACGCCATACCGGCTTGAACCCCATATTCTGCTGTTGGTAATGGGCCCGGTGTTAAAAATAAGGTGATTGTCCGGTGACAGCGGATCAACGCCCGGGGGATTTATCGAATAAAGGAGGTAAGAGGCCAGACCTTTCCCGCCAAGATATCTTAAAAGTATCTCATCTTTTAAAGGCACGAGATCAAACTTTTCATCGGTTAGATCGATTTTTAAATATCTACCGTAAAAACCATTCATAAGAATGTTCCTCTAATAAAATCGTGTTACGATTTTATAAAACTCCCGCAGGCAAACCTGGGGGATCTTATTAGCAAACGGAATCGAATGGTTGGGAATTATTACACAACATTTTATAGTTGTAAAGTTCTGCATGCTTACCAATGAGGATGGATTTCTAAATTGACACAACACCGTCTTTTCTTTAAGATCTTTTTTGTAAATTTTCAAACTCAACACTCAGAAAAAAATTGTGGGGGTAGTAATATGAAATGCGACCGATGTTCCCAAACAACAGAACCGAAAGAAGCACGAGAACACTTCGGCCAGCATTTGTGCGAAGACTGTTATATGGATGCGCTGTCACCGGCTAAAACGTGTGATCCGTGGGCGGTTCACAGTGCCCAGTCCTTTGCAAAATCCAAAGGCGGCACCCTGGAACTCAATGAGATTCAGCAACAAATATTGCTCATATTAAAAGAAACCGGTGGTGCTGAGCCGGCGGCCATAGCCGATAGGCTTAAAATAAAACCGGCGGATTTGGAAAGAGAAGTTGCAGCACTGAGGCACATGGAGAAGTTAAGAGGTGAATTGAGAGATGACAAGAAGTTTTTAATTCTCTGGTAACCTATCACGTACGTGTGTCACGGGGTTTGCTTCCCCGCTTCACTCCGGTGTCTACGTGTCTGGTCATTTCAATGACTTAGCAGCGGTGGCATTCCTGCCCCCTCCGCGTTCTCCCGCGAAAAGCATGCGGGAGCCGCGGTCTCCCCCAC
>CALLDL010000192.1 GCA_937998305.1 uncultured Desulfobacterales bacterium | reverse complement strand
ACGCTTTGCGTATGTTTAATTTTAAATTCATACCACCCTGTAGTATATAAGATTTAAAATTAGACGTCAATATAAAAAATACATTGGGATTGAATTTGAAATTAGGCGTAAACTCATCATTCAAGCGGCTGGGCTTAACATATCGGACAGCAGCAATAAAAAATATGTTGATTTTCCATCCGCCAAACTCAATTTAGGCATACTGCAAGCTTTAAGGTTTGGCTTCTATCCATCGAACGATATCCGATGAAAGGTTTTCTTCCACCCGAATTTGCCACCCCGCTAAACGAATGTTGTCTATCGTCTTGCGGTTGATATTGGCACCCACCATCCGAACGATAATAGGATTGAGTAGATCAAAAATAATTTTTAATATAAAATTCCCCGGTCGCATGTGCTCTAGAAGGAGAATTCTGCCTTCAGGTTTGCAAACTCTTCGAAGTTCTTGCAATCCTTTTACCGGGTCCGGCACCGAACAAAATACAAAGGTAGCAAAAACCGTATCAAAAGTGTGGTCTGGAAATGCCAAATTTTGAGCGTCCATTTCCAGAAGCCTAATATCCAAAACGAGCTGTTCGGCCTTTCGGCGGGCCCTGGAAAGCATCCGAGGACTAAGATCGATTGCTGTAATCTCAACGTCTTCTGGATAATACGGCAGGTTTTTCCCGGTCCCCACGCCGACCTCCAAGGCTTTTGGTCCAACAATGCGCGTTCGCAACCTGTGTCTCCATGATGCAAAGCGCATTTTCTCAACAGGCGCCTCCACAAAATCAAAAATCAAGGCCATCCGATTGTAACGCTTTCGCGTAAGATCAAGTAAAGATTTCCTGGACATAAATAAAGTTCTTTCTTCGTAAATAAATTTCTTGGGAAATAGAGTTCTTAATTTACGGTCCGCAGCTGAGTTGCAAGGTTGGAATTCCAAAGAGAGGATAATTGCGGTCTACGTTACCGATTCCAAGCCCAAGCTTGTTATTACTGCAAAAAAGCTGGGGTGCATCAAAAAAATCATTGTAACCGTAAGGGGCTACATCATAATCGGCAAGGGCCATGAAAGGAAGTTTTCGTGCGTTCATCAGATCCGCAAAATGGGAATGGGTAATGGATAGAAACTGGAAGCCTTCAGGGCCGCATCCTGTATCTGTTGCAAGCGTCTTCCGCAATTGGGATACGGTCATGGCTTGAAACCTTTGGCCCGGTTGAATTTTTGCATAATAAAAACCTTTGGGCCGATATGGTGCATCAGGCCGCAAGCGGATATCCTCCGGTTTGCTGAAATCAACATACCCACACTGCCACGTTTTATTTTTTCTGTTTTTGATAGCATATTCCCAGGCCAGCTTTCCTGAAAGGACCGGATCCGCATGGCCATGGCCGTCATCGCCAAATCCATAAAAAACGACGGATCCAATAAATCCCTGCATTCGATCGCTATCCGTCAAAGGCGGTGGTAATGCTGCCTCAAACCGCTCAAATTCCTCGTTCCTTATACCCCAGTCCATTTTATAATTGGCTCTATACCACGCCTTTAACTGTTTTTCCATCGGGAGCACCTGATCGCCCTGAACTTCCGATTTATCCTTTGAAAATAGATTTTGAATGTAAGTTAAAAGCATCATCGTAAGTTAATTCAAATGTTTTGCCTAAAAGGCAAGGATAGAAACCAACGCCATAAGATTATGTTCCACCTCTAGATCTCAAACATCGCTTTGCCTATAGAAGGAGGTTTGAACCGTCTTAATCTCAAGGCATTAGTCACCACAGTCACGGAAGAAAGTGCCATGGCTGCAGCTGCGAAGATGGGATTAAGCAATATCCCAAAAATTGGAAAAAGCACCCCGGCAGCTACAGGGATTAAGATCGTATTGTATGCAAACGCCCAGAATAGATTCTGTTTGATGTTGCGAATGGTGGCTTTGCTCAAAGCAATTGCCGTAACTACTCCTGTGAGATCCCCGGTGATCAGAGTGATATCCGATGATTCCATGGCCACATCGGTGCCCGTTCCGATGGCAAGGCCCACATCGGCCTGGGCCAGGGCGGGAGCGTCATTGATACCATCGCCGACCATCGCTACCCTTTTACCTTCTGCCTGAAGCTTTTTAATTTCACTGGCCTTACCTTCCGGCAACACCTCAGCCAGAGTGCGATCGATACTGATTTGATTTGCGATAGCATCCGCCGTACGTTTATTGTCTCCGGTCAGCATAATCACTTCAAGTCCTAAGTTGTGCAGGGCGGCTACAGCGGTTTTTGAGTTTTCTTTTAAGGTATCCGCCACGGCAATGATTCCCGCAATATATCCATCAACGGCGATCCACATGGTGGTTTTTCCTTCGCCGGAAAGCGCCTCGGCCTGCTGCGGCAAATCCTTTAAGTCAATGTCTCGGTCGTTCATTAACTTGGTGTTCCCTAATAACACGTTTTTCCCATCAATAGTGGACTCAATACCATGGCCGGGAATTGCATTAAAATCAATTGCGTCTGCCAGGTCTAGGTCATCTTCATGGGCCTTTTTCAAAATGGCTTCGCCAAGGGGGTGCTCTGAACCCTTTTCAGCCGACGCTGACA
>CALLDL010000191.1 GCA_937998305.1 uncultured Desulfobacterales bacterium | reverse complement strand
CGACACGGCGACCTTTCGTAGGAACCTCTGCTCGGGCTTTCCCCAGTCGACAGCAGCGCCTTTAACATCCGACGCCACGATAAAGATATCTGCGTTTATTTCTCGAGCCAGGACCGAGCTTGCCAGATCCTTGTCAATCACGGCTTCCACACCGCTAAACTTTCGTTCCTTGCGGACCACCGGTATCCCGCCGCCGCCACAGCAAATAACGATAAAGTCGATATCGATAAGCTTTTTTATCTCCTTGCGTTCCACGATGGCCACCGGCTTAGGGGAAGCCACCACACGACGGTACCCCTTGTCGGTTTTGACAAGGTTGTACGACAGTTTCGCCGCCTCTTTCTCGGTGTAAAACGGGCCGATGGGTTTGGTTGGATTTTGAAAGGCCGGATCGTTTTCATCCACAACCACGTAAGTAATCAGGGTTACAAAATCTTGTTCTTCATCAACCCCCATTTCCATCAGTGCGGTGTCGAGAGAAGATTCAATCATGTAGCCGATCTGTCCCTGGGTCATGGCGCCGATAACCTCTAAGGGCATTTTCGGAACTTCATCACAGCTCTCCTGCTGAAGCAGCAGATTCCCCACCTGGGGTCCGTTACCGTGTGTAATCACAAGCCTGTATTTTCTGGACAGTTCAGCGATCTGCTTCATGGGGAGAGTGAGATTTTTAAATTGTTGGTCTGCAGTGCCGGTTTGCCCCTTTTTAATCAGAGCGTTCCCTCCCAACGCAATTAAAAGTATCGGTTTTTTGTCTGTCATATGCTATATCTCCCTGGTTTCGATGTAATTTTTGTCCAAGGCATCGCAACCGTCACACCATCACCCTAAACGCAGTCTTTAGAAGTGATCCCGACGGTCTGCCTAACCCTTGCAAGTATTGTCTCGAACTCCATTCCGACACTCGCCAGCATTATTTAACTCTAAAGAATTTGAACATTCCGGTTACGCACCTTATTTAATTATTTAAAAGAAGGGCACATCGGTCGACATGAACATGCGCATCGAATTTTGGGTATTTGATGCAAATCTTAATCTGCTTTTAACTTACATAAAAAAGTTTGGCATATTGGTCAAGTTCATTATATTCATAATGCAAATTAATATCGCACATGCCCGTCACTGAACAGTTGTATAAAAAGCACTTGACATATGGGTCAAGCTCATTGCATTCTCAATCTAAATTAATATTGCACATGTTCATCACTGAACCGTTGTATAAAAAAGTTGGGCATATGAGTCAAACTCATTGCATTCATAGGCTAAATTAACATCGCACATGCCCATTGTCAAGCGACAACAGAACCGGTGCCCGACCCGGAAATATTTTCAGGTTCAGCCGTCTGCGCAAAGTGAATCTTTTGAAATTCGGGATTCTATACTCCGGAGAAATTCGGCGACACCTGAACGGTTGGCAATAGAGGCATTTTTGGATGGACACCCAAGAGGACGGAAATACTGTCATGAACATTAATCTTCGAAACTTCGACCTAAATCTATTGGTATTCTTCGACGCCCTGATGAACGAACGCTGTGTATCAAAAGCTGCTGAAAAGGTATTTTTAAGCCAATCAGGAATGAGCCATGCGCTGAACCGTTTACGTACCTTGCTGGATGATCCGATTTTGATGCGGACGGAACAGGGGATGATGCCAACGCCACGTGCCTTGGAAATGGAGGTGCCGATTAGAGAGATGCTCAACCGAATTCAAAGTACCCTTTATAAACAAAAGCCATTTGATCCCACAACCAGCGACAGAAGGTTTGTTATCTATTGTACCGAATATTTTGAATGCGTGGTGATGCCGAAACTAATGGCGCACCTGGAACAAGTCGCTCCCCATTGCAGCATCGCAGCTGAAATACTGACTTATGAATTTCCCGAGTCCAAACTCACCAGTGGCGATGTCGATTTCGTCGTAGGCATAGAAGGCCTTATGGATTTCCCAAAAATTTTGCTAAGTCGGACTTGGATTCAAGACTCGTTGGTATGCCTTATCCGGGCAGAAAACAAAAAGATCGGACAATCTATTTCCCTCAAGCAGTTTGCTGAAACACCCCATATTTTGCTTTCAATATTGGGCACGCCATTTAAATTTACATTTTTGGATAACTGGCTTAAAAAACAAAATATTATGAGAAAATACAGCGTTACCACCGCAGCTTTTTTACCCGCTGCGCTGATTTTGGCCGAAACCGATTACATCATGACACTGCCTCGCCGCATGGCACGCAAACTGACTGAGATCATGGCGTTAAGATTGGTGGAGCTTCCGGATAATCCCCCAAAATTTCAGCTCAACTTGATCTGGCATCCGTTGTATGAAAAAGATCCCGCACATTTGTGGTTTAAGCAGCAACTGCTGGCCATAGAGAATCAATTGGACAATTAATCGGTCATCATATTGTCAGTCAAATTCGATGAATAGCGGGCGTAAATGTCCGACCTCAGAGGGGGTTGGTTTTGATTTAACACCGAGAGTGGATTAAAATGCCTTGCCTCCTTAGGAGGCAAGGATAATGTGTTCGCTTATGAAGAAGGATTGTGACTCATAATTTTCGAGCAAATCAGGAAAATTCCTCAAAAATTTCCCGTTCAACTCTGAAAATATACGCAATCAAAGCTGCCCGAATCCACATGCCGTTGCGTTCTTGCCGCCAGTAGGCGGCCCGCGGATCTTTATCCACTTCCACTTCTATTTCGTATCGCCGGGGTAGTGGATGCATGATGGCACAATGCGGTTGAATGATGGAAAGATGTTTCTTCTTGAAATGGAACCCGGGATAGTTGTCGGCTTCGCTTGACGGGTCATCTGAATACTCTTTCTGAATTCTGGTCATGTAAATGGCGTCTACCAGCGGCATGACGCTTTCGAAATCTTCGGTTTCATAATAGGGGATATTATGTTTCTTCAAAAAATCTTTAATATCATCTTTCATCCTGAATATATCAGGTGAAACAAAGTACAAAGTTGTGTCATTATAATTTTTCATCAGGTAACTCAGGGAGCGCACTGTTCGTCCGCGCTTTAAATCACCGACCATAGCAATCTTTTTGCCGTCCAATCCGCCGATATGTTGAAATGATCTCTCAAGAGTATAAATATCCAATAGTGCTTGGGTCGGATGTTGATCCGGCCCCGAGCCCCCGTTTAAAATAGGAACGGGACGATCCGTTTGATTCAGGACCCAGGCGGTTTTTTCGGCAAACCCGGCTTCCGGGTGCCTGGAAATAATCAAATCGACATAACTGGCAAATGTGCGAATGGTATCTTCCGACGATTCTCCTTTGACCTCGGAACTTGTTGACGTTCCCCGACTTTCGGAAACGCTCAGCCCCAGAATATAACATGCATTTTGGAAAGATAGAAAGGTCCGTGTTGAGGGTTGAACAAAATACAGCATGGCCCGTTTGTGGGGCAAAAGGTGTCTGAGTTTTTTCTGGCCCACTTTCGTTTGGGCCAATAACCGGATCATGTCTGCGATCTTACACAAATAGTCCATAAACGGTCTATCAAACTGTTGGGCAAAAATCACATCAAACAATCTGCCGTTTAACTCGAAAAAATCTAATTTTTCATCGACATCTTTTTTGTAGAACTCGTCCCATCCATGGTATGTTTGACGAGTTTGTTCTACCGATCCATTCATTTTATTCACCTCAAGGGATAAGTTGGAGTTAAGCGCTGTAATCTGCCCTCCCCTTTTGAGCAAGACAGGCGGTGCCCGGTAAAAAGCATAGATCTGCTTTTACGGCATCGATTTATGGCAAAAATCTGATTATGTGTCAAGTCGAAATAGTCACCTCAAGTTTCGGACCCTCACCCTGCTCTCCTTGTACGTGTTCACGGGGTGTGCTCCCCCGCTTCACTCAGGTGTCTACGTGTCTGGTCATTCCAACGACTTAGCAGCGGAGGCATTCCTGCCCCCTCCGCGTTCTCCCGCGAAAAGCATGCGGGATCCGCGGTCTCCCCCACTGCTAAGTAATTGAAATGACGAAGCCACTCCGCCTGCCATGCAAGGCACGAGCGGGCAGGTATCGTTACACGGGGAAGTACACCCCGTGAACACGCACCCCCCCTTTTAAGTGGTGCGGGGTGGGGGTTGATTGCCGATTGCAACCATAATTACGAAACGTGCTGCTAGTCGCGTTTGAACTTGCTATAGTCCGGTCTGAGGTAGCGGCTTTCATCCCCGCCATTGATGGCCGACAGGGCCTCGACCTTCAAGGGCAGACCGAACAGTTGAATGAATCCTTGAGCATCCTGTTGATTGTAAACATCTTCTTCTCCGAATGATGCATAATCTTCACGGTACAGACTATAGGGACTTTTTCGTCCTGCAATGATGATATTGCCCTTGTACAGCTTTAGGCGGATTGTTCCCGAAACTCTCTCCTGAGTGGTCTTGACAAAGGCGTCCAGCGCCTCCCGGAGCCGCATGAACCACATGCCGTTATAGACCAATTCAGCATATTTGACCGCTACAAAATCTTTATAGTGCATCGTGGATTTATCGAGGCAGATGCTTTCAAGGGCTTGATGGGCCCGCAGCACAATTGTTCCGGCGGGCGTTTCGTATACGCCGCGGCTTTTCATTCCCACCAATCTGTTTTCGACCATATCCACCCGCCCGACACCATGAGCCCCGGCTATTTTGTTCAAGCGAGTGAACAGTTCCACCGCTGTCAGCATTTCGCCGTTCAAGCTGACCGGGTTTCCCTTTTCGAAGCCGACATCGATATAAGCGGCTTTGTCTGGTGCATCCTCCGGACTGACGGTCAATCTGTACATGCCTTTTTCCGGTTCATTCCAGGGATTTTCCAGTGGTCCGCCTTCATGGGACAGGTGAAAAATATTCCTGTCCCGGCTATAAATATCCTTTTCCGTCTGGGACAGAGGGATATTGTATTTAGTGGCGTATTTTATGGCATCCTCACGACTGCGAATATCCCACTCGCGCCATGGGGCAATGACTTTAAGCTTAGGGTTGAGCGCCATCACCGTGAGTTCAAAACGAACCTGGTCATTGCCCTTGCCCGTGCAGCCGTGTGAAACCGCATCCGCACCTTCGGCCTCGGCAATTTCAACCAGCGTTTTTCCCATTAGAGGTCGAGCAATGGAGGTCCCCAGAAGATATTCACGTTCATAGACCGCACCTGCCTGCAGAGTGGGGAAGACATACTCTTTGAGGAATTGTTCTCGCAGGTCCCGCACAATCAGCTTGCTGGCGCCTGAGGCCAGCGCCTTTTCTTCGAGACCCTCCAGTTCTTCTTCCTGGCCCAGGTCTGCCGTAAAACAGATCACTTCACAGTCGTGGTAATTATTTTTTAACCACGGAACAATCACCGACGTATCCAGCCCGCCACTGTAGGCGAGGACGACCTTGTTTACCCTATCTTTTGCCATTTTTAATCTCCTTTCAAAAAACAAAAACCCCGGCTTTTGCCGGGGTTTTGTTTTTTCACTGAATTTTGTGCTACAAGGTCAGATTCAACGCATAAAACGCCCGGACGACTGTCGGATACGGCGACGTCGGTTGCGGATACGGGTGCGTGTGTTGGATGAATCTAAAACCATAGGATATTATTTTCCGAGTTTTTTCTTTATCATATGGCAAAAAACCGCTTGTCTGTCAAGTCTAAAATGACTTTTATGCGCTGATTTCAGCCATAACCAAGCAACATGTTTCAAGCTTTATCTTGGAAAGGGCTGAGTTTCCAGATCCAAATTATCGGTGGATTTTCCGACAGAAGATTTGCAAAAAATAGACACTTGCTTGCGGGCCTTTCGAATGTTACATTATTAACACTTATTTTGACGCGTTAATTTTAAATGAGAAAGGAAACTGCCCGGTTACTTGGATTGCAGGCACCGCGGTTTTTCAGATAACATTTCCCGGCCACTTCTGCCCAAGAAGATTAGAGATGCGAAAATTATTTTTTTTAAAAATGTGAGCGGTTAAACAGGAATATTATCTTGCGTACAATTCAAACCACTCAACTTGACATTCCGCCAGGAATGATTCATCTCGGCATCGGCCAGCCCGATCCGTCATTGTTGCCGCTGGCATTGATGAAAAAAGCCGCCGAACATCGCCTGGGCCATAATGACACATCCCTTCTGGCATACGGTGCGGAACCGGGAGACGGGTATTTTCGACTCACGCTGGCTCAGTTTCTGAGTGAACACTACCATAAACACGTTGCTGCCAACGATCTCTTTGTCACATCGGGAGCCTCCCAGGGACTCGATTTGATTTGCACCCTTTTCACCAAACCCGGTGATACCATTTTTGTGGAAGAGCCGAGCTATTTTTTGGCCCTTCACATCTTTAGAGACCACGGACTGAACATCATCGGCCTGCCCATGGATGAAGACGGTTTGATCGTTGAGGTATTGGAAGAAAATATAGCCCAACACAATCCGGCTTTCCTTTATACCATCCCAACATTTCATAACCCGTCCAGTATTACCCTCTCCGCTGCCCGCCGGGAACGACTGGTTCATCTGAGCCAAGAGCATAATCTATTAATTGTTGCCGATGAAGTGTATCATTTGCTGGCCTATAACACTGCACCGCCTCAACCGTTGGCCAACTACACCGATGTGGGGACGATCTTTTCAATCGGGTCATTTTCTAAAATCCTTGCCCCTGGCTTACGACTGGGCTGGATTCAGGCAAATCAAGCTCTGCTCGACCGGCTGGTCAAAAGCGGCTTGCTCGAAAGCGGAGGCGGATTGAACCCCTTTACTTCCAAACTGGTTCAAAGCGCCCTGGAGCTGGGGCTGCAACTCGACCACCTGGCCAATCTGAAAGCGGTTTATGGTCAGCGGATGGTCTTTTTAAGCGCCGCTTTGCGCCGACATCTTGGAAATTCTACCAGCTTCAGAGAGCCGAGCGGCGGTTTTTTCATCTGGCTGCGTCTGCCCGAACAGATAGATGCCGAAGCATTCCTATCGGAAGCCTGGCAGCATGATGTTGGTTTTCAACCGGGAGTAAGATTTTCAAGCCGGCAGAGCCTGAAGAATTATGCCCGCTTGAGCTTTTCCTTTTATGACACACCGGAATTAGAGACCGCTGCCGGTCGTCTGGCTGATATTCTCAGAAGCAGTCTATGATTCTGCTATCTTACAGGAACTTCAAAAAACAATATAAGTTTTTTCAATATTTCGTAGACACGGATCAGGCTTTTCAAACTTACCCATTCATCTGTTGCGTGTGCGCCATGACCTATTGGCCCAAACAAAACGGAAGGGATCCCCGCCTTCCCGCATAACGCTGAGTCTGACCAGAAGGAGAGTCCGACAAGCTTCGATTGAGGAGAAGCGTCTTGCAGACACGTTAAAACTTTTGCCTCTTTTGAAATTTCATAAGGCGGTCTTACAAATATTTCTCTTCCCTTCACATCATGATTTCCCGGAAAGCTTTTCACCGCCTGGATGACGCGCTCCAGTTCCAAATTAAGCAGGTTCTGAGATTCTTTTGGAAGGGTCCGTCTCTCCCATTTTAGTCGTGATCTGCTAGGGATCACACTCAAAGCAGTCCCTCCATCAATGATACTTGCGTGAAGCGTTGCATGCCCCAATAAAGGATCTGCCTCAGTATTGAGCAACTCAGACTGGATATTGTTCAGTTCCTCCAGCGCGGATCTTAACGGCAATATAGCATCAACACCTTCGGAAGGTCGACTTCCGTGAGCCGCTTTGCCGATCACTTCTATTTCATACCAGGAAACGCCTTTATGGCTCACCCCTATTTCCAGTTCGGTGGGTTCCAGAAATATGCCACCGGAAGGGAAGGGGGAAAACTTTGGAAGCCATCGTTTAATCAAATACTCCATCCCGGCACTTCTATCTTCCTCGTCGGCTACAAAGGTGAACAGAGTTGATATGGGCGGCGGGTGATGGGTGAAATACTCTGCAAGCAACAACATAACGGCAATACTCCCCTTCATATCATAAGTCCCGCGACCGTAAAGCTTATCACCCTCCTGCTTTAAGCTGAAGGGGGCATCCATACCCTCCACGCCGACTGTGTCGAGATGACCGTTTAATAAAAGTGAACCGTTGCGATTGATTCCCGGTATTAGGGCGACAACATTGGTCCTATCGGGAGCTGCCGGTTGGATTTCCGGATCTAATCCTAGTTTAGTGAGATACCGCGCAACGAATCCAGAGATTTCTTTTTCTCCGGGTCCGCCAGAAATCGTTGCATTGACGGAATTTATCTTAACCAGCTCACTCAGAAGATTTATGATTCGATTTTTCATGCATTTTTTCCCAGAATTCCATGCTAAACGCCGATTTAGCCAAAAGAAATATCCCTCAACCCACCGATTAGTTTCCCAATAACCAATATCCTTCTTGACCGCTCCGCACTAACCTGATATTTCTGTCAGCCGCGATTTTTTTATTAAAATAGGCAAGTGAATAGAGGTTCTTACGATATCTTTCATATTAAAAAGTAATCTGATGTATGTCAATCAAAGTTCGTTGCCGTTTTTCAAAATTCCTTGTCTTTAACTTTATGGATGAAAAAGATTACCCGATAATGAAGATAATTGGAAACGGCGACAGACGTAAAAAGGGTTCACAATGATGAAACATAACTTCAAAGGCATAATATTTGATATTAATGGCGTTCTTGAATTTCAGGGTCAGGTTTATCCGGGCGCTGTTAAGCTCATTAATTTTTTGCGGCAAAAGGGGATCGCCATAAGAATATTGACTAACAGCACCCTGAAAAGCAGAAAATATTGTGCCGAACAACTGAATCAGGTGGGTTTTCATGTCCGTGAAGCGGAGGTGATTACCGCCGCATATGCAACGGCTAAATACCTTGAGACTTTAAGTCCTCGATCATGTTGGATAATGCTAAAAAGAACCGGATTGGAGGAATTCAAACACTTTTGTCATGACGTTGAGAATCCAGAATATATTGTCTTGGGAGATTATCGCGAGGGGTTCAACTTCCATAACATGAACAAGGCGCTAAAACTCCTGCAAAGGGGTTCAAAATTCATCGTAATGATATCGCAAATCGTTGATAACAGTACGGGAGAGATGGAACTTACCGTGGGGGCCTATGGAAAAATGCTGGAGGATGCCGCAAATGTAAAAGCAACGTATATCGGGAAACCCAGCAAATTCATTTTTGAAATGGCCCTCAAAACAATGGATGTCCAAAGGAATGCAGTTTTAATAGTGGGTGATCGGGTTTCCAGTGATATACGAGGCGCAAAAAATGCCGGGATAAAATCGGTTCTGGTAAAAACAGGTGAATTTAAAGAAAGTGATTTAGCCGGTGATGTTCAACCGGACTATATTATCGATTCTATAAATGAAATTCAGAAGTTATTTTAGATTGAACCGGTCCGGCATGTGAGGTTCAACGCACCAACCTTTACGGGACAGACAGGCTTTAAACATGCGGAAAACGAAGTTTACCAGAAAATTATCATTTCCGGATGGTAACAAATTGACAGCTGCTTTCAATTTATTTCAATTCATTTAAAGCCTTGACGCAAAGATAGTTACAGTCTATGTTTCTAGATTTAAAAATAGATTTTCGATTTTGAAAGCGAATGGGGTTAAAGTTATTATTCTTGTGTATTGATGCGCATACAAGGCTGCAGATTAACAGGACCCCTTAATAAAAACTTGGTTTTTAAAAATCTATGGATAATTGGCTATGGAATATATCGAACCGCCCCCTGCTTTAAAACCCGAAGAGCAGAAACCTAAGGAAAAGTTCCTGAAAGTTCTCCTAGACGACAAAGAGGAACGCCAAATTGTCATCCAGAAAGCTCGAATTAGGGACGTAGAAGAAATTCTCGAATTGGTAAACGCCTTTGCGGCAATGAATTTAATGCTTCCTAGAGGTCCCCAATACCTGTATGAAAATATCAGGGATTTTGTAATCGCCTGCGACAGCAAAGTTCCGGTTTACAGCATGACGGAAACTAAAGAACTATTGCACCTTATTGTGGCCTGTGGAAGCCTGCATGTGCTTTGGGAAGATATTGCCGAGATCAGAGCGCTTGCGATTCATCCGGATTACCAGCACCTGGGCCTGGGAAGCAAATTAGTCGAAGTCATGAAAGAAGAGGCCAAACAACTGGGTATACGGCATTTGTACACGTTCACTTTAACCGAAGATTTCTTCAAAACGCTTGGATTCAGGCCACAAGACAGATCGGAACTTCCGCACAAGGTATGGGGCGAATGCAGCCGCTGCCCGAAATATTTCCATTGTGATGAAATCGGAATGGTTCTGGACCTCTAACTCCTGTGAGGATGAATGTGATCTATTAATAGATATTCATAACACCTGTACAAATCAATCTATGGTAATAACTTCTTCAACTCATAGAAGTAAAGAAACGGTATCCGCCTTATCAGACTTGTCATAGGCGATTCCAACAATGGGTTCGGCAAGGCGTTTTCAAACGCACTGCCCATGCGCTGGCCGAAGACCTTTAAGTCTAGTCTTGTCGGCGAACTTTTATTTTCCTCTCCCACGTGAATACTCCTTTAGCCCAGGCATAAACAATAGCTAGGATCAGAATTCCCAAAAAGATAGTCATCTCCACAATTCCACGAATGCCGGATACCTTGTCATAGGCCGCTGCAACCGGAAACAGATACACGATATCGACAGCAAATGCGAGAAAAATGAGTGCGTAAAGATAATAGGCAACGCCATAGCGGTAATCCCAGGCTTTACCGTAGATATCCATCCCGCATTCATATGTATCCAGAGATTTTTTTTGATGTATTCTTTTGGGGCGAATAAACCAGTTGAGGATAAACGGTGCAAATCCTCCGATAAAACCCACAACGAGGAAAAGAAAGATGTACATGTAGTCTAAAAGGGCGGTTTCCGTCATGACAACAATTTCGTTGATAAGTTATTTAAACAAAAAATATATAGCTGGGTATTTTGATTGGATCTCATCTGCCAAATAGTGTTATTTATTTTTTTAAATCAAAACTGTCAAGAGTTATTTTAGTCGATTATTGCAACGTAGTGCTGCAAAATTATACACTTTCTACTGAATAAGATAACATGTCGGATTGAAAATTAAGGAAGACGCATATGGGTTGATGAATATTACGACGAAAGATATGCATTACGGTGATAGGATTAACAGCAGCTTATGCTTTGGTTTTTGACTAATTCGTCTTTCCCAGTATTAGTGAGATTTATAGTATTCCTGTAGGCACTGATATTCAAATGGTTTATTTCTTTGGGCTTTTAAACCTCGCACAATCGCTTCGGCAGCGGAAAGGGTGGTAATGAACGGAACTCGGTGCTTAATCGCCGTCCAGCCAATAGGGGATTCATCCTTGCGGGATCGTTGCCCTAAAGGGGTTTTAATAATAAGATCGATGTTGTCGTTTTTGATGTAATCGACGACATCCGGACGTCCCTCGCTAACTTTCAATACCGTCTCCACCGGAATGCCCCGGCCAGCGATATAATCCGCCGTCCCCCGGGTGGCAACCAATTTATAGCCCAATTTATACAGGCTTTCGGCAATGGGAAACATACGGGCTTTATCATTGTCATTCACGCTGACAAATATAGTGCCTGACTTTGGAATGGTAATACCGGTGGCTTGAAAGGCTTTAAACACCGCTTCACCAAAAGTCGTTGCAATCCCCATGACCTCCCCGGTAGAACGCATTTCCGGTCGCAGGTAAATATCGGCTTTTTCAAAGCGGTCGAATGGAAATACCGATTCCTTAACGGCAACGTACGGTAATTGGTCTTTAAAGGTATAACCGATTTGATCCAATCTTTTACCACACATCACTTCTGCGGCGATTTTGGCGATAGGAGTTCCGGTTGCTTTACTCACGAAAGGTACCGTGCGCGATGCCCGGGGATTCACTTCGATCACATTAAGTGTATCATACATAATCGCAAACTGAATGTTGATCAGGCCTTTGACATTTAGTGCTTCAGCAAGCAGCCGGGTATATTCTTTGATGTCTTCATACTGATCCAGGCTCAGCAAAAAAGGCGGCAAGACAGCCATACTGTCCCCTGAGTGTACACCTGCCTCTTCGATATGCTGCATGACACCACAGATCTCTGTTCGCTCCGCGTCGGAAATGGCATCCACATCAAACTCAAAAGCGTCTTCCAGAAAGCGATCAAGAAGCACCGGATGTTCCTCGGAGGCACTAACAGCATGCTGCATGTAATGTTCTAACGATTTAAGATCATAAACAATCTCCATCGCCCGGCCGCCCAAGACGTAGGAAGGTCTTACCACCAATGGAAATCCGATTCTCTGACCAATTTCAAGGGCATCCTCTATGGACGTAGCTGTTCCGTATTGGGGATGGGGAATATCCAGAGAATCCAACAGGGCTCCGAACCGGTCGCGATCTTCGGCCAGATCGATGGAATCCGGGGAGGTCCCCCATATGGGCACGCCAGCCCTTTCCAGGTCAAGCGCCAACCTCAGCGGTGTCTGTCCGCCAAATTGAATAATGACACCATCCGGTTTTTCCAGCTCAATCACATCCAATACATCTTCATAGGTTAGAGGCTCGAAATACAGCTTATCGGCCACGTCATAATCCGTGCTCACCGTCTCCGGATTGCAGTTGATCATGATGGCTTCGATTCCCAGATCTTTTAAGGCAAGTATGCCGTGCACACAGCAGTAATCGAATTCAATGCCCTGACCGATTCGGTTGGGACCGCCGCCTAAAATAATCACTTTCTTCCTGTTTGAAGGGATGGATTCGTTTTCCTGGTCGTAGGTGGAATAATAATAAGTGGTAAAGGACTCAAACTCGGCGGCACAGGTGTCCACAATTTTAAAAGACGGCAATATTCCATTTTCTTTGCGCAGGCTCCGGATTTCATTTTCCAGTTTGCCGGTCAACCAGGCGATGTGCTTGTCTGAGAATCCAAGTCGTTTTGCGCTTCGGAGGGTTTCCGGTGTGAGCGTGCGCCGTTGTTTGAATTCCTCGGCAATGTGAGTCTCGAACTCGACAAGTTGCTGGAGATTTTTCAGAAACCAAACGTCAATACGGGTAATCTTGGATATTTCTTCGGGAGAAATACCGCTGGTGAGGGCCTGCCAAATTTTCAGGATGCGATCCGGCGTTCCCCATCTGAGATCATCCAGCAAGACTTCATCAGACATTTGGCTAACGGAATCATTGCCATTGGCATGGAACCCGGACCAGCCGTTTTCAAGGGACCGCAGCGTTTTGTTCAGCGCTTCCTTGAAGGTTCTGCCTATTCCCATGGCTTCGCCAACCGATTTCATCTGAGAGCTCAATCGGACGTCGTTCCCGGGAAACTTTTCAAAATCCCATCGGGGGATCTTGACGACAACATAGTCGATGGCCGGCTCAAAGCATGCCGGAGTTTTTCGGGTAATATCGTTGGGGATCTCGTGAAGATAATAACCCGCAGCAAGTTTAGCGGCAATCTTGGCGATGGGAAAACCGGTGGCTTTGGATGCCAAAGCCGAACTGCGTGATACCCTGGGATTCATTTCAATGACCACCATTTTGCCGTTTTCCGGGTTAAGGGCAAACTGGATGTTGGCCCCTCCGGTTTCGACGCCGACCTTGGCCATAATTTTCTTGGCCGCATCCCGCATGGCCTGAAATTCGACGTCCGTTAGGGTTTGGGAGGGCGCAACAGTAATACTATCGCCCGTGTGGATACCCATGGGGTCGAAGTTTTCGATGGAACACACCACCACGAAATTGTCCGCCGCATCCCGCATCACTTCCAGCTCGTATTCCTTCCACCCGAGCACGGACTCCTCGATTAATATCTCGGTGACCGGGCTGGCGCTCAATCCCCACTGGGTTGCCCGGCTGAACTCCTCTCTGTTAAAAACGACACTCCCGCCAATACCCCCAAGTGTAAATGAAGGGCGAATGATGAGCGGAAAGCCGATTTCATCACGCAGTGCCTCCGCCGCTTCGAGAGAATTAACACACCCGCCCGCAGGAACCTTCAAGCCGATTTCCCACATAGCATCGCGAAAGAGATTCCTGTTTTCGGCCAGACGGATCGTCTCGAGCTTGGCTCCAATTAACTCCACGCCGTATTCTTCTAAAATACCACTTTCGGCAAGTTCAACCGCAAGATTAAGACTTGTCTGCCCGCCAAGGGTGGGTAGCAGCGCATCGGGGCGCTCATCTTCTATGATTTTTGCAATCACATCTGCACGAAGCGGTTCTATATAAGTTCTATCCGAAAATTCGGGGTCTGTCATAATCGTGGCCGGATTGCTGTTGATTAATATAACGATAAACCCTTCTTCACGCAGCGCTTTACAGGCCTGGCTTCCGGAATAATCAAACTCGCAGGCCTGACCGATGACGATGGGACCCGACCCAATCACAAGTATTCGTTTTATGTCTTTTCTTTTAGGCATCGAACTGCTTCATATCCTCTATAAATTGCTCAAACAGATACCGGCTGTCATGGGGCCCCGGTGAGGCCTCCGGGTGATATTGAACCGAGAAAGCCCGCAGGGATTTGTGCCGAATGCCTTCCAGGGTTCCATCATTCAGGTTTATATGGGTGATCTCAACCTCACTTTTCGCCAAGCTGTCTATATCGATAATAAAACCATGGTTTTGAGAAGTTATCTCAACGGCGCCGGTGCGTCGATGCTTTACCGGGTGGTTTGCACCGTGATGGCCGAATTTCAACTTGGTTGTTTGACCACCCAGCGCCAGTCCCAAAATCTGATGGCCCAGACAAATCCCGAAAATCGGTTTCTTGCCCAACAGGTTCCGAACCGATTTTACGGCGTATTCAACAGGCTCCGGATCGCCGGGACCGTTGGATAGAATGATGCCATCGGGATTCCATTCGAGCACCTCTTCAGGCGGAGCATGGCCGGGAAATACACGGATTCGACACCCGTAATCGTGCAGTGTTCTTAAAATTGAAAATTTCACGCCATAGTCGTAGACGGCTACTCTGAATGAACTTTTTCCATTGCCATCGCTTTCACCGGATAACGGCCAATCATAATACCTGTCCGTTGTGACGTCTTTAACGATATCTCTTCCAACAAGCTTTTCACCGCTTCTCAGTCGCTCTAACAAGGTGTCAAACGGTTCATTTGTAGTGGTAATCATCCCCATCTGAGCACCGTGATCACGCAAATGACGGGTCAGGGCACGGGTATCAATGTCGCTGATTCCCACAATGCCGTAATATTTCAAGTACGCATCAAGGGATTGGTCGGCCTGCCAGTGACTGACGATGGGGCTGTATTCGCGTATGATAAAACCTCCCGCGTAAATTCGCTTTGATTCGAAATCTTTTCGGTTTACGCCATAATTTCCGATTTGCGGATATGTCATGGCGATTAACTGGAAATGATACGAAGGATCCGTTAGAATTTCCTGGTATCCGGTCATGGCCGTATTGAACACCACCTCACCGGTGGTCGTACCTTCGGCGCCCAAGGAACGCCCTTCATACAGCGCTCCGCCAGATAAAATTAAACTTGCTTTCATAATTAAATAAGTCTCTTATGGTTAAACAACCCCTCAAATCGAAGGGATCAAATTTCACAACTATTTTTCATTGAAGCTAAAATACTGGGAAGCCGTTGTTCGTTAATCCGAATATTTCATGAAAAAATCAAAAAGACTTTAATGAAGCTCCCCACAGCAAATGGAAAATTCTTTTGATCGATTGCAGTTACATGATTGAAAGAAAAATTTCAACTTTTTTCATAATTTTTTCTTGAGAATTTAGCACCTGCATAACCTTGGTTTGGGAACATAACCTTGATTAACCATCAAAAAAAAGCCTTCGTTACACTTGAGAAATCAAGCAGATAGAATGTTTTTGCGGTTACAAAACTATCATCAATGAGGTGCAAGCATTATGGCACAAGGTATTCTTCCTTTCAAGTATTAAGAGGGGAAAAAGCGACATGTATGACAGCTCTGACAAGCTTGCCCGCGGCGCGTTTCTGAGACAATGTCTCAACTCAAAGATTAATTACACTACAAGCTGTCATTTGATTGAAATTAAGAATTAATGTTTTTAAGTCCTCTGTCAATATGTTTTGTTTTGTTAAATACAAATCATATTTTCTAATAACTTTTGCAAAATATGTATCAGAATAAAAATATATATTTGCAACCATATACTTTATCTTCCAGACTCTTTTCAGCAATCAATCATTTGATATAGATTTTTCGTGCCATCTTAAATCTGTTCTATCAAGTTGAAAAATTCATTTATGTTTGATA
>CALLDL010000190.1 GCA_937998305.1 uncultured Desulfobacterales bacterium | reverse complement strand
TCTTTAAAAGAAATTAAAAATTGTATGGCAAACCTATTGATTTTTCAAAGATTGATTCCTGTTCTTTCTCTACGAACCCTTGCCACGAGTTCACGCGGTTTAAAAAAAGATTATCCATGGAGCGACTATTTAGAAAAACTCCCCGACCCCTCAGTTACCTATAAGTAAATTGGTCCATCACGCCCATGTAATGCGTCCGGGAGCGAACTTTATTCGATCATCTCCACGGGGAACGGCCCTGACAGTAAATCCGTATCGGCCTGAAGCAGCACAGGTGATGTTGCAGGTGTATAGATACGCACCATTTCCTCGATCTTCTTTAACTGTCATTTCTTCATAATGACTTTCAGATATCATATCCACTGTTTTCAGGGGTCCATAATAGATTTCTATGTTGACCTCGTCCGGGCGAAGTTCTCCCAGATTCACCACCGCCGTTACCGTAAAATTGTCTCCCACTCGAAACGGACTTTCTGTCTCCCCAACAGGAGTCTCGATATTTATGTTACCCCACAAGTCGCCGAGTCGTTGATATTGTTTTGATAAAACTACAGCCTCTTTGGCACTATCCGAAGTCAGAGATTCCAGACGCCTCGCAGCCGGTGCATAGAAAAGCGCTTCATATTTAGAAATCATGACATGGGTGCAAAAATGCTGCATCGCCATCTCCATCGACGCTTTCATCATTTTTAACCACCGGACCGGAATATCTCCGTTTTTTCTCTCATAGAAACAGGGGATGACCTCATTCTCCAGAACATTATATAGGGCCTGGCTTTCCACCGAATCTTGATATGCCGGATCTGTGTACTCTTCACCGTTTCCGATACGCCATCCTGTTTCTTCTGTATATCCTTCACACCACCATCCATCGAGAATACTCACATTGAGAACGCCGTTGGCAGCTGCCTTCATTCCGGAAGTACCGCATGCTTCAAAGGGACGCCTGGGTGTGTTCAGCCACACATCCGCACCCTGAACCAGATGCCTGGCAATATTGATGTCATAATCTTCAAGAAAAACTATTCTGGAACGCACCTTAGTTCTGCGTGCAAATTCAATGATGCGCTTGATCAGATCTTTGCCCTCATTGTCTCTGGGATGGGCTTTTCCTGCAAAAATGAACTGGACCGGTTTGTCCTCCGATGTAATCATGGCCTCAAGTCGCTCAGGATCTCTTAACAGAAGATAGGCGCGCTTATACGTTGCAAACCGACGGGCGAACACAATGGTCAATATGTCCTGATCCAGAACCGATTCAGCATCCTTCATCATTGCTCTGGGAGCATTTCGTCGGCTGTATTGTTTTATCATCAGTGCTCTGCTGGTTCGAATGAGGCGACTCCGGCTCATTTCGTGAGCACGCCACAGCTCTTCATCATAAATCTCATCAATCCGAGGGGCTATGTCCGGATTCGATAGGTGCAGATGCCACTCAGGTCCCAGATATCTTTCAAACAGCATGGCATTCTCTATGGAAATCCAGGATGGAATATGTATACCGTTGGTAATATGGATGATGGGTATCTCATCTTCAGGGATTCCTTCCCAGACATGTGACCACATGCGTCGGGCCACCTTTCCGTGCAACTCACTGACGCCGTTTTTGTATTGGGCCATTCGCAAACCCAGCACAAACATGGAAAGGGGGGCATCTGAACCGGATTTCACCGCTTGCCCCCACGATATAACCTCGTCAACGGTCACCCCCAACCGGTCCGCCAAAGAACCCAGATACGGTTTTACACTATCCACCGGAAACTCGTCATGTCCGGCGGCCACAGGTGTATGGGTGGTCAAGATCGTTGTTCTGGAAACAATCTCTTCGGCTGTCTTCAGATCGACGTTATATTTCGACATCGTCTGGGAAAGTCGTTCCAGGGTGGCAAAAGCACAATGCCCTTCATTCAAGTGGCACACCGTGGGATAAATTCCCATGGCTTCAAGACAGCGCATTCCCCCGATTCCCAGAAGCACTTCCTGGGCCAGCCTTGTCTTTGCATCCCCGGCATACAGACGTGATGTGATATCTCTTATATGCCGAGGATTCTCCGGCAAATTGGTATCGAGCAGATACAGCGGAACGCGCCCAACCATTATTTTCCATACAGCGGCTCGAATTTCTCCGGTCGGCCCTTCCACAGATATGGTGACATCTTTCCCTGAACGATCTTTCGCCCGCTTCAGGGGCAGATGATACATATCGGTCTCCGGATACTCCTCCTGCTGCCATCCATCCGGATCAAGGAACTGATGAAAATAGCCTTGACGATATAGAATCCCCACCCCGATCAACGGAAGCGCGAAATCGGACGCCGCCTTCAGATGATCGCCTGCAAGTATACCAAGACCTCCGGCAGAAATAGGGACACTCTCATGGATTCCGTATTCCATTGAAAAATACGCGATGGTACCATTTTGTCCGTATGATGTTTCGCTATGATCCACAGGGGTCAAAATCTCAGCGACAAAACGCTCTTTCACCCGTTGCTGATGGGCCAGAAAGCTTTTGTCTTTTGAAAGTTTTTCCAGTTGTTTTTGGGAAATTAATGTTGAAAAGACAATGGGATTTCGGCCGGACTTTTCCCAGAGTCTGGGATTAATCCGACGAAACAGCTCAATGGCGTCCAACCGCCAGCACCACCAAAGATTGCGTGCCAAAATCTGGAGAAAAGAAAGCGGTTCAGGAACAGCAGGGAAAACCTGAAAAGTTTGTATAATACTCATATTCATCTATCCTTGTTTTTGAAAAAAAGCATTATCCACGGAGAGATTAAACAAAGAAAAACTCCCCAAAACTGATTTATTATACACTCAACGCCTTAACTATAACCTAAATTGAGCGATTGTCGAGTTTATCGGAGATGCAAGGCATGATACATGCAGCCCCGCTATATAAGGCGGGATAAATCTCCGTCTGCTACTGCAAATGTCTCATAACGCAACAGATTCTGTAAAATCGACAATCCCGAAGGGTTTCAAATGGTGACAATTTTTTGCTTAAATATATTCACCTATTGAATAAGACCTATTAGTGATTTTAGCAATGTATATTTATCTATACTTATTATTTTTTTATATTCCTGTCACTATTTGAAACGCTTAGTTAGGTCAAAGATTCGATCAGTTTCCACACCCGAACGATCTCGCTGGCACCCCAGGCCTGGGCATCGCAGCCTCGTGGTTGATGCGGAAAATCTCCGTCCAGAATTTCCGGCACATGACCGATGCAACCTTTGGAAACGAGTCCGGCACTGCCTGCCAGCCAGTCAAGTGCTGTCTCTTTACCTTTTTTACCATAGGCTTTTATCCACGCTTCACAATAACTGGGAAACATCCATGTCCAGGCCGTACCGTTATGATAGGCCGGCTTCCGCTTTGTATCTTCATCTCCGGCATATTCTCCCTGGTAGGGATAACCTGGATCATTCATCGTTTTTCCATGATGCTTTATAATTAGAGGACGTCGAACAGGACGGTCGGCAAGACTCCGTATGGCACCGGGTATCAAAAGTTCCTCACACGCTGCGACGACCTTTCGGCAAACATCCACGTCGGATACAGCGCCAAGGGTGACGGCAAGAAGCTGATTCGGTCTCAATGCATCGTCGGGCTCCGCCTGACCGGCCGGCACTCCTGGACCGGCATGGAGACAATCGGCCAGATGCACTTCATTTTTGAGAATATAAAGCTCAAGAATCGACGACTGAACCTGAATGGCTTTACGTTCCCAATCGCCGTTGCCCCCCGAAGGATCGATGCGGGCCAAAAAAGATAGCGTCGCATACCACAGCGCCTGTATTTCGATAGGGTAACCTTCACGTGGCGTGCCTGCTGGAAAGTTGGTGTCCATCCAGGTAAAATGGGATGGACTGAAAATGAGACCCGATTCAGGATCCATCCGGATACCGTTGGATGTACCGGTCATATAAGCATGGCCGATGGAAAAGAGAATCTGGCGGATGGTTCGATTGCCACATTGCATATCAAGGAAGGCATCGCTTTTCTCAGACTTTAAAAACTCATCACAAGCAACACAATACCAAAGGGGAGCGTCTGAAGTGTCCCTGTTTCGTGCATTTTCCCCCTGTATCATGTTGGGAATCGTTCCGTC
Source organism: uncultured Desulfobacterales bacterium (assembly GCA_937998305.1). Lineage (GTDB taxonomy): Bacteria > Desulfobacterota > Desulfobacteria > Desulfobacterales > UBA11574 > UBA11574. Next base: position 6,161 of record CALLDL010000190.1, on the reverse strand, counting down.
GGTTTCATATTGGCCAAAGAATTTTATTATATCCCGGGCCTCATCGGTTTTCCCTGCTGCTATCAACCCTCGAACAAAGATCAGGGCATCTCGCCCCCAGTCGAGGAACCATGGATATCCGGCGATAACCGTATGCAAGGCACCTCGATTCACCGTGTAGTGATCCATCGTTTTTTCCAGCACATCCACCGGTGCTAATAATTTGTTTTTTTCAAAGTTAAACGATTCACTGTCTTTTATCGATGGCATGATGATCTCGGGACCAGGTGTTTTTTCCTCCCCAACTCGTGCATTCAATGTCACAGATCCATCGCCGGTTAGGAACGTCTGAAAATAACCGGGACTAAAGAGATCCGAATCCGGGTCAAGACCTCGCTCAGCCTCTTTGGGTCTGTGAACCATGTATTGCCACTCGGGTTCCCACACAAAGTCACCGTCAGAAATCCTCAGATTCAATTGATGTTTCTGATCCGGGGAAAAATTGAAGCCATCCGGCTTTGAATCGATAGCATCCTGCCAAGTGTGTTCAGGCCCCTGGAAGGCTTTGATGGTATCATGAAAATTCCGGTTTTCAATATCAGGCCGTAAGATAAGGCGAACCGGTTCGTGGTCGGGCAGCCGTCCATTTCGACCTTTGGCCGGTTCACGGTTAAACATCATTCGCAAACAATTCTCTCCGGATATCATCTCCACATAAACGGACAAAAATACATGTTGTCCCTGCCCTGTGGGTACCTGAAATCGCCATATCCCTTTTGAACCCGAATTAGAATAAAAGGAAACAAAACAATCATCGCAAATCTCTTGTGAATATTCCTGAAACACCAGCCATGTCCGGCAGCGAGTGAACATGATCCAGCGATCTTCGGGAATTTCGCAGTCTATGTTTGCCGCCAATAAGGCATCGTACCGGCTTGAAAGCTCACCCCAGGAAACAAAGGCCCTGAGCATAGCGCCCCGGCCGTTGGTCCCAAGCATAAGGAGAGAGCGGTCTGAAAGATCCGCCCGGTCAAAAATTCCTTTTACAGTTGCATCTTTCGCCTTGGGAAGGAAAAAAAGTGGTCCATCAACATGTTGGGTTTTTCCTGGCGTGTAAACCGATATCTTGAGAGTGCAAGAAGAATGAGTCCCTCTATGATGCAATGGGGAAAAGAGGGCAAAAAACGACCCGTCCGAGCAGGGCAAACTCTCCTCCTGGGCAAGGCACCGGCCCTTATCCATAATCCGGGCACGAAAAGAAGTATCTGCACAAACCATCAAAAAATGATCCGGCGGAATCATGACCTCTCGCCGAATGTCTCTTGGCCATTGCCATGTGATGATTCTTGATTCATCGCTGAAAGGGTTAATTCCGCGACAAAACTCAACGGGATTTTCCGTAAACTTTTGAGCCATTTCATCCGGATCAAGGGTATCCATCTCCTGGACACCTTTGTAGAATCGAAAGATGTCCAGAGCCTTGGCACGCAGTCGCTGTTTTTTTATTCGCTCCGGATAGAGCAAGGCATGAGATTCAGCTTCGAGGATAGGATTCATGTCAATAGGGTCATCGGTAAGACAAAGGACCTCGCCGGGACCGAGAAGATGAGAAAACTGTTCACGAGATTCGGTAATCGTCACCGTCTCTCCGGAAATCAGGTCCGTCAAAGACAATTCTGACATGCCTGTCTTTTGAGGATCCCAGGTCCCAAGTGTCTCTTTCTTATCGTCCAGATTTGCCAAAATAAGGAGCTTTTTCCCCGATGGCAGATGATGCCTTACAAGTGCCAAATGATTCCCCTCCCCTTTTTGAGCCATTTTCAGTTCTGTTCGGTCATGAAAAACCGGATGCAGTTTGAGGATGGTGTTGAGACGTCGGATGTGTTTTACCTGGTTCGTCTTTGCACCCCAGTTTAATGAGGGTGCGCCATGGACATTGATTTTTTCGGTGGCATACCATTCCACACCATTGGCAAATCCGAAACCGCCCTGGGAACTGCAAAGGGCGCACAGGGCGGTGCGCATACGGGCAAATTTTTTGGACCGTTCAGCCAGACGCAGATTGTCATGGGTCTCGGCAAAATGAACGGCAATCCCGTCACTTGAGGATATCTCGTTGGCTTCCGGCAGATACGTTTCGATCTGGCCGCGATCATAGTTCTGAAAAAGTTCTGAATAGACCCAGTTGAAATTGGCCCTGTTCAAAATGTCACGGGATACTGAAATTTTTCCGCCAAGCCCTTCTAAAAGAAAAATGGTGTCCGGATACTGATCCCTGACCCTTGCTACGATATACCGCCATGCAGAAACCGGTATCATGTATCCTGCATCGCAGCGAAATCCGTCCACACCCCGGCGACACCAGGTAAGAAAAATATCTGTCATATATTCCCACAAGTCCTTTTGAGCGTAATCGAGCCGTGTAAGGTCCGCCCACACGACCCCCCAGGCACCCGGAACTTCGATTTTACCGTCAGGGTCCCGGACCAGCCACTGCGGGTGGGTTTCATGGAGACCGGCGGCCCAACCGGTGTGATTGATAGCGATGTCGATAAAAATCGAGGCCTGACGCTCATGGATCGCATCCACCAGCTCGATGAATTGCTCCAAGGGTGTGGCCCGTGAATCGAATTCGGCCAATGCCGAATCAACGGCAGTAAAACTTAGAGCCGCATACGGGCTGCCAAAGCGTCCCATCCGGGCATAAGTGGTGGGCGTAGGATGGATCGGTAGCAATTGGATGACCCTGCACCCCAGCTCACCGATGATAAAATCCAACTCTTTTATCAAATCACGAAAGGTTCCTGAAGGCGGAATAACAGTATATCCGTTTTTGTCCAAACCTTGGATCAAATCTTCATCTGCATCCTGAAAAAAATCACCGCTTTTGTTTGGGCCGAACTGTCGGACAAACGCATTGTAAATGATGTTGGAGCAGCAGGTGTCTGCCGGCTCAACATTGATGACGACATTCGGCCCTTCCGGCCATACCGGTCGTGTCTCCCCTTTGGGTAAAAAGAAACATTTTCCCTCAAAATGTCCGACTTCACATAGCGGAAGTATAATTTTAAAGTTTTGGTCGTCAATGCGCTTCATCGGTAGATCGAACCAGTCCCTGCCCAGCGGCGGCCGGTTATTTTCGACCTGCTTGATGATCTCTCTTCCGGCTGTTTTTGCATGCCCAATGTTCGTCCGAAGCCAGGCGCTTCCTTTTTGAGGGTGAGAAAGAGAGAGGGTAAACGAACAGGTGTCGCCCCGAAACATCAGAATGCGGGTCCCTGTTGCAGGATTCTGAATAACGCTATTTAAATTCTTCATGTGGCTTCACTTTTTATAATCTGCGCAAAAAGTCAAAAAAATAACTTTTTACGAGAGTGTTTTGTATTTGCTGTAAAGCCTCTTACCTTAAAAAATTTTTCCGGCCTGCTATGTATCATTGACGGTGCTGAACATAAAGGGTGTGAAACTCAAGTTATTAATATAGGTCAACGAACATTGGGTGTCAAAGGAAAAGGCATCGTTTTGAAAATACTGAAGGTTTAAATAGAGTCCGAACGAAAACTAGGATTTTTCGTTAAGATCAAGGAAGAGGAAAATTTTAACCACTGGAATACTGATAGTATTTCGAGGATTAAAATCTGAGTCTGACACAGATATTGGCGAAAAAGACAGTTTTCGTTCGGACACTATATAGTTGAAGAAATTTGCGGCCCATCCATAGCCTCAGGCCGAGAACCCAACAGATTAGAAATCTTTTGTCTGAGTTCTTCGGCTGCTGAATGGCTGTTGACCACAAATCCATCAGCCATAGAAAGTTGGGGGCAATCAAGGTGGGTGTCGTGAATGGTAACGATAAGCACCGGAAGATTCGGATCACGAACCTTTATTTTTTTTAATACATCCCACACTAAAAATCCATGCTTTAAGTATTGATTCAGCAAAACAATATTGGGATTAAATGATAAAATATCTTCCGTAACAGCTTCGATATTGTCCGTTGTTGAGACGTTATGCTTCTCGCCGATCAGCCCTTCCCTGCAAAGATCCTTTATCCATGCCTGATCATCGATAATAAGGATATTGGCCATTTTTATCTCCCGACCGAGTCTCCTTGTAAGCGTTCCATTATGGTGAAATGGAATCAGCACACACAAACAACATAAAAGTAATCAATATTGAAAATGAAACGTATTACAGTTTTAATAGTACCCTACGTACTTAACACCGACTCCGAAATGGTTGTCATCTGCACCGCCAATATTTTTCCACCATTTGACTTCAGCAAGGGAAATGGTCCGCAACCCCTCACAGAGTTCGGGATCAGAAGCATCAAACAGACAGTCATCCATTTGGAAATAGATATTGACGCCCTCTTTGAAAAAAACATCGGACTCGAAGTACATGCCATCCTTGCTGTAGTTGAGCATTTTAGCATTGAACATCTTTTTTTTGTTAAAACAGCTCCATGCGATGGATGCTTCGCATCCATGACGTTTATCGGTTCTTTTTTCCATAAGCCATATAATCCCCTGCAATTTTTTATTTTAAAAAAAATATCAAAGCCTAAATTTCTACACTTTAATGCTTATCAAATTTCAATTTGCAATGTCTATAGAGGGGACGGTTCATTTTAATAGGGGAAACTCCTATAAAGTGGGAACTTATCCTAATTGCGGCTGGAACAAATTACAGCGTATTTAAAAGTTGACAGAACTCGCCGGTTGTTTAAACGTTGAAGCTTAATGATATGCCGGAGCAGATCAACTCTTGACAAAAAGTATCTAACCTGAGTACATTTAGTTTTATTTTTAAATGTATTAGATCCATATCCGATGAAATACTGAATCTATTAACAGCTTACTATATTATTCTCTATTGACTTCTTTTTATTAATTTTTTACATATACCTGACAGGTTATCTCTTATGAAATGGTTTCTTTATGCATTTAGCTTGATCTGGATCTCTTACGGCGCCGGGCTTATCATCTACACCCGCAAATCGAAAAGCATGATAAAAAGCTTCATTTCTGCTCTTGACCGCAGGATCTTATCGGCATTACCGGTAATCTTGGGGGTTTTTCTTATCATTGCTGCATCGGAGAGCCGTCACTCGTGGTTCATAAGATTAATCGGAATCTTGGCTGTTCTTAAAGGTGGGTTTATATTTTGGAACCCTCAAAACTTGTATGATAAAACTGTTGACTGGTATTTAAACTCGGTATCGGATCAAACATTTAGATTTTTTGGAATCATTACACTCATTCTGGGTACTGTCATTTTATCCTGGATAGTGTAAGCAGAAAGGAGCAATGGACCATGACATTAACAAAAGCCCAAATCATCGAAGAAATCAGTAGCAAAGACGGATTCACAAAGAAAAATTCCATTGAAATCGTGGAAACGCTGTTAGATATCATCAAGAGCACTTTAGAATCCGGCGATGATGTTTTGATCAGTGGATTTGGAAAATTCTGTGTAAAGGAAAAGAAAGAGCGTAGAGGCAGAAACCCTGCCACCGGTGATGACATGATGCTTTCAGCAAGAAAGGTCGTTACGTTTAAATGTTCCTCCAAGCTGAGGGATATGATTAACGGATAATAAACGAATACTAATATAGTAAAATCTTTTGCTCACAATGCAAAGAGCAAAATTTTGATAATATTGGAGGGATGCGAACCTTAAAGGACCCTTATCTGTCCTTTCGAATAAAGCAAGGATGTTGAAAATCAAAATCTCGCAATAGAAATACCTATCCATTGTAAACAATAAAAAAAACATCATCAACTCCTGAAAAAAATTCCTGACCCAAATCCTCATATAGAATTTCGCCTTGAATCTGCCTTAACCCTTTCACTCTCTTTTCTCCCGATTGTTCGGGATAAACTCCTCCTCTTTGGGGAGTTAGCCCATTAAAGTAAAGAATCCTGGCCCAAAGGACCAGGCTTTGGTTTACCCCTAAAAGGGGCTGTTTCCCTGAAAGCCAGACAAGTTAAAAGTGCCTAAAGTGATCTAAAGTGCCTAAAGTTATGGAGTCGCTTCGATCCGCTGGTTTTATATAATTGATAGAATTCCTTAACTTTAGCTCACTTTAAACTTTAGTTCACTTTAAACTCTTGCATCAATTCTTTTGGCAGAGCCAGAGAACTCTGACCTGGCCCAGAGGACCAGGTTTTTTATGACGA
>CALLDL010000189.1 GCA_937998305.1 uncultured Desulfobacterales bacterium | reverse complement strand
TTCGCGTACGGATTTGTGAGAGCCTGGGGGTGAAACTCCCCCGGGCTACTCGACTCTGCAATTTCAATAATTCTTTGATCTTTACAAGAAATTATTTGACATGAAATACTTTTTGAAATCCTTCATGAGAATCCTTATAGTTTATGGTTGTAATTCTTTCGCTGCGAATCAATATCTAATGTTAAACCAACCAAATTTATGGGAATGAGATGACAACAACAATCGAAGGCGACATTGGAGCATTTAAGTCGAACATTGAAATCTCACGCTTGCAAAGAATTACAGTCTCTTAGAGGCAGTAAAGTGTTTGAGAAGCCGTAAGTAAAGAACTAATAGTAATAACTGATTCATTTTTTTAACAGGTTCATACTCACGAAGTACAATGATAGCTTCATTGAAAGCGGTTTAAACCTGTGTACGTTTTTATTTGACCATTACATTCTGTTGCCACGGTGGTCGTGCCTTAGTTTTTGTTGAGGCGCTGGGTGATTCTTTCTCAACACTAATGATCGCACGATTAATTATCTGAACGTAAGGTTCACCAGTACGGGCCTTTTCACGATCCAGAACCTTTTGGGCTTCCGGCGTCAGCATAATCAAAGTCTGTTTGTTGCCTTCCTCAAGCTTCTTTTTGCGCCACCGCTTAAGCCGTTCCCTGTCTGTTTTCCGCCTCTGTGCTAATGTTGTCATTGAACACATCCTATACGTTTCTTATTAACGTATTTTAAAACGTTTCTTACTAACCCTTCAGATGCTTTATATCAGATCATTTGGTTCGGGTCAATACCAAAATAGTTGAACAAAAAAGTGCTGATATAAGGGTGCTGAGGCTCAATACGAGGCAATATAAGCAATCGGGCAAGTATTGTAAATATATTTTGAAGAGTGAAGATGGGGTTCAGGAAAAGCTGACAGGAACAGGGTATAATTGCCAATGGACGAAGATAGTTTGATAATGATTATAATAAGGATTTGCGCAACCTGCGATTACTGATCAAAGCTCGACATAATTTCAAAAACATCGTGTTTTCGGATATCATAAGGACAAACTCTTCGAGGTGGATTTGCTTTTTTTTGCAATTTTGTAAGAAATAGGATATATGTACTGAAAATTGAGGTGCTTGAACCTGTGATCATGGCAAGCGATCAAAGGTTTTGACAAGCCAGATTTTTATAAGGTAATCTTAATATATCTTTAAGTTCGATGATACTATTCTAGATGATACTATTCCGGCGCGTTTCTGAGACAATGTCTCAGCTCAAAGATTAATTACACTACAAGCTGTCATTTGATTTGAAAACCCTGATTATCATTAATGAGATCTTAACTAATTTTGAATACCGCAAAAAACGTTAATAATAGGTACTCGGCAAATGATTATCGCTAAATCGCTCTTTTACTTTGTACTGGCTGGATTATGCGAGATCGGCGGCGGATATTTAGTGTGGCTCTGGTTACGAGAAAATAAGAGCCTGTGGTTAGCACTCGTTGGGGCAATTGTGCTCATCTTTTACGGCATTATACCAACATTCCAACCAGCACACTTTGGCAGAGTTTATGCTGCATATGGCGGGATCTTCATTGTTATGTCCATGCTGTGGGGTTGGCAAGTAGACAAGATACCACCAGACAAGTTAGACTTGATAGGAGCTTTCATCGCGCTTATCGGTGTCTGCATCATCATGTATTGGCCAAGAAACTGATTTCAACAATCTTTAGTCATAACCACTGGCATGAATACCGAACTAAAATTATCCCTAACTTTTCGCCAAAATCTCAAAAGATATCCCATTCAAGACCTTACTTGCTTTCTTGATAATATTCATATAAAAATTAGGAATAGATGGAGTTGCAATTTCGGCGATTTAACTGTAACCACCTGCCCGATAAAACAAAGAAGCCTAAGAATATTTGTGGAAAAATACTCAACATCAAAAAAATAGTAACATCCTATCTTTTAGAGAACTTGTAAATAGGGATTAACCTCAAGGAATTCATTAAAGTCTCAGTTTCATAAAAAAATATCTGGCTTCTTGATAACCATGGTTGAAGGGGATGTATGAAGCAATCAATCCACCTGTTAGATCTGATTAAAAAGGAAAAATTAGACGATATTCTTAGAGTATTCACTGAGGTTACAGGCGTCGCATCTATTATCGCAGATGTGGACGGGCAACCCATTACACAACCGCACAATTTTTCAGCGCTCTGCCGAAATTACTGTCGTTCTTCTATATTAGGCAGACAAAAATGCCACGAAAGTGACAGTTACGGAGGACGACAGTCTGCTAAGTTAAAAAAACGCTTTATCTATAAGTGTTTAAATGCTGGATTGTTAGACAGCGCATCGCCAATTATTGTGAAGAACTACCACCTAGCTACTGTTTTATGTGGTCAGGTTCTGGATGAGCCAATTTCAACCAGCATTGTCACTGAACGCGCTCGTTCTATCGGTGTCAGCAACATCGAGGGTTATTTGTGCGAATTCGAAAAAATTCCCCTGATGAGTGCGGAACGCTTCGAGAGCATCGTTAATCTAATGGAAGTTGTAACCTTGACAATCAGTGAGCTGGCGCTGAAAAAATACCTATCCTTTGAGTATTCTCAGCATTACCTCGATAAACTTATCAACAGTGTTTCGGATGGTATTATCTCAACCAATGCGGATACGACTATCTCAATGGTCAATGATGCTTGTTCTAATATGTTCGGCCATGAGAAGGAAAAACTGATTGGCCAATCCATATTTTCCCTCTTTTCAGATTCGGCTTCCATTACGGCCTATCAAAAACAGATGGGATTGAGCTTGAAAAAAAACGGTCGAGCCGAATTGACTGCTGTCAATGCTGACAACCAATACTTCCCGGTTCAAATGTCCCTCTCAAGTTTCAAGACTGATAGTAATAAAAATCCAGGTTATGTGGCCGTACTCAGAGATATTTCTGAAGAAAAAAAGACTGAACGAATGAAAAATGACCTCATCGGAATGTTGACCCATGATATGGGAAATCCAATACTATCGATTCAAAAGGCGATAGAGCTCATGGTGAACGGTACTCTGGGCCAACTTAAACTGAGCCAGATGGAGATCATGAATTTGGCTTTAACCACCAGTAATCAACTATTGGGTATGGTGACAGACTTTCTGGATATTTATCAAAATGAAAACGGACAGTTTCTGCTCCGCAAACTTCCGATTGACATGAATCAAATGCTTCAAGACAGCATCGATCAGCTAAAACTTTTGGCCCTGGAAAAACAGATTGTTGTACACTATGAGTCGACTTCAGCACCTATAATGCTCAATGGGGACCAAAACCGCCTCATGCGAACGATCATTAATATCCTGGACAATGCCATTAAATTCAGCCCAGAGGGCGGTCGGATCAATGTGTCTTCGATACTGGTAAAAGAAAATGATGAGAAAAAAGCCGGCGTAGTGATCAGCCCGGATATCCTTGGTCAACTCGAATCAGATCAGCAATATGCTCTGGCAACTATAACAGACCAAGGACCGGGAATACCGAAGTATTACCAAAAAAATATCTTTGAAAAATTTTTTACCAATAATCCCCAACCCAACAAAGGAAGAAGAGGTCTGGGGTTAGGTTTAGCTTTTTGCAAACTGGTTGTTGAGGCTCACGAAGGTCTCATTTGGACAAATTCACCCCTTTATGACGATGACGGGGAAAAGAATAAGGGGTGTCGCTTCATTTTCATTCTGCCAACAAAATACGGTCCATAAAAAAATTGAAAACATTGATGATTATAGAGAATAGAAAATCATGAAAACAAAAGAATCAATCCGAGTTTTTCTGGCAGATGACCATCCGTTACTGCGGACCGGTTTGAGATTAAGCCTTGACCATAAAGAAGATATCGAACTCATTGGAGAAGCCGAGGATGGTTATATCGCTGTTGAAAAGATACAAGCATCCCAGCCAGATGTTTCTCTAATCGATGTGGATATGCCGAGATTGTCGGGTATCGGTGTCATTCGGATATTGCGAAAATCCTTTCCCCAAATGAAACTCATTGTTTTATCCACTTATAACGATGAAAATTATATTCGGAAGGCTATGGAGGCAGGGGCTGACGGTTATGTGTTAAAGTGTGTAGGGATTGATGAACTGGTAAAAATCATCAAGTCTATTTGGTTTGAAAAACCGGTGATATCCCCTTTTCTCGTCAATTTGACCTTCGGATATACGAATATCGATCAGGGGGAACAAAAAAAAATAGACGCTTACCTTACTCAGAGAGAAAAAGAGGTCCTTCAGCTCATTGCTGAAGGAAAAGGTAATAAAGAAATTGCTAATTTACTTTGCATAGGCACCGAAACCGTAAAAAGTCATGTAAAGAACATTTTTAAAAAGTTCAGGGTAAAGAATCGTGTTGAAGCCACTGCGGAAGCCAGGAAAAGAAGATTGATAAGTTAACTTTGTTTATTCACCTTCGCCAGAATACCTTGCAGCTTTTCGGAGCAAAGTGGAGATCCCGTTTCAACGGGCTGTAGAGATGAAAGGCAAGGTGTATCGCGTCGAAGCTCGAGAGAGCGAAGACGGGTTGGCTGCGGCGCAATTTGGTTTTGACACCCCGAAGCCTGCTTGGCAAAGCTCTATTTTTTAACACGATACGGTTAGATCTTCCTTGAGCGTGAACAAAAGAAGATCTAAAAGAGAAATCATAATTCACTGACGCCAAAATCCAAATATTCAGCCTCCATGTACCCCTTGCTCCCCCGAAATTCCCTCCAATTGGGGAGTGTTTTTCACCTTTTTGCGGGATTGTTATCCCTGTCAGGATCTGTTCTAATCCGTCATTAAGGATATCTTTCATTGTAGTTAACTTCCATATTAACCCTCATTTTTTACGTAAAAATTTTAGCAAAATCTTCATAATGATTCTTGGTACCCCGTCCGACAGCGAACGGGATAAAAGGCATTAATATACTACCACTGTTAATGAATTAGCGAAAACATTTCATCGTCTATATAAAATCGTTATCATATTATATTCATAATCATCCGAATTAGTATAGATTTTATTGAATTTGTGAAGGGTCATATAAGGACGCTAAACTTCAAATCATCTAACATAAAGGAGGTATAAAATGAGTCGGATGTTGCTTGCACCTGGGCGGTATATCCAGGGAGTCGATGCCATCAATGAAATCGGTTCCCACGCGGCCAGTATGGGATCTAATGCTCTGCTAACCGGAGGTAAAAGAGCTTTGTCCTTTTGTAGCCAGGCAATCCAAGCCAGCCTTGCGGAAAATAATATTGGCTGTCATCAGGAAAAATTTATGGGAGAGTCCTCTGACAATGAAATCAATCGGTTGGTAGAAATTGGCAAAGCCAATGGTTCGGATCTTGTCATCTGCGCCGGAGGCGGCAAAGTGATCGATACCGGAAAGGCGGTTGCATACGAGATGAAAATTCCGGTCATTGTTGTCCCCACAATCGCGGCAACAGATGCACCCTGCTCCGCGTTGTCTGTCATCTACACGGATGAGGGAGTTTTTTCGAGGTACCTGGTACTACCCAAAAACCCGGATTGTGTATTGGTTGATACGGCTGTAGTTGCACAAGCGCCGGTCAATTATCTGGTTTCGGGCATGGGCGATGCCTTGGCGACTTTCTGGGAAGCGGATACGTGTGCTAAGAGTTGCAAACCCAATGCCTTAACTGGTGCAACTCCTCCTACCCTTTCTGCTATTGCTTTAGCTCGCCTTTGTTACGATACGCTTTTGGAGCATGGCCTTCAGGCCAAGCTCGCTGTCGAGAGAAAGGCGGTAACACCGTCTGTTGAGGCAATTGTAGAGGCCAACACCTTGCTCAGCGGTTTGGGTTTTGAAAGCGGTGGTCTTGCCGGTTCCCATTCTGTGCACAATGGCTTTACAGTTCTAGAGGCATCGCACGGCAAACTGCACGGCCAAAAAGTGGCATTTGGGACACTTACCCAGCTTGTATTGGAGGGACGCCCGTTAGAAGACATTTACGAGGTGTTAGATTTTTGCCTCAGCGTAGGATTACCCATTTGTTTGGAGGAACTAGGGCTTTCAAACCCAACACGGGAAGAGATTCGACAAGTGGCTGAAGCGACAACGGCAGAGGGAGAAACCATTCATTCAACCTGGTTTCCCGTAACGGCGAGCATGGTTGAAGCGGCAATCTGGACCGCAGATGCGTTGGGACAGGAATTTACGAAGGGGGTGAAATAATGGGGTTGCTTCCAGTGTCAATATCAATCGGTATTTTGTGCGGAATTTGGTTTCAGATCACTATCTGGGCGCCCTGGCTGATTGCTTGGGTTGGGTATGCCGCCTGGGCAAGTTTCTATTATGCCGGAGGAGATAAAGCGGCCCTGCCAAAATCCATCGCAGCCAATATGGCAGGTATGTTACAGGGAGCTGTTTTCTTTTGGCTGTGGGTGAAATTCGGTGGTGGAAACATGTTGCTCCTTTCAGCCTGGATAGGGGTTTTCTGCTTTACTATGACCATCGAAGGGAACATCCCCATTCTTTCGGCAATCCCGGGGCAATTTGTGGGCGCTGCCGTATTTTTTGGGAATCTTGGAGCACATAAGGGCGATATCTGGGTTACCCTGTTTAACACAGCCGTCTGCATGCTAATCGGAAACCTTGCAGGTTTGTTGTCCGCTAAATTGCCTGATATATTTAAGAAAAAAGAAGTTGCTACGGAGTAACTTAATTGACAAGAGCAAGTAGGGTGTCGAGGGCTTTTTAGAGCTCTCGATGCCCTTATGTTCTACTATTAGTAAAATAGGAGGATCTTAGAATGACTAAAGAAGCTTTAGGATTGATTGAAACAAAAGGCCTGGTCGCCAATATTGAAGCATCGGATGCAATGGTTAAGGCGGCCAACGTGGTTCTAGTAGGACAAAAACAAATCGGAGCCGGTCTTGTGACCACTATGGTCCGAGGTGATGTAGGGGCAGTCAAGGCAGCCACCGATGCGGGGGCAGCGGCAGCTGAGAAAGTGGGCGAGGTGATATCCGTACACGTCATCCCCAGACCTCATCAGGATGTTGAAATGATTCTGCCCAAAAAACCTTCAGCTAAATAGAGGTTTTTAGTACCATTCATAGATTAATCGGACAAAACCAGGAGGAATTACCCGATGGAAGAACAAATGATCGATAAAGTCCTAAAAGAAGTAATGAAGCGGGTGGGCGCCCCTTCTTCTGGCAAGGCAACCCCCCCGGAATCAAACAAGAACAGTCCTTCGGAAAACGCGAATAATTTTGCCGTTTCAGCCGGCCTGGCGCAAGTAACCGAATTCGTGGGTGTAAGCATGGGAGACACAATGGGAATCGTGATTGCCAACCTGGATCCCGCCATTCACGAGCTTCTGGAATTTGATAAAAAATTCAAATCCATCGGTATCATTGGCGGGCGTGTTGGTGCGGGGCCTCAGTTGATGTCAGCGGATGAGGCGGTTAAGGCCACAAATACAGAAGTTATACGTGTTGAAATGCCACGGGATACAAAAGGTGGGGCAGGCCATGGTAATTTAATCGTTTTCGGTGCAGAGGATGTTTCGGATGCGCGTCGTGCGGTAGAGGTAACCCTTGATGTTCTGCCAAAGTATTTCGGTGATGTTTACGCCAATGATCAAGGTTATACTGAAAATCAGTATTCTGCCAGGGCAAGCACATGCCTCAACAAGGCATTAAACGCTCCCATAGGGAAGGCTTTTGGTTTGATTTTGGGGGCACCGGCAGTCGTGGGAATGTTGATGATTGATACGGCTGTTAAAGCGGCAGATGTCGAGGTGGTCGGCTATGGCTCACCGAGTCACGGTACCTCCCTGACCAACGAGGTGTTTATCTGGGTCACCGGAGATTCTGGTGCAGTGCGCCAGGCAGTAATCTCCGGCAGAGAAATAGGGAATAAACTATTGAGTGGTTGGGGTGAAGAACCCAAATCTCTATCGACACCGTATATATAGGGGGTGACAGAAAATGGGTAAAAGACAAAAGCGTTTCGAAGTGTTGGCCGAACGAGCGGTCAACCAGGACGGCTTTATCAAGGAATGGATTGATGTGGGCTTGGTAGCCATGGATAGCCCCAATGATCCGACCCCTAGTATCAAGATAGAAAACGGGACTGTGTTGGAAATGGACGGCAAACGCAGAGAAGAATTTGACATGATCGATACCTGGATTGCAGATCATTGTATTGAGACCGATGTAGCAGAAGAGGCCATGGCCATAGATTCTCTTCAAATCGCACGCATGCTGGTAGATATCAGCGTACCCAGAACTGAGATCGTAAGACTGTCCGTTGGTATGACGCCGGCCAAATATGTTGATGTTCTGAAACATATGAACGTTGTCGAGCTCATGATGGCTATGCAGAAACTACGGCCAAGACGTACACCATCCAATCAAGCTCATGTGACCAATCTAAAGGACACACCGGCTCTTTTGGCTGCCGATGCTGCCGAGGCAGGTTACAGGGGTTTCAGCGAGATAGAGACTACGGTCGGTGTTGGGCGCTATGCTCCTATGAATGCACTCTCCCTGTTGGTTGGCGGACAGACGGGTCGACCTGGACTCCTGGCTCAGTGTGCGGTGGAAGAGGCTCTGGAACTTACCATGGGTATGCGCGGTCTGACGCATTATGCGGAAACCGTCTCGGTCTATGGCACTGAACAGGTTTTCGTTGATGGAGATGACACGCCTTGGTCAAAGGCGTTTTTAGCGTCCGCATATGCTTCTCGAGGTCTCAAAATGCGGTTTACTTCCGGTACCGGATCTGAAGTTCAAATGGGTTATGCGGAAGGAAAATCGATGCTCTATCTGGAGATTCGCTGTGTGATGATCACCAAAGGAGCAGGTGTCCAAGGGCTCCAGAACGGCTCAATCAGCGTAATCGGAGTTCCCGGAGCGGTGCCCTCAGGTATTCGTGCGGTGCTGGCGGAGAATGTTGCCACTGTGCTCAATGACCTTGAAGTGGCGTCTGGCAATGATCAGACCTTTACGCATTCCCCTATCCGCAATACGGCCCGTATGCTGATGCAATTTCTTCCAGGAACCGATTTTATTTTCTCGGGATATAGCTCCGTTCCCAATTATGACAACATGTTTGCCGGTTCGACGCATGACTGCGATGACTATGACGACATGCTCGTCTTACAGCGTGATCTTCAGATTGATATGTCATTACTCCCGGTCAAAGAAGAAGACGTTATTGCAATACGTAACAAAGGCGCCCGCGCTCTGCAGGCTGTTTTTAATGAACTGGGACTTCCGCTTATTACAGATGAGGAAGTGGAAGCTGCCACTTACGCTCATGGCAGCAAGGACATGCCGGACCGCAACGTACCTGAAGATCTTCGTGCCATCGACGAACTCATGAAGCGTGGAACCACGGGAGTGGATGTTGTACGCGCCTTGGCGAAACGCGGGTTTAATGATGTGGCGCAATCGGTGCTCAATATGCTGAAAGGAAAGGTAACCGGAGACTATCTCCACACTTCGGCCATCTTTGATGAGAATTTTAACGTGGTGGCTGCCGTTAATGATCTAAATGATTATAACGGGCCTGGTACCGGATACCGTCTTGAAGGTGAAAGATGGGAACTTTTAAAAAATATTCCGGCAGCTATCAGTCCTGAAGACATCTAGGACTGCCCAATGGAGGGAATATAAGATGAACATTACCGAAGATATGGTAAAAGAAATTATCCTCGAAGTATTAAAGGAGATACAAGGGGATGAAAAGACGGCAGCAAGACCGGCAGGAAGCGCAACACAACTTCAGTTTCAGGAACTTGGGACGGCAAAAGTCGGAACAAATAGAAATGAAGTCGTCATCGGTGTTCCACCAGCCTTTGGTGTCGCTATGACACAGACCATCATCGACATTCCGCATAAAGAAGTGCTCAAAGAAATCATGGCGGGGATCGAGGAAGAAGGTCTCAAATCTCGTCTGGTAAGGGTAAATAAAACGGCCGATGTGGGGTTCATCGCCCATGAGGCCGCAAAATTGAGTGGGTCAGGAATTGGCATCGGCACCATCTCCCGAGGGACTACTGTCATCCATCAGCGGGATTTAGCTCCACTCCAAAATTTGGAACTGTTTTCTCAGTCCCCGCTTGTGGAGAAGGAGACATTTCGGGCCATCGGACGTAACGCAGCTAAATATGCCAAAGGAGAGCATCCCAATCCTGTCCCCGTACGCAATGACCCCATGGCTCGACCCAAATATCAAGGGCTGGCGGCATTGCTCCATAACAAAGAGGTCTTGTATGTGCGGCCAGACGTAACGAGCACGGAATTAACGGTTCAGCTATAGTCGGTCGATGGCGTATGTGAAGAAAGCTTTATCATTTCCCACGAAACAATCGATACCGCTATCTTATTTGAACCACTATCCAAGGAGGAAGAGCACATGGCTCAGTCAAAAGAAATTAACATCTCCCCGGACCTGATTGCCGAAGCAGTAAAACGGGCTATGGCCACTCTGGGCAAGAGCCCTGGACAGGAGACACTTACGGGCAGTCCTTCTGGAAAACTTGAAGCAGAAAAGGACTACCCGCTGGGAACCAAACGACCCGATCTGGTAAAATCAGCCAGCGGATTGGCCCTTGAGGACATTACGCTTGACAAGGTGGTATCCGGACAGATCGGCTTTGATGACGTAAAAATTCGTCCTGAAACTCTTGAGTATCAAGCCCAAATTGCTGAAAATATTGGGAGACCGAATCTTGCTGCCAATCTTCGCCGGGCAGCGGAAATGACCAACATTCCCGATGATCGGGTACTGGAAATTTATAATTCGTTGCGTCCCTATCGGTGCACCAAGCCGGAGTTGCTCGACATCGCCAACGAGCTTGAAACAAAATACAACGCGAAGATATGTGCGGCCCTTGTCAGAGAAGCGGCTGATGTTTACGAAAAACGAGGTCGTCTGAAACAGTAAAAGGAGTTGCTAACGTATGCCGTACATCGCTGGCGTGGATATCGGTAACAATTCAACGGAGGTTGCTATTGCTGAATTTGCCCGATCAGACGAAGCGCGGATCGTTTCCAGCTCGATCGTAAAAACGGTGGGTATCAAGGGAACCGTACGAAACGTCCTTGGCGTCATTGATGCCTTGGACCGGGCCTTAAGCCCTTTAGGGATTCCACGCAAAGATCTCGACATTGTTCTGCTGAATGAGGCTACCCCGGTTATCGGTGATGTTGCCATGGAAACAATAACTGAGACTGTGATCACAGAATCCGCGATGATCGGCCACAATCCGTCTACACCGGGAGGGATGGGATTAGCGCTCGGAACCACCATCATGCTGGAAGATATGGCATCTGCTTCCCCGGACAAGCAATGGATCGTGGTCATTCCGGGCTCAACAGAGTTTCGTGTGGCGTCCGAGCAACTGAACAGGGCCATGTCTGCGAAATTTCAAATTGCCGGAGCCATTGTTCAGAAAGACGACGGAGTGCTCATTCACAACAGGCTGCATCATTCCATTCCCATTGTGGATGAAGTCATCCATATTGATCGCGTACCCGTGGGAATGCCGGCAGCGTTAGAGGTAGCAGTGGTCGGCAAGACGATAGAGAAGCTTTCCAATCCCTATGACATTGCTACACTGTTTGAGCTAACCCCTGAGGAGACCCGCGACATTGTCCCTATTGCCAGGGCTCTCACAGGAACTCGGAGTGCCGTAGTCATTAAAACCCCCCGTGGCGATATTCAGGAACGTAGAATCCCGGCGGGTAAGATTAAACTCATCGGCCAACATCAAAAAGTTGACATTCAGATCGATGAAGGTGCTGAGAGCATAATGGAACAGGTGGTGAAGGTATCGCCACTTCTGGAAATACAAGCTGAACCTGGAACCAATGTGGGAGGTATGTTCGAAACGGTTCGCCAGGTAATGGCCGATCTGACAGATCAGCCCGTCAGTGCCATCCGTGTTCAGGACATTCTTGCCGTGGATACGCTCGTTCCCCAGAGAGTGCGAGGGAGTCTGGCGGGTGAATACTCTCTTGGCAATGCAGTTGGATTGGCAGCCATGGTTGAAACCCAAAAACTGCCCATGCAGCGATTGGCACGAAAACTGGAAGAAGAAATCATGGTACCGACAATTGTTGCGGGAGTTGAAGCCGAGATGGCTATAAGAGGAGCCCTGACCACACCCGGAACAAAGCCTCCTATGGCCATACTCGATTTAGGCGGTGGGTCGACGGATGCCTCTTTGATAAACGAATCCGGTGAAATCAAAAGTGTACATTTTGCGGGGGCAGGCGAAATGGTCACGCTTCTTATCGATAAGGAACTCGGCCTCGACGATCTTGAATTAGCCGAAAAGATTAAGCTTTTTCCTCTGGCGAAAGTTGAAACGCTCTTTCATATGCGTCATGAAAACGGCTCGGTACAGTTTTTCCATGAGCCTCTTGATCCCCGTCTTTTCGGACGTGTTGTAGTGATTTCCGAAAACGGACCGATACCGGTAGAAACTCGTGAACCTTTGGCAAAAATTGTCGAAATTCGACAAAAAGCCAAAAAAAAAGTTTTTGTGCATAATTCCCTCCGTGCTCTGGAAAGGGTTGGACCGGCCAACAATATCCGTCTAATCAGTTTCGTGGCATTGGTAGGAGGATCCGCGCTGGATTTTGAAATCCCCCGGATGATTTCGGATTCCTTGATTGAATACGGTGTGGTCACAGGCAGAGCCAACATCCGTGGAACAGAAGGCCCTCGAAACGCCGTGGCTACCGGTCTTGTTCTTGCTTATGAAGAAAAACAAAGAAATTAGTCCTGTGGAGGATAAACTTATCGCCGGAAGTGAGGCAAAACCGGTGGTTCGGATATTGACGACCGTGCCTTCACCGGATAAAGCAATTGGATATATACTCTGGGGGTTGGAAGAAGAAGAGATTCCTGTGGAGATTGAGGAAGTAGAGGAAAAACCGCTGAAGCTCCTTGCCAAACAGGCTGCTGACGGGTCTAAGCTCAATGTTGGAATTGGCATTAGCGGAACCGATCAAATGGCTGTATTACACCATCGAGATCTGCCGGTTGACAAGCCTTTATTTTCGATGGCAGCCGATGAATTTAATATGACACAGCTTCGTATGTTGGGCGCCAATGCCGCTCGACTGGTAAAAGGAAATCCGCTGCTTTTTCACTCTGAACAGGCTTATTCCTCTGCGCCGAAAGACTCGATGCAACTTCAACAAAACGATCTAAACGATCTGGCGCAACTTTCTCAATATAAATTAGGGGAATTGATTACCTTATTAGTAACAGAATTGCTCACCAACATAGAAAGACAGGGGTAATCCATGAAAAATAAAAGCCTTGGACTGATAGAAACCTGGGGATTTATACCGGCCATTGAGGCCGCAGATGCCGGAGTCAAAGCGGCGGATGTTGTCCTAATCGGATATGAAATTACCAAGGTAGCATTAGTGACAGTGAAATTCAGGGGAGACGTAGCTGCGGTTAAGGCTGCGGTCAGCGCTGGGGCGGCGGCGGCCAGGAAAGTCGGAAAGGTAGTGGCTGTCCATGTGATTCCCAGACCTGATCGACAAGTTCCTATAGAGCCTTCAGACAGGCCACCTTCCTCTGAAACAAAAACCGATAAACCGAAGCCTCCTGTTGCTCCTGCCGTGACAGAGAAAATTGCAGTGAAATCGACACCACCTAAGCCTTCCAAAGTAAAAGAGGCTAAAGATGTGTCTGAAGAGAAAACGCCTTTGCAAAAGAAACGCGTAAAAGTCCAACAGCGACCGGAGCCTTCTTCAAAAAAGAAAACGGCTATAGTGAAAAAAAAGCCAAAACCAAAAGGGAAAGCCAAAAAACCCGACACGATGTAGACATAAAAGCATAATCATATCGCAAAAGGTTCTTGTTGTCCGTCAGGTTTAATGCCCTAAACAGTCTTCCCTTACCAAAGGAGTGTAAAATGCCTGATCTTCGTTCTTACGTATATTTGGATCGCTTACAGCCCCAGTTTGCCGCATATATAGGTGCCAACGCAAGAGGATATATTCCTATTCCAGGCATGGCGGCAATACTCGTAGAAGTTTCCCCCGGAGTTGTGATCAACAGAGTAACGGATGCCGCTGTAAAGGCGGCAAATATACGTCCGGGGCTCATGGTGGTGGAACGGCATTTTGGTGTACTGGAGTTTCATTCACAAGCACAGGCAGACGTGAAACATGCCGGTTCCGCCGTACTCAAATCTTTGGGGTTGACCCTTGAAGATCGTTTTAAACCAAAGATTTTAAGCTCTCAGGTCATCCACAAAGTGAACGCCTACCACGCCCAGATGGTCAATGTCTCCCGGCTCTGCTCAATGCTGCTACCTGGGCAGGATCTCTACATTCTTGAAGTTCAGCCTGCTGCTTACATTACGCTTGCTGCCAACGAGGCTGAAAAAAATTCTCAGATCACTCTCGTGGATTGCAGAACATATGGAGCGGTAGGTCGGTTATCCCTGGCTGGAAAGCAATCGGATGTTGAACGTGCTTCAAGTGCGGCGGAGACGGTGCTAAAAAGAGTTACTGGAAAGGAAAATTAATCAGACTTAATCCCATGAAAATCAGTAAATCAGCAAACCAGCGGATTGCAACCTTTGAAGCCGCATTGTCACTAACCGAAAACCGTTCTCATGAGGACCTGTTGTTTGCAGGGGTTGACCTCGGTACTGCTTATATCGTCACCGCTGTTGTGGACCACCAGGGCAACCCCTTAGCCGGAGTGCTCACGCGCAGCCAATACAGCATTCGGGATGGGTTGGTGCTTGATTATTTAGGCGCTGTTAATATTTTGCGCCAGCAGGTTGATGTATTAAGGGAAGCTGGTTTTTCAATCAGATCTGCCGCAGCGGCCTATCCTCCCGGAACAATCGGGCGAAATGCCAAGGTATTTGGCAATGTACTGGCAGCGGTTGGTATGGATGTAAAGGGATTGATTGATGAGCCAACGGCGGCTTCAATGGTATTAGAGATTACTGACGGGGCAGTCGTGGACATCGGTGGGGGAACTACGGGTATCTCCGTAATAAAAGACGGTAAGGTCATTTATACAGCCGATGAGCCGACCGGGGGAATTCACGTGGATCTGGTTCTTGCCGGTCATTTTAAGATTCCTGTGCATGAGGCAGAATTAATGAAAATAGACCCTGAGCGTCAATCCGAGATCCTGCTATTGATAACACCGGTATTTCAAAAGATGTCGACCATCGTCAAAAGACACATAAAAGACTATTCGGTTGATAACATATACCTTGTGGGGGGGACCAGCTGTTTCCCCGGGATTGATACAGTTATAGAAAGTGAGACCGGATTGTCGGTAGAAAGGCCGGACAATCCAATGCTTGTAACTCCTTTGGGTATTGCATTGAGTTGTATAACAAATTGAACAAACAGTGCTTGGCCCGGGGAGAAATATAAATATGACGGATGAAAAGCTTCAAAAAATTGTCACTGCCGTGATAAGCAGATTAGCTCAACAAATGGGTGCCGATGGAAGCAGGGGGACCTTAGTTACAGTTTTTACCGGTGCGACCGTTGCTTTTCAGGAAGCCGTCTGGCAGGTCCGTCAACTGATTTTGGATGGTTACCGGATTCAGCTGGTCTTTTCGCAAAATGCCGAAGATCTGTATGGCCAGGCAATGAGAGATTCGTTGGCCGGTTTTCCGAACGTTAGTTTTATGGAACCCTCAACATGGCTCCTTGCCCTAAAAGAGGCTCACGCCGTCGTTGTCCCCCTTCTGAGCTTGAATACGCTTTCGAAGGTGTCTATGCTCATTGCGGACAATCTGCCGACCAATCTAATTTTGCATGGCCTTTTTTTTGGCAAGACGGTTTTGGTTTCCAAAACAGCTGCCCACCCCGATGGGGCGCACTGGAATCAAAAATTCGGCTTCCGTCAATCAAGTCGAGCGCTTAGGAAAGCGCTTTTAAAAAGATTTCAAATTGTCGGCAATTACGGTTGTTACCTGACTGATACTCACATGCTGAGAGAGGCAGTGAATCACTTTCTTAAAGGTGAACAAGGTTCAAAAGCCGGAGAACCACTAAAAACCAGACAGAAATTAAATCCATCTATTCATATTTTTGAAAATGTGGTTACTTCGGCCAAGGTTCGTCAAGCATATATTTCGGGAGCTGATCTTAGGGTGTCTCCTGGCGCTGTTGTCACTCCGCTGGCCCGCGATCTGGCCAATCAATATGATGTAAACCTTAAAAAGGAAGATGTGACATGACTCCTAACGAGGAGGAATAAAAGTAATGTTAATTGCACAAATAATAGGGACTATCGTTGCCACCCGCAAACATGAACTTCTGGTCGGCAGTAAGATACAAGTCGTTCAACCCTTGGAATGTTCGGGAAATAAACCTGCCGGCGATCCGTTTGTAGCTGTAGACGCTGTAGGAGCGGGGGTTGGCGAACGGGTGGTGGTCGTACGGGGGAGTGGGGCACGTCTGGCCGTCGATAATGATCAGTGCCCCGTGGACGCTACGATTATCGGGATTATTGATCAGGTTGATATTGAAGGTGTCGTTTAACGTCATAATCAAGCATCTTGGGATAGCAATCTGAAAGTATCATGGAAAACAGATCAAGAAGAATATATACCCGCAGGGGAGATGAAGGACTAACCCAACTCCTGAGCAAAGAAACCGTCGATAAGGGAGACCAGCGGGTTAGGGCCTTTGGCACTTTGGACGAATTACAGTCCCACTTGGGACTGGTCCGAGCCTTAACTTGCCAGGAATCGATACGATCCATCCTTTATTGCGTCCAAGAAGATATATTTGTGGCAAGTGCTGAGTTGGCTTCAACTTCTAAGGCTCTATCCGATTTAAAACGGCGTATCAGCAAAAGCAATACCGAGAAGCTGGAAGGATGGATTGATAAATTTACGGCTCTGTATGGACTTCCGAAAGGTTTTGTAGTTCCAGGAAAATATTTGGATAGTTCCGCTCTTCATGTTGCACGGTCTGTATGTCGGCGAGCCGAGCGCTTAATTGTTATTTTGAATCGAGAAGAGAAGGTGTATGGTGATCTGATTCGTTACTTTAACCGACTTGGTGACCTGCTTTTCGTGCTGGCATGGTCTTTGGAGGTGAATGCCCTCATCGAGGATATTGTTCGTGAAGTCATCGAGAGTATCATCAAAGAGGATAAAGAAACATGAAGCTTTCTTACACCCTGGCACGCTTACTAGGCAACTTTGCTGAAGTCCAAGCTTTGGCTTTAGGGATTCCCATGGCAATTGGTATCGCAGACGAAAAGGGCGGACTTCTTTTTTTTGCTCGTATGGATGAGACTCTGCCAGCGAGTACAGAAATTGCCGTTTCAAAAGCCTATACATCTGCGGTTTTACGCAAGTCGACCCATGAGGTGGGAAAACTCGCTCAACCCGGAGAGCCCCTCTATGGTATTCAGCATACACACCAGGGCAAAATCGTGCTCTTTGGAGGAGGCCTTCCGTTACGGTTAAAGGGAAACGTGGCAGGTGCAGTGGGTATCAGCGGCGGGACCGTAAAAGAAGACATTCAGATAGCAGAAACTGTTGTCGATGCTTTGAAAACAATGGAGCAGTGGTCGGAACATATCAAAAAATCTTTACCGTCCAGCGACATGCAAGAAAGTCAAATTAATCGGTTAGGACACAAACTACAAGAGACTCTTGAGCAAATGCGATATCCTCTTCCAACAGGTCATATCTTCATTCTGACCGGTGCGATATGTCTTTCAATGGTTAAGGAGTAATACTTTGCTAAGGATCGTCTGGTTACATAAAGACAATTACCCGCTTACTTCTGGGGTTTTTTTGGATCGGATTTGTTGGTGCACTTGAGTCTGTTTTACAAGACACCCGTCGAACTCGAAATCTGCCTAAGGAGGAATGATTATGACTGCAAATAACGAGCTCATCGCCCGTGTGGTACAGAAAGTGATGGAAGAGTTGGTGCAAAAAAAAGACCTTGAGACTGATGAATTCACAGGAATTTACGATACAGTCGATGAAGCCGTAAATAACGCTGTTGAGGCACATAAAAGACTGATAGTATTATCTCTCGACGTCCGCTGTGAAATTGTTGCTTCCATTCGAAAAGCCATTTTAGAGAATAATGAGATTCTCTCTGAACTCGCGATAAAAGAGACAAAGATTGGTCGATATGAAGACAAAATAAGAGAAAATATTCTCTGTGCTACAAAAACACCCGGAGTTGAAGACATCAAGCCGGAAGTTGTGTCCGGAGACCATGGGCTCACCTTGCTTGAATATGCGCCTGTGGGTGTTATCGGCGCTCTAACCCCGATCACGAATCCCACAGGGACTTTTATCCACAACAGTATAAGCATGATTTCGGCAGGTAACGCTGTGGTGTTCAATCCACACCCCTCTGCCCGGGAAACCAGCCTGAAAACCATCCAGGTCATTCATCAGGCCATCATGGATGCCGGCGGTCCAGCAAGCCTCGTTTCCTGTGTGCGAGAACCCACGCTGGAAACAGCCGGACAGATTATCAACCACCCTAAAATCAACATGCTCGTGGCAACAGGAGGGAAGCCGGTCGTTAAAGCGGTGCTCTCTTCCGGTAAAAAAGCGATTGGCGCCGGAGCCGGGAACCCGCCGGTGTTGGTGGATGAAACGGCACACATCCGCAAGGCGGCGGACTCCATTGTAAACGGTGCAAGTATCAACAACAATATATTCTGCACCTGTGAAAAAGAGGTCATCGTGGTGGATGAAGTGGCCGATGCCCTGATCAAATTCATGCAGGAAACCGGCAAGGCCTATCTGCTCACTCCGGAAGAGGCGGAAAAGGTAACCCAACTGGTTGTTACCCCGGACGGTCATATCAATGCCAAATATATCGGTAAGAACGTGCAGATGATCCTAAATGAAATCGGCATCAACCTGACCGAGGAATACCGATTGGCCATTTTCGAGGCGTCTAATGACCATCCGCTTTTCTGGCTGGAGCAGATGATGCCGATTATGCCCATCGTACGCGTAAAAAATGTACAGGAAGGAATCCGATTGGGCGTGGAAGTGGAGCAGGGTAACCGGCACACGGCGATTATGCATTCCACGAATGTTGACAATATGACTGCTTTCGCCCGGGCGGTACAAACGACTATATTTGTAAAAAACGGCCCTGCCTACGCGGGTATTGGACTCGGCGGTGAGGGACACACCGCCTTTACCATAGCAGGACCAACCGGAGAAGGATTAACATCAGCCCGGACATATACCCGGCAACGGCGCTGTGCGATGGTGGAATCTTTCAGGATAATTTAGTGGTGGGCAATTATAGGGAGCCCATCTGGTTAATAAGCCGATCGACTCAATATTTTCATAAACGATGGGGGTAACTATGGTCATTAATCTGGATATCGCTTTGGAGTTAATCGCGGCGGTTCGAAAAAAAGCAAAAGAAATCAGTGTTCCCATGGTCATCGCGGTTGTGGACGTCGGAGGCAACTTGATTGCCCAACAGCGCATGGACAATGCCCTTTTGGTCAGTATCGACATTTCTCTCAACAAGGCATACACTGCCGTGGCGGTTAAAATGCCCACTCATGAGCTGGCATCTGCATCTCAGCCCGGCCAGCCCCTTTTCGGGATTCATAATGCAGATGGCGGTAGAATCGTCATTTTTGGAGGTGGTTTTCCCTTAAAACAACAAGGCGAGATTATTGGAGGAATCGGTGTCAGTGGCGGAAGTGTCGAGGACGATATTCTCTGTGCAATGGCCGGGGTTGAACGCCTCGAAAGCTTTTTAGAAGGCTAATTGATGAAAATAAACTTATAAAAGCCCCCACAAAATCTTTTCTGGAAATGATGTTAAGTAATATACGCACATCGGACCGGAAACAGGTGAAGGGTAGTCAATGGGAAGCGGTAGGTCTTGTTAAGTCTATTCTTATCGGGAAATAGACTTTCCTTTGAGCCAATTCGTTTTATAGGAATATAATAAATGAAAGTAGCTATTATTGGTGGTGGTGGTCGTGTCGGTTGTTGTGCAGCTTATGCTCTGCAATGGGGTGGTATCGTTTCAGAAATCATTTTGTACGATATCGCGGAATCCCTGGTGCAGGGAGAGGCCCTGGATCTTTTACATGGCAGCTCTCTTTTAAACGACCAGCGAATATATTCGGGAGATATCACAACGGCGGCAAAATCAGACATGGTCATCATAACCGCTGGCTTACGCCGAAAACCGGACGAATCAAGACTCGATTTGATCAATCGAAATGTATCGCTATTTCTGGCTATAATCAACGATTTAAAAACAGCAGGCCTCAGGGAAGACGTTATCTTAGTGGTGGTTTCAAATCCGGTTGACATTCTAACATATCTTGCCATCCAACATACCGATCTTCCTTCCAGTCAAGTTATTGGTCTCGGTACCCTTCTGGATACATCCCGTTTTTGCTCTCTCATTGCCGACACAATTAAAGCCGCTCCCACCCAGATAAATGCCCTGATATTGGGAGAACATGGGGATTCAATGGTGCCCATTTGGTCGTCAGCCACCTGCAATGGATTCTCTTTGAAGAATCACCCCGATCTTTCGTCTTCCACCAAAGTTAAAATTTTTGAACGGACGCGCCAGAGTGGAGCTGAGGTCATTAGATTGAAAGGTGGTGCGGGTTGGGCTGTGGGAACGGCCATTGCCGTTCTCGTTCATGCTATCGTATTGGATCAAAGAAGGATGCTTCCTGTGAGCTCTCTGCAAACAGGCACATATGGACTCTCGGATGTATGCCTCAGTGTGCCGACTGTTGTGGGGCACAAAGGCATTGTAAAGCACTTGGAAATGGAACTTTGGTCTCGAGAACAGCAAGAATTGAAGAACTCTGCCAATCTTCTAAAAAAGACCCTTTCACAAGTACAGCTTTAATACATCATTCTTACAAAAATGGATTATCTTGATAATTTGTTTCTATAAGCGATTCAGGTTTTATTGAAGTGGCCAGAGCTCTAATTTAAAAGCGATGCTGGAAAAAATACAAACCTGTTCAAATCGTGGATTATGATGTGTCAGCTGATGATCAGCTACCCGTAAGACGATTTATGATCCCTTTCCTCAACGAACGACTAACTTGGGAAGGATTTCATGGAAAAGAAAGAAAAATCAGACCTTTTTTTGGGTGTATTTTACGGTATTCGAAAAAAAATACTTCTTTCCTTTTACATTCTTTCCATTACCTCTTGTGGCATTGTTTTAATTATAGGCATAGGTCATATAACTGGTGCCTCTTCAAAGATTCAAATAGGCGTAGCCTTATTGACTTTACTCGCAGGAACCGTCTTTGGTGCTATTCTCTCAGTTATCCTTGATCTCCCCCAAATAGGATATTATTTTGATGAAATCAAAAATGACATAGCCTTAAAAGAAATACGAACCCCTGAAGTTTTTGCCGCTCGTCTTACCTCCCTATTTTGTGATTACTTCACTTTCTATTTTTTTACGGTTAGATTTTGCTTTGTTAAAATAGAGAATTCCGCATACTTTTATTCTGATGATACTATCTTAAAAATTATTGATCAATCGACCCTTGACGAAATAATTTTAACGAGTCGAAAAACTGAAGATGTTTTTTATAAAGGATCCTATGCCTTTGATAATAAAAATATTCATCTTTATATCATTCCCATATGGTTCGGGGAGAGATGGTTGGGAGCCGTTGGTATTTTTACACCACTTAAATTACTGAAAATTTTTCAACGTTACTTGAACGAAATAGAAAACCTTTACTTAGACGATCAACTATTACATGTTTTAAACCTTTACAAGGCTAACGGCGGAAGGTAAGCAGAAAATATTAGGACTTTGACACAATATCCTAAACCTCAGAGAATTTAAGGTTTCCAGCATTACGATTACAACAAAATCATCTGAAAACGTGGCTGCCGGACGTGAATTTGTAGAAGCCTATGTAAATTTTACTCATTATGTAGAAGGGTTACATGCTTTGATCAAGGACGCGGCAGGACATCATAAACATCGATAAACGGTCTTAAGGGATGAATAATACATCTTTAACAGCGGCAGATAGATCCTTCGATTTGCAGGAAAGTCCTGTTTGCCGATAGTTGGTCCAGTTTTAATTGAGTTTTACAGCGAGATTAGAAATATTACGTTCAATAAATTAAAATAAGGAGACAATTATGAACGTTAATGCAACCACACTCAAAGGCATACCCTTCAATTTGGAAAAGCATGTAAATTATGCTGACGGCTCTGTAGTATGCAGGACACTACTACAAAAAGATATCGGCAATATTACCCTCTTTGCGTTTGATTCTGGCCAGGGTCTGAGTGAACACACCTTCCCTTTTGATTCTGTGGTTTACATCTTGGACGGACAGGCTGAGATAACAATTGGCGAAAAAACTCATACTGTTTATACAGGGGAAATCCTGATTAGGCCGGCCAACGTTCCTCACACACTTCATGCTGAAAAGCAATTCAAAATGTTGCTAGTTATGATTCGGGGAGAATAAAATTGAACCGTCTCTTATAAAAAACCGGGAGGAATAGATATATAACAGTAAACCAGGAGGGAAAAATGAGTATTAGAATAAAAAATAATATCTATTGGGTGGGCAAAATCAATTGAGAGCTTAGAAAGTTTTACGGTGATGAATACTCAACGCATCGAGGGTCAACGTATAATTCATACTTAATCAAAGAAGAAAAAGTTGCCCTGATTGATACGCTATGGAGACCATTTTCACAAGAATTATTAGAAAAACTGGCCAATAGGATTGATCTGAATAAAATAGATTGCGTGATTGCAAATCATGCCGAAATCGATCACAGTGGCGCATTACCGGAACTTATGCACCTTATGGCTGAGAACATCCAAACGGCATAAAAGAAGCAGACAGTGAGGTTAATGTTAAACTTTTTAACCTGGCTAAAACCGATAAAAATGATGTTATTACAGATGTTTTTAAATCAAAAGTGCTCCTTGTCGGGTCTCCGGCAATCAACAGGGGGATCTTAGTTTCGGTTGCGACCATTCTTGAAGA
Source organism: uncultured Desulfobacterales bacterium (assembly GCA_937998305.1). Lineage (GTDB taxonomy): Bacteria > Desulfobacterota > Desulfobacteria > Desulfobacterales > UBA11574 > UBA11574. The sequence goes on along the minus strand of CALLDL010000189.1, from coordinate 3,483 downwards.
GACAAAAGATCTAAAATTTAAAAACAAAAAAGCTGCAGCTTTTGGCTGCTATGGTTGGAGTGGTGAATCGACTAAAATCATATCTGAGAATCTCAAAGCTGCAGGATTTGAACTGGTTGATGAAGGAATTAGAACGATGTGCAATCCTGATCAAGAAAACATTATAAAATGCATAGAATAAGGGAAACAATTGGCTACCAATATTTCAAATTAACTCTAATTTTGAATATTACTCAAAGGCTGGCGTTTATAAGCATTAGACAAGTTTGTTAATTAAAAAGCGTGGAATTGAATCGATAATCCACGCTTTTTTTATTAAATGACACGAATTGATATGACATTCTTTTCTGAGATATCTGCAATAACTAAAAGCTATCAGTGGCCTGATTTTTTTGTGATACCTTAATACCGTTATCACCAAACGATAGTTGTGGCTATTTCTGCTATAAAACACACGTATCATGTCTATAAAAAATCGTGTGATATCGTTTTTAAATAGGGCAAATTCTGTTTCAGGAGTTTGCTCTTTTATCTTTTCTATTTAAAAATATTTTAAAAAATGTATCTTTTTTCCTGACTATTACGTCTTAAGTTTTAAAAAGGAGGGAAATGGAATGGATATTACTAAAAATGAACAATTCGGCATAAACACTAAAATTTTAGCAGGTATTTGTCATCGATGTGAGATTTGTCCTTATGCAAACAGAAAACCAGATTCTTCTTTTGGAAAACTCATGCGTTGGCATCGTACATGGTGCCCGGCTTGGGCTGCACATACAAAGGTTTATGGTTTAAAATCTCTTTCGTGATAACTTACGCCTAAGGTCTTAAATGATTGACACAAATGCCACAAAGTAGTGGGTGTGAACATAATAGGTGTCGCCAAATAAGAAAGATTTCTTGCCAGACCGACATACCAAACCTTGCCTAAGGGACCATAATAAACAAATATAGTATTAATCCCATAACAATGAGAGGCGGTACATACCAAAATGTCTGATTACCCAATTGAAATTGGATTAAAAGACGGAACACCCGTTTTAATTCGGTTGTTATGCCAAGATGACAAAGAGGAGTTAAAGATTGGATTTGAGAAATTATCAACCAAATCAAAATATTGTCGATTTTTTGTGCCTATAAGCAGTCTCTCAAATAGTCAACTGAAGCAGTTGACAGAAATTGATAACAAGAATCACTTGGCCTTGTGTGCTTATGTTGTAACTCAAGATGACATGTTTGGGATAGGGGTTGCTAGATATATCAGAATAGAAGACGAACCTAAATCGGCAGAATTTGCGCTAACAATAATTGATTCATATCAAAGTCGAGGACTGGGAACAGAGCTTCTGAATTTATTAATTCATTCTGCACGCAAAAATGGAATTCGGAAATTTATCGGATATATGCTGGCAGAAAACAGTTCAATGCTGAAAATCCTTAAGCATCTTGGAGCCCAGATTCGAAGCGAGGATGGTCCAATCCAACGAGTTGACTTGATATTACCTTCTTAATTGTGACAGGACAGACTTGACTTGACATCTTGATAAAAATTGGATGGTCAGATACTTTTTACAATTACAAATTTCGAACTTCTATAGCACCCCGATATTCAACATCACGATATGGATTGTTGAACGGGTATGCTTGGTGATACCTGCAATGAAACAAAGCTATCAATGACCTGATTTTTCTGAGATACCATAATATGATATCACAACCTGAGCCAACCTTTTGATTTCTGCTATGTATTTGCAATTCCAAAAGTCGATTCAAAAGTTGTGATATCATAAGAAATGCCATTTTCGGTTGGCTCCTATCTGAAATACGCACCGGTTTCGACCGAGAAACAGAAGGACAAAGCATGGAGGAGGCTGAAAACCCTTGCTCGAAGAAAGAAGAAAGGCGACCGCTACCGTATCAGCAACAAACCCGAATGGCTACTACCGGACGAATCGCCGTCGAAGGGAATATCGTCACCTCGTTAGAGGACGCCGCATTCCTACCTTCCCCCATTAGAAAATCAGCACAGGAACCCGGGACCATCTGTTCATCGATTTCATCTGACGCACCATTACGCACTTCCTTATTACGCACCCCATTACTACGCACGCGCGCGAAGGGTCTGCGTATTTTATGCGTATTTGCGGATTTATTTGGCTGCGACCCACTCCGGTATCGCCTTGGGTTATCCAGATTCGAGTCAAAAAAGGGGATGGCAACGTGATCTGTAAAAACGCTACGACGAAATCATGGGCAGTTAAAATTACAATTAGGGGAGGTGGATATTGTAAGAATTTGACGGGAAGTCAAAGGCCGGAAAGGGAAAATAGTAACGGCAGTTTTTGGTGTCCCGCTTGATGATAAAAAACTACAACAATTTAACAAATTGCGGATGATAGAGTATGCCCTCGACAATAAAAGGGCCTGGAACGTGCCTGGGAGCCTCTCTAAGTGGTATTTAAATCCCCTTGACGGTTTTGCCAAGACCACCTTGATTTTAATAAAATTTTAGTGGTGGACAGATTGCACTTATTAGTTGAATCTGCCTAACATATGTAATAGTGTTACCCAATTCGCTTCATAATTATGCTCGGATAAGCTGTTGAAATCCACCAGACAGAACCCAAAGCTAATTTTGGAACAGGCGATTATTAGGATTTGCCGGAAAGAATAACAAGGTATAGATTAAAACACGAAAGAAGGTAAAAAAATGCAGAACGTGGAATGGGAAATTAAAGGCGACAAACTAATTATTGAGATAGATTTGACAAAGGACTTCGGACCCTCTAAATCTGGTAAAACAATTACAATCGCCAGTACACGGGGTAATCAGAAGATTGAGGGTACTAATGCTGTAATCGGTTTGAACGTTTATAAATATCCAGAGGACGTATAACACCCCCCGATTCAGTCAAATAAATTTAAAAAATAGGGGATTGACCTCCTATCATATCCCCTTATCCCCCTGAGTCCGAAACACCCTATAGAAGCCATCAGACCATGACACACATTGTTTAATCCGGATACAAAAGCGGATACAAAACGTCATATGTGTCATGCATCCCATGCGTCTGTTGCAGCTTATAAACCTGCGAATTCAGGTATATCAAGGTGGTGTTGAAGTCCTCTCACGCCGGTAACCGGGGTTCGATTCCCCGTGGGATCACCATCAATTATTTCAGGGAGTTGTATTAGATTGCAACTCCCTTTTTATTTTCTATTTTTTCAATGCCCAGGGATGCTCTATGATCAGCGCCTGGCCGACATCTGCCAGGGGTAGACGAATACCGATGATTTTATTTCGGCTTAGAAAACCACGTTCTCTGTGCGTGGTCAAAGCTCTTTGGATCTGCCAGAAGAATCGCTGCAAGAGTTTGAAGTGAGCTATAGTTAAAAAAGGTTGTGCCCGTCGGCCCGTTATGCCGGTTTGCCCGTAATTTAATACCGGCCAACTGGCTAACCAGAGATAGACACTTTTAACTT
>CALLDL010000188.1 GCA_937998305.1 uncultured Desulfobacterales bacterium | reverse complement strand
ATCGTTTTGGGCCAGGCCAAAATCCGGATAATTTTCAAGTAATTTCTCCAATGACGCAATGGCCTTATGTGGATCCCCATTGTTTAACAATGGCTGGATTTCCTGATACATGTCTTCCGCTGATTTTAATTCAGATCGAATCGATCCCATTTGATTTAATTTTTCAAGATTTTCTTGTGCTGCTTCGTTTAAGGGCTCCAGCTCCAGTACCCGGTGATAAAACACCTGCGCATCCTCAAACTTATGCAAGGATACACAGATATGGCCGGCGATGAGCAGGGTTTCGACATCTTCTGGATTCGCTTCTAAAATTTTTGAATAGATTCGCGAGGCGTCTTCGACTCTGCCCATTTCAACGTAGTAAAAATCGGCCAGATTCTTCTGAAAAATCATGTTCCCGGGATCGAGCTGCACCGCATTTTCATAGAATTTTAAGGCTTTTTCTCTGTTACCGGCTTTGTAGTACAAGGCCCCCAGGTCATTATGCGCCAATGCGAACTCAGGGTAAGAATCAATCAGCAATTCCAGGCCTTTGATAACTTCTTGAGGCCGCTTATTTTCCATCGATGCCTGAATATGTTCATACATAGCCTCCGGGGTTTTTACATCATTGCTGGATAGGTCAGATTGAGCCGAGCTGGCAAACCTGCGTATTGGCTTGTCCTGCATTGCTTTTAAACGATTCACAATAAGTTCAGATGCCATTTTCCAATCCACTTTTGTCTTTATTTGATTCGCTGCAATTGCGCCCTTTTCCCTTGCCTGACCGGGATGTTCGTAGACCCACTTGAGCATTTCTATCAATTGGGCCTTATTTGGCTCCAATAGCCAACCAGGCGCACTTAAAACATAACTGTTCAGTTGAACCGGTCTCTGTGTGCTGTCGATAAAATACGCGCTTTCATCAGAACAAAAATCGTCACAAGCCCCACCTTTGGTAACAATAACCGGCAAACCACAGGCCATGGCCTCTGCCACCGGTAGTCCAAAACCTTCTCCCCGATAAGGATGCACGAGGCAACCACAGGCCGTATACAGACCGGCAATTTCCTCAGGTTTAAGTGTTTCGCTTAGATATAAAATTTCAGGCGAGGCCGGATTGTTTTTGATATCTTCAATCATCTGCGAGGCATTTTGTCCCTTGTAAAATGATTCGCCCCCCATGTCTTTGATCACAAGGCAGACGTCATCTTCGCTGGTAAATGCTTCCGTATAAGCGCTCAATAAAACATCAATGCCTTTGCGCCCGATGGTTCCGCCGACGAATAAAAATTTGAATCTTTTTTGGGTATCGAGTTTATATTCCGGCACCGCGGGATTGAATTGATGGTAATTCACCCCGTTGGGGACAACAAAAACCTTGGAAGCCGATATGCCGCTGCGGACATAAACATCGCGGACATACTTGCTCGGCACCCACAGTTCATCCACCAGGGTCTCCATGGGTTCGACCCAATCCTTTGGCAGAGCGCCGAATTCCCAGGGTTGAATGATAATCCAGTGACCCTCCGGCGGGGGGGTGAAATTGGGCGGCCACTGGTGCCGCACATGAAAATCAGCTGCTGCGGATAAAGGTGAATTCAATCGTTCCGCAATCAGGCCAAATCGTTCCGGGTCTTCTTCGGCACTGAACTCATCCGGCTCGTATGGGATTAAAGAAAGCTCAATATCGTCGCGTTTGGCAAGTTCGATACACAGCTCCCTGTTCACCAGAGCCAGACTGTGATTGACAAACTGTGAGCCCTCCCATTTAATCAATCGGTTTTGATTTGCGGCCTTATTGCAAAATTTTCCATGCTCATCGAAATAATCCCCCCAGCGAGAGAAGAAGGTTTCCAAATTTTCCTTTACGTGATCTAATCGACCGGGGGTTCTTCCCTCATAATGATATAAGGTGCTTTTCGGGTTATAAACAACCTTATGATCTTTGAGCCGGACTTTTAAACAAAGATCAATATCTTCGACTCCGTTTTTATATTGCTCGTCAAAGCCTCCGCATTCAAAAAATAAATCCCTTTTGATCAGCAGACATGCACCGGTGACCATGTCCAGCTCTTTAGGAACATTGGCCTCAGGATGCTCACCCGGTAAATTTCTAAAGGGATGATCCGGTATGCCGTTTATAAATTCAATGCCTGCATGTTGAATCGTGCCATCAGGATAAAGTAGTTTGCTTCCAACGATACCCACATCGACATCAGAATTAACAGAATGAACCATTTCTTCAAGCCATACGGAAAGAGTAACCGTATCATTATTTAAAAATAATAAAAATTTTCCCGATGCTTCTTTTGCCCCTTGATTACACGCTTTGGCAAATCCTAAATTCTCCGGGGTGGAGATGATCTTAATATTTTCCTGAATGCCAGAGAGAAACTCCTTGGTTCCATCGGTCGAGTTATTATCTACAACGATAATTTCAAAAAGGGAATTTGGCGTATTTTTATATAAGGCTTCCATACATTGTTTGGTGTATTCCACCTGGTTAAAGACGGGAATTATTATCGAAGACTTCGGAAGTCTTACTGATTCTGAAGCATTTATCTTTTGCGCTTTTATGATAAACTGTACCGTCGAAAGCTCCAGCAGTTCCTCTTTTGAAACATTTTTGATTGTCATTTTAGGCAAATCAATGTTTACAGCCCCTTGAATCTTATCGTGGTCACAAAATGGAGTTGTTATACATTTAACATCCACAATTGCGTAACCGCAGTTGGCAAACATTTTTTTAACTTCCTGCAAAGTAAAAAATCTCAAATGAGTAGAATCCAGAATCCCCTCATCTTTGTATGTCCAACTGCCATTGACCAAAGATTCTATTATCGTTAAGTTTCTAACGTTTGGAATGCTAACGACAACATATCCATCATCTTTTAGAAGCTTTTTATGTTCATGAAGAAGGGTCCACGGATCATATAAATGCTCCAGCACATCACCGTATATAATGTAATCAAAGCCTGTCTCGGCAATACGATACTCTTCTAGATTTGTTTTTTCTACATCAGCAATAATTACACGGTCCAATCTTTCCTCAGACTTGTGCGCTGCTTCGCTGTTGATCTCCACCCCTACGTATTCACAATGATGCCTCTTCTTTAACAATTCACCCATTGCCCCTTCTGCACAGCCCACCTCCAAAATCCTTTCAGGGCTGCCGGTAATCATGGAAGGAATATCCTCACGAATATTCGAATAATATGTTTCGCGTTTCTCGTATGACACCGGGCTGATAAATTTCACACGCTTTTCCTTATTTTTGTTGTTTTCTGCCATTTCCATAGACAATTCAGCGACGCGCTCTGTCGCCTTCCCGTCACAAGGCCCGTTCTGGCGATGTAAGAATTTTTTTATTTCCTCGTCTGAAAAATCTTCGTGTTTGTCTAACGCCCTGCTTAAATCTCTAGACAGATCGGTTCGATTAAGTGCGACATAGAACGGTGCATTATTAACATTGAAATAGGGTGACAGAACATAATCAAAATGTTGTGGCGACAGATAATGTTCACAAGCGTGATATATCAATGGCTTTTTTGCCAATAAAGTTTCTACAACCATACTTCCAGCACACAGCACCACATCTGATACCTGAATAAGGGGGAGTGGAGAAGAATCGCAAAATATTTTATAGGAAAAATCACGCGCTTTCAGTCGTCTTTCATAAAAAACAGTTTTATCCTTATGGCCGCCATGGAGTTTTACCAACAAGTCGACTTTATCAATTAGTTTCAGCTGCGAAATCGTATCGAGAAGTATTTCTAAATCTCTTTTAATTTTCAATTCCGGATCATCTGCAGTATTAAAATTGTGATACCAGGTAGGGGCAAACATAACGACTTTCTTATCCCTATTTAAGCCCAGCGCTTCTTTGATCTTTTCAACATCGTGAGAAGAGCAAGGGCCCCAATTGTCCCAATATGGATTCCCGGTAATAACAATCTTTTCTGCCGGATTCCCGCTAGTTATGTATAATTCTCGAGAACTTTCGCCAAAAACGGCAATTTTATCCGCCCAGATTTTGCCGTGAACAGGCACCCTTCCGGGAATGCCGTGAGAGACGTGTAAAGATGGAATTCCGTGCTTTCTACCTAAAAAGGTTAAACTCTTTGTCAAAGCGGTAACATCATTCCATAGCAAAATCAGAGATATATCTTCATTCTGAAGGCATAAGTCCATCGCTTCTATGCATGGACCATATTTGATTGACTGATCTTTTAGGGATTGGATCACAAGGCGTTCTATTGCTGGGGTGTTTTCGGTAAACCAGGAAGGGAATATAGATAAAGTATCGTTCTTCAGGTTCAGCCTACGAGGGGTTAAATAGGATTCAGAAGTGCATTTGGGTATGTAATTTTGAATCGCGGAACC
>CALLDL010000187.1 GCA_937998305.1 uncultured Desulfobacterales bacterium | reverse complement strand
GTGCTGGTCTTAAAGTGTTCTGCCTGTAAAAAGAAACTCTGGAGATATGATAAAATTGGTCCCGGTGAGGTTTTAAGATGTCACAAAGACCGAATCATAAAAATGTATGCATCCATAAAGGAAGATAACAAAATAAAATGCCCCTGTGGAAAGGATGTCGGTATCGATAAGGGAACCCACATTAAAATGATTTCAAAGGCGTTCACATATTCGGGAAGAAAACGAAACAGATAGGCAAGCGGACAAAACAAGAGGGCCAAACTATTTATAGTTATAAACGCTTTACCGGATGTTGTGCTTGAAAAAGAAGAAAAAAAGAAGGGAAGAGATGCTTAAATCGATCTTAGATAAGATTAATCAAAGATTTATCAGAGAAGGCGGACATTATTGGGCCAGTCTGTCCCGGCTTAACAATCTGCTTATTATCTTAAATATTTCGCTATTTTTCTTGACGGAACTCGTAACAAAGGAAAACTATTATTTTACATTCTATTCCTTGTTATTTCTGGGTTTGGTTTCATTGGGGACATTGTTTCCACTGGGCCTGCTCAATAGACTTTGGTACTATTTGATTTTTTTGATCCTTGAATTTATTGGAATTTATTTTTTGGTAACAAGTGCCTGGTATTGGGTGGTTACATCAAAAATATAAAGAACATGATGCAGAAATAAAATACATTTTTTCCAGCCTTAAATGACTATTTAATATCTGGTATCGGGTTGTGTGATGCTGGATTTGAAAACCAAGAGAGAATATTTCGTAAACAGGAAAAATCAGGGACTAATATTCGATTCATCTGTTTTTAAAAAGCGATCGTTTATCAATCATCAGGTGATGAGCCAGAATATAACGGCCCAAAAAGGAAGACATAAGATTAAACCAAAAATGGCACCTTTGAAAAAATAGCTGGGTTCGTCATTATGATCCATGAGACTTTCCACTGTTTCTTCGTCAACCGATGACACAAGCTCTTCTTTTGAAGCGACATGAGTCTCTTCAAAAACTATGGCAGAATTAATTGCTTCCATTGAATTGAACCTCCATTTTCTATATTTGCAAAACCAATGCCATAGTTTTTTTCCGGGGCATTGTTAGTTAAGTTAATAAATAATACTAATGAGTTATAATCTCATCTCTGGTTTTTATCTGTTCCCTTTATTGAAATGGTTATTGCTGCAAAATGTATTGCATACGACAAAAAAATGGCGTGTTGAAATTTGGTGTTACGGGAATTTAATATTGATCGTTGATGATTTTACTACAAAAATACGCTCATTGTTGCTGCTTAAATCAGCAGGTGTTACGAAAAAGCCATGGCGGTCTGGTGAATAACCAAGGGCATAACCGGTAATAGATTCACCATCTGTAAATTCCACTTCTATCTTGCGTCCTGCACCATGGATCGAATCTTCATATTTTTTTTGATAATCTTTATTGCCTTCGTAATCCTTAACGAAAAATACAGCCTTTAAAGTTTCGATATCAATTTCCTCTAGCTTACCATCCAGACGATTTAGGTGAAAGCGAACCTTATTCGGGAAAAAGTCATTGGTATTGCCTTTCATTATCATACCGTCTTTAAATCGTACGATGACCTTATTGGCTTGCATAAATCCCCCATTTTTTAAGTACAATGATTCTATCCAACAACTAAGGCTGAATTTATTGATTGCAAAATTTGTATCTCCATTTCAATAGATAAGCAAAACCAGTGCCATCATTACTTAACGGGGCATATGTTCAGTATATACATAAAAATATCAATTAGTTATAATGTTTTAGCAGAACTTCCTATATTGATCCCATATAAATAGTGATTGTGGCAAAATGTTCTGGTTGCGACAAAAAAATGACGTGTTTGCATGTCCTGTCTGCCAGAACTACGGCAGACAAATCCTTGACAAGAACCACACGGAACCGTTATTTAAACTTCAACTGGGCCTGAAAGATATCCGGTTGATCGCCGAAACCGCTACCGAAAGCAATACGCCAATGCGTTTTGCAGGATCGATTTTCATCAGCTGTATCCCACTACGATTGGACCGGGATAGCTGCTGAAGTGGAAGCAGAGGGAGGATTATAAGGTTCTTATATAACACATTTATTTAATTAAAACATAAAGTAAAGGTTTAGCATCGTGGCGCGAATCAAATTAATCCCTCTGGATCACTACCAACGTGTTTACGAAACCGCTGTTGAAGTCACGGATTTAAATTATGGCAATCATCTGGGAAATGATGCCTTGGTCGGGATCATTCACCGGGCTCGCGTTCATTTTTTACACTGGCTCGGCGCAAGCGAAAATAATCTTGGAGATGGAAAGACCGGGATTTTACTGGGTGACCTTATCGTTAACTACAAGGGAGAGAGTTTTCTCTTTGACAAGTTGGGTGTTGAAAGCAGCATTGGTGAGGTGCGTTCAAAAGGGTTTCGCATGTTTCACAGAATTACAGCCGCACAGGGCAAGCTCATCGCTTTGGCCGAAACCGGTATTATTGCTTTTAATTACCACGAAAGGAAAGTCGCCCGAATCCCCGAATCATTTGTCTCGAAAATATCGGATTTATGAGCAATGGAGATTTTAAGTGATGACTAACGAAGCTTATCACAAGCTGGCAAAAGTCCTCGATACTTTGCCCAACGGTTTTCCGGGAACGTCATAGAGGTGTCGATTTCAGCGCCTACAAATAAAATCGCAGCACCTGAATCTTGTATGAAAACAAATGAGAATCTATAGGTTATATGAAAGCCTCCAACTCGTTCAAAATTCAGGTAGAACGATTTTATTCAAGCATTGACTTTGCTGAAGGTTGTCTTATTATCTTTACATCCAAGTCATTACGATCGACCATAAGGGTCAACGAATAAGGAAAGTATGCGATTTCTTTTGTACAATATACGTTACGCAGCAGGGATTGGACGGAAATTTCACCTTCCGGTACCTTACTCCGGCTATTTAAAGCACACCAACGGCAATCTAAAAAAAATAATGGATTTCATCAAACCGCTGAATCCGGATATTCTCGGATTGATCGAGGTGGATGCCGGGTCCTTCCGTTCGGAAAAAAGCAACCAGGCAGAATCCATTGCCCAGGAATTGCATCACTATCATGTCTATCAATCAAAATATTCCATTGACTCAGTGGCACAAAAAGTACCGGTGTTGAACAAACAGGGGAATGCCATTCTGACCAACCGGGAGATTGTGTCTCAAAACTTTCATTATTTAAGCAATGGCGTCAAGCGTCTTGTTATTGAACTAGAGCTGAAAGACGTCTCGATTCTTCTTGTACATCTGTCTATAAAATATCGCCACCGGCAGTACCAGTTGCAGGATCTTCATAACATCGTCAAAAACATAAAAAAGCCGGTTATTGTTGCCGGAGATTTCAACGTTTTGTGGGGAGATCGTGAACTTCAATTATTCCTTGCTGCCACAGACTTACATAGTGCCAACAGCAACGGGCAACCCTCCCACCCCAGCCGGGCTCCGCGAAGACAGCTCGACTATATTTTTCATAGCCCGGAAATTCAAGTGACCCGTTTTCAAATACCGCAGGTCAAATTCTCTGACCATGCACCACTGGTATGTGATTTTGAGGTTGTCAAAGCACCCGATTGACAACGATGAATCCTTATCGAGAAAGGAACTATGTTATATCAAATTGTAATAATGATAGTTTTCGCAGTATTGGCATATGCTGTTGTCGTACTGTTTAGGAAAATTGTCATTATTGAAAAAAGAAGGAAAGCGCGGCAATTAAAGGAATCGGAGTTTATAAACAAACTTGTTTCTGAAGGGGACCTGGGGCCCGACCAATTGTCTGGATTGTATGATTTTGTCGACGATCGTACCATCAATAATGAACTTGGTAGAGATGAAATCCGTGCTTTAATATTCAAAGAAATTAACCGCATGTCCGATGTGGAGATGCGACAATTTTATCAAGAATTTCAAGAAAGACAACCCAGCCAACCCAGAAAACATGACAGAAAAGATTTCTTTATGATTGTAGATTATAGTGTGAACGATCAATACTATCGGGACTTTATTCAGGACATCAGCGAGAGCGGTGTGTTCATTAAAACTTCTCAATCGCTTTCAGTAGGTCAGAAGATTCAAATGACTTTCATGTCTCCGGATTACCAGAAACCCTTTAAGATCAAAGGCGAAATTGTTCGAATCCGCACTGATGGTGTTGGCGTGAAGTTCATAATAGAAAGTCAGGTTCAAGAATCAGCTTTAAAAAGCTTCACGGGTAACATTCAAATAGAACCCATCGGAACTCAATAATTCAATAATGGGTTTCTCGAGTGAAAAAGAGCAACAAAAACGAGAGCACGGCCAAGTCAATCATCAGAGAAAAGCCGGTCTGATAAGCATCCAGAGTGTAAAGTCTGTTTCCCCAAATTACTTCTCCTTACAGAAATCGAAAGAATGTTAAAGGCGCTGATAAAGCCTTAAAAAACCTTTGAATCCCTGCCTGTCGGAGTGAAACGTAGATCCCGTTATCGGGGCCCTGTTAAATTCGTAGATCATTTAACCGGGGATCCCTTGAGTCCTTGGACCCTATTTCCCAACTAAATTGGAGAAGAACCATATGATTTTACCTTGAAAAATTTATCCAGCCTGTTACGCTTTATCGACGTAGTTAAAAATTAAAGGCACGAAATCCGGTAGCAGGAATAACACCATGAAGACGATATTGATTGTTGAAGATGATAAGAAAACGACATCCCTGGTCGCGCTTTATTTAGAACAAGAAGGCTTTAATGTCATGGTTGCTCATGACGGGCTTGAAGGGCTGGCACTTGCAAAACGTCACGCTCCGATATTGGTGATCCTCGATTTGATGCTTCCGAAACTGGACGGTTGGGAAGTATGCCGCCAACTCCGGCGAATTTCAGATGTTCCCATCATTATGCTCACTGCTCGAGGGGAGGAAATTGATCGAATCTCCGGCCTGACACTCGGTGCCGACGATTATGTGGCCAAACCGTTCAGCCCGAGAGAGCTGGTTGCCCGTGTAAAGGCCGTTCTCAGAAGAGGGCGTTTTTTTCCGATAAAAGATAAAAGCATTTTGTCTTATAAAGATCTGGTATTGAATCTGGAAAAGCGAACCGTACGCCTAAAGGACCGTCCTGTTCAACTTACGCCCCATGAATATGCGCTCTTGCAGGCGCTTATGTTGTCTCCGGGAAGGGTTTTTACGCGTGATGAGCTTTTAAATCATCTATATCCCGCGGGTGAAGCCCTCGTCATTGACCGTGTCATCGATGTCCACATTGGAAAGTTACGACAAAAGATCGAAGATAATCCATCGACGCCCAAATACATTATGACCGCTCGCGGCATCGGGTATCATTTTGCGGAAGACAGCGACTCATGAAGAAGAAAAACCTGCCTGTAACCGAACATTTAGTATGGAAACTTCTGGGGATTAATATCCTGGTGATCGGATTTGTTATCGCTATTGTATGGCTATCAATTGACTATCTTTCAGCAGATTATTTTATGGTCTTGATGGAGAAGTACAAGATTTCCCCGGGCCCGAGCCATGAAATGTTTTTGAGTGCCGTTCACAGATACCTTATTTGGGCAAGCTTGTCAGCACTTTTACTGGCGTTACTTCTCAGCTTTTTGCTCATCAAACGGGTTTTGGGTCCTCTTGCCCAAATGGCCGAAATTACGCGCAGCATTTCATCGGGAGATTATTCTGTCAGTATTCCGATCAGATCCAAAGACGAAGTCGGTCAACTGGCAATGGCCTTCAACCGCATGGCAGACAGCCTTCAAAAGATCGAACGACTTCGAAAAACCATGATGATTGATGTCGCACACGAGCTCCGGACGCCGTTGAGCAATATTCAGGGATATCTTGAAGCGTTGATTGACGGCGTCGTACCTGCATCCAGGGAAACTTTTGAGCTTCTCCATGATGAAACCCTGCGACTGACGCATCTGGTGGAAGACATTCTTCGTCTGGCCAAAGCAGATGCAGCAAGAGAGACCCTCGATCTCATGGATATTCGAATAGGAGATGTGATTGAACGCGTGCTCGAGGTTTTCCGAACTCAATTTGAAACCAAGCGTATCGATGTGGATTCAACGGGGGTTGACAGGACTGTTCGTGTTTATGCCGATCCTGAAAAACTGACGCAAGTTGTCCGCAACCTGATGCAAAACGCATATCAGTACACAATTTCCGGCGGAACGGTCAAAATATTTACGCAATCGATGAATCCGGACATTCACGTTGTTTTTGCCAATACCGGTGTTGAAGTTGCCGAACAGGATCTCCCCTTTATCTTCGAACGTTTTTATAGGGGTGAAAAGTCTCGTTCAAGGGAGCATGGCGGTGCGGGTATCGGCCTGGCCATTGTCAAAGAGTTGATCGAGGCGCACAATGGAAAGGTTGGTTCTCAGATACACAACGATGAAACCCGTGTTTGGTTTTCCCTGCCGATATACCCCTCTTAACCCGGATATTTCATGACAAAAAAAATTATTCTGCAAGTCCTCGATAAGTGCCGGCAGCTTTTAAAGCCTTTACCATATCTTCAATGGTAATTTGTTTCGGATCGTAGAAAACGGTGTTGATCTCTTTAAAGTTTTTAAAGCCAATGGTTACATGACTTACGCCGTTCAGACCTTCCAGGGCTGATTTGCCTACATCATATCAGTGAACGTAAAAAGTGGCCTTGGACTGCGAATCTGTTTTTGGATCCGACAAAGCCTGGTTTGCAATACCCAAGACAAAAATTGTCAGCAGTATCAACAATACATATAGGAAACGTTGAGACAATTGAATCACGACAAGACTCCTTTTATGGTTGTACCTCACTCAATTGAGGTTGTAACCTCAGGTTCTATGTGTTTTCTGTCGGGATGACCTACTTAAAGAGTTTCCGATACTGGCCGTAGCCCTCCTTTTCCAGATCTTCAACCGGGATGAAGCGCAAAGACGCGCTGTTGATACAGTAACGCAGACCGGTAGGCGCCGGTCCGTCGTCAAACACATGCCCCAGATGGCTGTCGCCATGGTGGCTGCGAACCTCGGTGCGAACCATCCAGAGGTTACGGTCTGCCTTTTCCACGATGTTTTTAGGCTCAAGGGGTTGTGTAAAGCTGGGCCAGCCAGTGCCGGACTCAAATTTATCCACGGAACTGAAAAGTGGTTCACCACTGACAATGTCAGTATAGATGCCTGCTTTATGATTGTCCCAGTACTCGTTTTGAAAGGGGGGCTCGGTGCCGTCCTGACGCGTGACTTTATACTGCATGGAGTTCAGGCGTTGTTGCAGCTCATTATCGTTGGGTCGGGTGTACATCCGTTCATCGCCCATTTTCTCTTTAATGGTCACCGACGACATATCGCCTTTTTCCATACCGGACTTCGTTCCATCTTCCATGGCCGGGGCGATTTTACTGTCCGTACCGGACTTCATGGCCTTTTTTTGAGTGCCGGTCTTCGAGTCCGCCCAGGTTTTTTTCAGAAACTGGTCGCGGCCCGAACCGGAACGGTACCACTTATACCGGATCGGATTCTTTTTATAATAGTCCTGATGGTAATCCTCGGCCGGATAGAATTCTTCCAGAGGGAGAATATCCGTTACGATGGGTTTGCTGAACCGTCCCGAAGCAGATAGGCGCTGTTTGGATTGCTCTACCAGGCGTTTTTCCGTGTCGTCTGAATAGAATACAGCGCTTCGGTACTGGTCTCCACGATCCACAAATTGTCCTCCGGGATCTGTGGGGTCCACGTGTTGCCAGAAGATGTCCAATAGTTGCTCATAGCTTATTTTGGCCGGATCGTAGACGACTTTCACGACCTCCAGATGGCCGGTTCCGCCGCCGGAAACCTGTTTATAAGTAGGATTTTTTATCCGGCCGCCGGTATAACCGGAAATGACCTCGATTACACCTTCGACCTTTTCAAAATCGGAGTCCGTGCACCAGAAACAACCGCCGGCAAAAACGGCGGATGCGGTTTTTTCTGTGTTATTTTTCATGTGCTTCTCCATTTTATCCATGCTATTAACCTGCTGATAGCCGAGCAAGATTACTGTAAAAACGATGAATGCGATATGTAATGATCTCATGTTACACCTCCGTTGCTTCAAACTGCTTTTAACATAATACCGGTTTGGACAAACGTCCAGAGGCCGAATGTCTCGGGGCCAATCGGTCCTTCGCTGGAAAACAATATAACCATTCATGATGAAGGTTGGATCAAGAAAGTGTAAAGATTGTTTAAAGATTCGAATTTGGGTGTAAAATTCGCTTTTGAACCCATTGATAATTTGTTTTGGTTTATTTTTGATTCCCTGGTATAAAAAATGGATGCGAAACTTAAGTATTTGAGCCCTCGGGGTGTTTTTATTTGTTAAGTCGCTTCATGGATAATGTTTTTTTAAAAACCGTGTAAACTCGTGGTTAAAGGATTGTAAAGAAAGAACAGAATTCGATATAAAAACAATGAGTTCAACTTAGAATAAACACTTCCTTACTGTTGAAATGTTTCGGTAAGCGTCTGTTCTTTCTAACGATCCCTAAGCCACTCAAACAGTACACGCTTTTTTAAAAAAAATATCCATTCCGCTTTGCGAGGCGTAGGCTCTCCGAGCCGGAGACTAATACTCAAGGATTAAGAAGAAAAACCCTCCGATATCTCATGTTATTAGAACCTATCTCAAAAATAAGATTAGGGTTCAGGGCAAGGCGCGAAACGGTGAAAAAGCGGAGCATACACGTAGTATGTGAGCATTTTGAACCGATTCGCAACACTGCCATGGGCACTTAGATTGTTTTTGAGATAGGTTCTAAAAAAAAGGAGAAACTTATGACTTTAATGACCCCCGATCAGTTTGAGGCGAGTTTAAAAAAAATGAAACCCAGGGTCTACATGAACGGAAAGAGAGTAGACAATGTCCTCGAGAACCCCAACACTCGAACCGTTGTGGAGTCCAACAAGGCCAGCTATGGTTGGGCCCTGGATCCAGAATATAAGGATATCATGTCCTGCTATTCACCGCTCATTGACGGTATGGTCAATCGCTACACCCATGTGAGCGCATGTATAGAGGATCTCGTTAAAAAAGCTGAAGCAGGAACATTCACGGCTGAAAGACTGGGAACCTGTATTTACCGCTGTGTGGGCTACGATGCATTCCATGCCCTGGCGGCAACGACCTGGGAGATGGATCAGGATTTGGGCACGAAATATCATCCGCGCTTTATGGAATTTCTCAAAATGGTTCAGGAAAAAGATCTATCTGTTGCCGGTGCTTTGACTGAGCCCAGGGGCAGGCGGGACAAGAAAACCCTGGATTGGTCAGATCCTTATCTTTCCCTGAAAGTGGTGGAACAAAATGAGAAGGGTATCGTTGTTCGAGGCGCAAAGATAAACATCAGCGGTGCTTTTGCAAGCCATGAACTGGTTGTGATGCCGCAATCGTCCCACAGGGAAGGGGAGGAAGACTATGCAGTGGCTTTTGCGACGCCTACCGACGCTGAGGGGATAACGTACGTCTGTCAGTTTTCCCCATACTCGGCAGAAAGGGAAATGGCGGATGATCTATATGAGTTGGGTAATCCCGTGTTTGGTCAACGGGAGACCTCCATGGTCATCTTTGATAACGTTTTTGTGCCATGGGAACGGGTTTTTCACTGCGGTGAAGTTCGATATTCCGGTAAAATCGTCACGCGATTTGCAAAAACCCACCGTATGACCTGCGGCGGAACATGTAAGGTCGGGTTCATGAACCAGATCATCGGAGCCTCCAAGCTCATTCAGGAATACAAAGGGCTCGACAAAGTTCCACATATCAACGAGCAAATAACAGAAATGATAGTACTCAGGGAAACGGGCCGTGCATGTGGCCTGGCCGCTGCCCGGGAAGGAACCGAGGATCCCCCCGGATCCGGGGTTTATTTGCCGGATGAGGTGATGGGTAATGTAGCCAAGCTCAATATTTGCAATGCCTTCTGGCGTGCCATGGCTCTGGCAGGGGATATTGGCGGAGGGCTTGTGGTAACCATTCCATCCTTAAAAGAGTTGAAGAATCCCGATGTAAAAGATTATGTGGAAGAATTTTACAGCTTTGGTTCGGAAGAACCCACGGAGAACATTCTGAAAGTTCACAAGCTCCTTCAGCACTGGACAGCAGGGCTCCACGGGGTCGGCACCTGGCATGGGGCAGGGCCTGTAATGGCCCAGAAAATCATGCTCCAGAGAGCTGTTGACTTTGAACACGAAAAACAACTGGTTAAAGAAACCTTAAAGCTCAAAAAAAAGAAAGAGTGATCAGCTTTTCATTCATTTGCTGCTTAAAGCAGATAAATTCAGATCGCTGAAATATAGATAGTGCTCGACCGAAAACCCTGCTTTTCGATCAAAAATTCGAAATTCGAAAAACGAAACAATGACAAAAGTAAAGAATCCTGGCCCAAAGGACCAGGCTTTGGTTTACCCCTAAAAGGGGCTGTTTCCCTGAAAGCCAGACAAGTTAAAAGTGCCTATCTCTGGTTAGCCGGTTAACCGGTTAGCCAGTTGGCCGGTATTAAATTACGGG
>CALLDL010000186.1 GCA_937998305.1 uncultured Desulfobacterales bacterium | reverse complement strand
CTCTGGGTACCGAGAGACCGGATGAGCCACTTGTTCAAGGTAAGTGGTCTGCGGGGGTGGCTGGGTAACCACCAGTCCTACACGGAAACCTTTATTCACATCTAAGGGTCTAATCTAGTCGGAGCCATTACTCCAAATACTCCAGTGCCTCCTTAGCTTGCTTTATATAAACTTCAGCCTCACATTCCTCAAATAGACCAAGAGCCTCGGAGATGCATTCCTTCGCTTTGTCCTTTTTGTTTTTTGCCTTGTGCAGGAGACCCAAATCGAAATAGGCCTGACCCAGAATACCTTTTGCCCCGATCTCTTTTGCAACCTCAATTGCTTTGTTAAAATGTTCTTCTGCCTTCTTATAGGCAAAGGGGACTTCTTTTACAAGAAATCCGATGTTCTTTGCTAGGATTGACATACTCTTCGGCCCTGCTCCCTGCACGATCTTCAAATAAACTTTCCCCAATGTGTGTTCGTACATACAATAATAGGTTTTGCTTTCAGCTTCCGTTGCGCGTGAACCCTCTGCAATCACTCTCAACCCTTGACTTAACTGCCCTTTAGTAATAGACACCACACCCAGAAAAATATCAGACAACAGCCCCCAAGAGCGGTAAAAACCCATTTTCTTACTGGATGTTGAGACCTTTTGCAACGCATCTTCCGCCTCTTGAAACTGTTCATTCAAGAGATAAGCGACACCCAGATTAGCTCTCACAAATTCTCTGTAAAATGGGTCGGCTGAAATCTGAAATGCCCTTTCGAAGCTTTCAACGGCAGAGGCGTAATTACCGGTTGCAATATGGCCCATTGCCGTGCACAAGTGACCCATTACCATGCTTCTTATATTGGAATGTCTCCGGCCAAAATCCAAAAGGTCTCTTCCTATTAGAATAGGCCTTTTCCCCTCTCCCTTCAAATAGGATGCCCACGCAATTCCTCCTTGGGACTTGAAGTAGAGGTAATGATCCGATTCGATACCCTTGGATATCTCGTGAGCCCTTTCCCCAAAAACAACGCTTTCCTCCAAGAGGCCCAAGGTTGGACCGGTCCAGGCCAACCAGGCGCAGGCATAACCTACAACCTTTTGGTTCCCGATTTGTTCACCAACCTCTAAAGCCTTGCAAAGATATCTATACGAGTCCCTTACCTTGAAATTTAGAAGAACAGCAAAACCGAGCCATGCATAGAACATCCCTAAACTTGCTTTGTTTTCCAGAGACTCAGCGAGTTCCTCATGTTGGCTTAGCAGATCGATCAGTTCATCAAAATATCCACGATAATAGTAAACATAGGACCATTTGATGAGGAGCTCGATAAGGAGGGTTTCTTCTTCTTTCGACTTGTCGGGTTTATCGGTCAAGATATCAAAGGCCTCTTTGTAATATTGATGAGCTTCTTCGAGAGCATATCTCCTTAGGCTCTTCTCTCCCGACATCATGAGATAACTAATGGCTTTAGAAACAGACTGCCCTTCTTTGAAATGAAAGGCTAATGTTTCATAAAATTCGGGGAGCCTGTCTTGAAAAAGCTGTTCCATTACAAGACCGATTCGTTCATGGATCTCCTTGCGTTCTTTTTTGAGAAGGCCGTTGTAGACTGCCTCTTGGGTTAGTGCATGCTTGAACATATACTCCACATCCGGTTGAAGAGATTTGGCCCTAATCAAATCGAGTTGTTCAAGCCCTCTTAGACACCGGTCAATGTCTTGTGTAAGTTCTGTGACCTTTTTGAGAATCTCGTAATAGAATGCCCTGCCGATCACTGATGCTTCCTGGAGAATCCTTTTTGTCTCCTTCTCCAGGCGATCCAGCCGACCCGAAATAACCCCATGAATCGTTGAGGATATGTCAGTTTCAGTGATGTGTTTAGTTGCTTTCCAACTACCGTTGTCTCGGATTAGTGTCTCCGATTCGATTAATGAATTGACCAACTCTTCCAGATAGAAGGGATTCCCTTCTGCTTTATCCTGAACAAAGCGCCGCAAATCAGACGGAATGTCCTCGGTCTTGAGTAATGACTCCAACATGTCCTGTGCTTCGGTGGACGACAGATCCTGAAGTCGAATCTCCTGATAAACCTTAGCTATGCTTCTTAACTGATGAGTCGTAAACAGGCTGAAAGCAGGCCTGTAAACACAGAGAACAATGGCAGGCTGTCGGACCTCTAATAAAGTATAGCAAAGGAGCTCTACAAAGGAGGGATCAGACCAATGAAGGTCTTCAAGTAAGAAAATTGTTGGCGCCCTCTGGGCTAAAGCTGAAAGGATTTTCTGCGTTGAATCTTGCAGACGGGATTTCCAGAACTCGGGGCTAACATCTTCTACTTCCGGGTAACTCAGCGAGTAAAGGCCACCCACATAAGGGACAACATCTTCCTGTTTTTCAAGGAGGTTTTCAATCTCTGACTCGAGTTTTTCCCTCACCTTCTCAGGAGGATCGTTTTCCTCAATGTGTAAAACCCGATTTAAAAGATCAATCAGCGGAAAATACGGTATGTTTTGAGAATACGCATACGCATGTCCCTCTATCCATTGAATCTGCTCAAGATCAAGCGTAGCCTTGAACTCCTCAACAAGCCTGCTTTTACCTGTACCGGCAGCTCCACAGATAGAGAAAATCCTGCCCCTGCCTTGCCGCAAATTTTCAACAGCCTCGGACAGTTCAGTAAGCTCCACCTTTCTGCCAACCAAATCGGCTCTTAGTCCAGAGAGTCGACGTATGGTAACGGGCCTGCCCCTTTGAGATAATACTTTATGAACCTGGATAGGATCTGCCTTGCCTTTGACCATTGTTGGTTCTAAGTATTCGCATGTAAAATGTCCCTCAACCTGATGGCAGGTATCTGCATCGACCAGAATTTCACCTGGTTTAGCCAGATTGCTTAGCCGTGAGGCAAGATTGATGGTGTCCCCTGCAATACCATGCGTTCCTCTCTCTATGTCCACTTCACCGGTCACCACCAGGCCCGTATTTATGCCTGTGTGCATCGAAATGGGTTGCCCAATCTTATTTTCTACCTCCGGGCTTATCGCATCAACTAACTCGTGGATTTCTCGTGCAACTTTAATAGCTCTAATCGGATCATCCTCATGGGCATTTGGCACACCAAAGATGGCCATCACCGCATCGCCGGCATACTTTTCGATGAATCCATCGAATTTGCCCACTATTTTGGAAATCTCATCAAAGATTTGACTGGTGATCTCTTTTAACTCCTCTGGATCCAGTCTTTCGGACATCGCTGTATATCCGGTGAGATCGGAGAAAAGGACCGTTACATGTTTGCGCTCACCGGTGGTGGAATGGGTATCTGTACCTATAGTCTCTTTAGAGGGGGAAACAGGCGGGCTTATTGTCTCTGTGACTTGATCGGAAACCTCTTTAACCGGTATAAGATCGGATCCGCATTCATTGCAAAATTTATTTTCAGCTGGATTATTAGCCCCACATTCTGAACAGGTAAGATCAAATCTTTCTCCGCAACCGCCACAAAACTTCGAACCTTTTAGATTCTCAAACTGACACTTTGGGCATTGCATTTTGGTGCCCTCCGTTTAAGGGTTAAGCAGTTTGAATAATGTTGAAGTTATGTAAAATGGTTAAATTTAGATACCTAAAATATCTTTTTGTGTCAAATAAATGGAAATACAATTCTTGTAGTGGAAATTTATGTCGATTTTGCATATTAGGAGAGCAAATATACCCTTTTTTGAGCCATAGATTATTATGGACTTCGTGATGGTGTAATCTGGGAGGACTGAAAAATTGTTAGATGTGCTGAGGAAACATTAAATTATGGGATTTTGTAGATTGGACATAAATAAAGATCATCTTCTAAATCTTAGAAGGCATGGCTCATAGCCAATTGCATATTCTTTACCACCCAGTAAGTCTTTGCTTTCATTATAATCCTTCCTGTGAACCTAAAGATATACTAAGATTTTTAAAAAGGTTTAAACTTAAGATTTATAACAAATTTGTCGATAAGAATTATAGAATTTCAAATAAAACAGCTAAATTAGCTTTACTAAAGAAAGGAACCCTGTTGGGTACAAATAGATATCAAATTAATATTGCCGAAGATATTAAAAATGGTTTTTTTTCCATAGATTCCCTGGATGATTTTAAGCAGGTTCTTAAGCAATTCCCTGATGACCCAACATTACACAGGTCTTTTTCGGATATGCTGGTTGAAAACAATTTGCCCAACGTTGCTGCCAGCTCATATAACAAGGCTGCTGATCTTTTTCTTAGAAGTGGGCAGCCACTTCAAGCGATGGTTGCAAAGATTTTACAATGGGAAATCTATGCGCCTTCTTATAGAGAAGCACAGCTTTTCTTTTCAGCATTGCGAGAAGGGATTTATGAGGATTCATCCTTCAAAGCCTTTCTAAAAAGGCTTTCAAATCCTGAAATTCTCGCCGTAATGAAAAATGCCGTTGTCGTCCGATTTCCTTCCGGGCATATCGAAAAAAAAGTTGGAGATACGGAAAACGATCTTTATTTCGTAGTTTCGGGTCAATTAAAAAAGACATCATTTAGCCCGTTAAAACAGAAAGGTATGACAACCTATGAAAAGTTAAATTTTGAATTATCTGGAGATGATTTTTTTGGAGATATATATCCCCTTGATCAGAAAAAAGTATCTGAATCTTATGTAGAAACGATTACAGATGTTGAACTGATTAAGATACCCAAAAAAGCACTATCTCAGATAGGTCGGAAATATTCAAATGTCGAAAGTGTCATAGAAGCCCTGTATATGGAACGGTCAGGTTCAGAAAAACGTGAATTTCCGCCTAAAAATCGTAGAGGGGAAAGACATCAGATTGTAATAAAAATGACTCTTGAGATATATCCGGAAAGTTCTGTCAATTCTCCTATCATTCTTGATGGATATTCCAGAGATATTTCAATTGGAGGAACCTGTATTGTTTTGGATACGAAAGATGTTCATGTATTAGATAGTATCGATTCTTTTCACAAAAAAATTAAAACCGCACCAATCAAAATGAGCTTTCCCAGTGAGGGGCTGGAGATCAAAGTTCCCGGGCAGATTGTCTGGACCCAGAAGGTTTCATTTAGAGGGGGAAGGACCTTGGCATTGGGCGTACAATTTCAAAATTTATCACCGAAATTGCGCGGATTGTTATTTGTTTTTGCTGATAACTCAGGCATACAGTAATCATCAAGGGTAACATATTTATACTTGCCTAAATTATAGATGTCGTGCCTGTCTCCACACTGGCGAAACAACTCAAATTTATTTACAATTCCGTTTTCCAACCCAAAAAACACTTCGAAAATAAAGATCACTTTGTATCAGTTCTGAAAGCGAAAAGGGGTGTGCTTCCGGTTTCGAAAGTCTGTTCCTATTCTTTTCATTCCTGCAAGTTTGTTCTTATCACCCGTAAATACTCTGATGAACGATATCGATTTGTTTTGATTGGTGTTTGGTTGAATTATAAAAAACTAGCATCGAAATAAATTCTTCAAACGCTGGGCAGGCGAAGAACTAAAGGATCCCGCTTGTATTGCCGATAATAGGTTTGGCCACTCGCGTGAGTTATAAGAGTGATTTTAAAAACGCTCAACTTTTTATCATTGATCGAAAAGGAAAAAATCATGAAGATATGTAAAATCGGGTTATGTGCATTATTTTTCGCTATTCTTTTATTGGGTTGTGCGACAACCAAAGGTAAGACACCCCAGGATAAGCGACATGCCATTATTGATATGAAAAAAGACACGCTGACTGAGCTTTATAGAGTTAAACCGCAGGCAAGATCCCAAATTAAAAAAGCATCAGGATACGCAGTTTTCAGCGATGCGAATATAAATATCATATTCGCAAGTTTCGGGGGCGGTCATGGTGTGGTTAAGAACAATAAAACCGGAAAACACACTTACATGAAAATGGGTGAGGTTGGTATTGGTCTGGGACTCGGAATTAAAGATTTTCGTGCGATTTTCATCTTCCATGATCATAATACGATGAATAAGTTCATTGAAAGCGGGTGGGAATTTGG
>CALLDL010000185.1 GCA_937998305.1 uncultured Desulfobacterales bacterium | reverse complement strand
TCTTGGATGAATTGTTGAGACACAACCCCGGCAATGTAGCTCTGTACCGTCTTTTAGGCGGATTCCCGAAGGTGCGTGATCTGATGAGATGTAAATCTCAGCTGCCGCCTGACCGCAATAGACATCGACTCCGAGGTCTTTTAGCTGGTTGTCATAGGCTTTGGCCAGACACATTCCACCCCCTTTGATACGGTGGACCGATTGGTAATATGAACCGGCAACGCACGCATGGTAGGCAAAAGGTACTTCCTCCGGGGGAACACCGTGCAGCAAACAGTGGAGTGAAAGCACCCATTTTAATTGTTGATTGTCTGTTGAACGATCTAAAAATTCCTTAAGGCTGGGTCCCTGCACACTTTTTTGGATGCTTATATCCAATCGATCAGGATCGAGTTTAATATAGGGAAAGGAGTCGAAGGTCTCCTTGATTTCTACCAGGTATTTTTTAACGGCTTTTGCTTCGCCGGGAAATTTTTCAAGCAAGCGTTCCCGGATACGTTCATAGCCGTATGGAAATCGAAATTCGAAACCGGATTGCTTGCAACGAAGAAGGTCAAAACCATCCGGGTTGTAAGGCTCTTTTTCCAATCTGTCGGACAGACCCAAATAGTGAAATAAAATATCTAATATTTCATTTTTGCCCAGGCTGCCCGTGTGGTGAAAACCGGTGTCAAAATAAATACCGTTGCGAGTGAATCCTCTAATTAACGGTGCCGTTTTTTTAGATTTTTCGACTAAAGCAACATCAAAGCCGTTTTTTGCGAGGATGATCGCCATTGTCATGCCGGAAACACCGGCTCCGATTACAACGTAATCATATTTCATTCTTTACACCTTATAATAACGCAAGCATTTGAGCCACCAAATCCGGCGGCATTGCATAAAACGGTTTCAGGTGCTTTGGTGATTGTTTCAGTTACAATATTGAGCTTCTTAGAATCTTCATCCGGCTCATGAAAATTCAGGTTTTTGGCGATGAATCCTTCCTGTGCCATGATTATCGAGTAAACAATATTTGATGCGCCTGCCATCCAAAGCTCATGTCCTACCATGGACTTGAAAGAGGATACCCATGGCGTTTTTTCACCGAAAACTGCAGTGATACTTTGTGCCTCTATGGAATCGCCAACAGGAGTCGAGGTGGCATGGGCACTAATATATTCTATTTCAGAGGGTTTTAGGTTTGCACTATCCAGCGTTTTTTGCATAACGGTTGTGAGGCCTTCATGACTCGGAACAGAAATGTGGGTCCCGTCTGAAGAAAAGCCATACGCTTTGATTTCACCTAGAATTTTTGCACCCCTCTGTTTGGCCATGTTATATCGTTCTAAAACAAGCGTAGCAGCACCGCCACTGGGAACAAGGCCATCGCGTTGCGCGTCAAATGGGCGGCAGGCTGCTTCCGGTTCTTCAATTCGCATCGAGAATGCCCCGAGTGCATCAAAGCTGCACATGGATTCCCAATTAATTTCCTGAGCGCCACCGCAAATGACTCGATCCTGCCGACCGAGAGCGATAAGATCCGCCGCCTGACCGACGGCATGCCCCCCGCTGGAACATGCTGAGCTGATTGTCCAACAGGCGCCTTTTGTTTTCAAAATGGTGTTCAAATTCATGGTGATATTTGATGTCATCGAGCGGAAAACATGACCGCTTCCGATGTACTTTGTTTCCTCATGCTTGCGCAGCAGCTCTACCTGTTCCACAGCCGCAATGCAGCTGGAATCACATCCGAATATTAGTCCCGTATCCGGACTTTGCACTTCCTCATCACTAAGCCCGGACATGTCCAGCGCCTCCCTTACAGAGGCGTAGGCGTAGATGGCGAAATCTGCCATGGTTTTGCGCTGTTTTCGTGATAAAAAGTCGGTGGCCTCAAAATCCCGTATGACGCCTGTAAGCGGGCTGCGAAAACCGATATTTATTCGTTCTGCATCGATCGCAATCCCGGATTTGCCCAGTCGCAATGATTCTGCAACTTTTTGGATATTGTTTCCGATGCAGGAAACAATACCGATGCCTGTAATCGCTACTCGGTGCATAAATCTTTTCCAAAGACGATGAGGAGATAGGCCAGGCTTTGTCTTGTTTCAGCAGCAAATTTGCATAAATTGGATTAAAAATTACAACTCTAAAAAATGCCATAAAAACAGGCTATCCAGATTTTACATGTAAACTCCGCCATTGACTGCTATAATTTGCCCGGTAATATAAGATGCTTGATCGGAGCATAAAAATCTGACAGCTGCAGCGACTTCTTCGGGGGTGCCAAACCGTTGCATGGGGATCATGGGCAATACTTTTTCTTTTGGAATATCTTTTATCATTTCAGTCTCAATGAATCCTGGAGACACCGCATTTACCAATACATTGCGTTTTGCAACCTCAGCGGCCAATGCTTTTGTGGCCCCAATCAACCCCGCCTTGGCGGCAGAATAGTTCACCTGGCCCGCCATACCGCTTTGACCGGAAGTGGAAACAATGTTGATTATTCGACCCCTTCGTTTTGTCAACATCCCTTTGATCACTGCTCTTGTTACCTGGAAAAACCCATCTAACGTGACGGACAAAACATCCTTCCAGTCATTTTGATTCATCCAAATCATCAGCATGTCCCTAGTAAAACCAGCATTGTTTACCAGTACATACGGCGTTTCTTTCTCAATTAAGGGATCCAGTACGGATAGCGTCGCTTCGGAGTCGGAAACATCAAAAGGCAGCAGCCGGCACTGTGCGTTGGTTTGCTCGATCTCATTCTTAACCCTTTCGGCCGCTTCATGGTTGCTTCTGTAATTAAGCCAGAGATCAAAGCCATCTTGTGCCAGAACTGTGGCAATAGCAGCTCCGATACCTCTGCTTGCTCCGGTTACCAGTGCGATTCGCTTGTCCATCCTTGGCCTCTGTCAAAATCGAATCTTTTTTACTTTGCCTTCCGTGTCGAATTCGATCACTTTTGTATTAAATCTATTGCGCCAAAAGATCCATAAGTTATTTTTCAAAGACGGTGTTCGGTGAACTGCGGGATAGCCCAGGGCAATTCTAACGCCCTTTTTTGACATTCCAACCAAAGCCTTTCCGCTGTTAATCCCTTTTTGATCGATTTCTGATAATGCGTTCAAGTTTACTTTTTGCGAAGATGTAATCAGACGGATGTATTGTTCTGCACTCATACCCATGTTTTTGCTATTATACTCAAAATAAATAAATTTTCCATCATTTAGGTTTTTTATTGTAAGTCCCCTGTGGTATCTTCCAAATACCACTGGGGTATTCACAGGGATGATAATATGACCGGCGCCGGGATCCGTCCAATTGGCATAACTTGCTTTGGTATCGCGCGAACCGGCCTGGGCATGGATATTATTTTGAAGAAATAATGGATTTTCAATAGAAGTCTGGTTTGCTTTAGAGGGGGTACTGCGACAACCCACCGTAATCATTATTATTAATAAAATTGAAAAAGTGAAAAAACCGATGCGTCTGTAATGCATAACCTTCCCTTCACCTTCAACATGCTGTTTTTGAAGAGGGTTTCCCAATAGACTTTTTTAGTTTCAATTTGAAGGAGTTACAATAAGATGAGTCCGTTTCCAAAGAATTCTAGACTTTTCGAAAATTTTTAGCTGGATAGTAAAATAAGTTATACAAAATTTAACATTACCAAAAAGCAGTATTAGTACTTAACATTAACTTACTTATTCACTAATTGTCAAATATTGCATATTGTCCTGGGTGTTAATTTTTCTTTAAAAAGCAGACACACATAAAATTTGATCAATTGGCATATTCGCGTTTTTTCATAAATTCATTGGGTGAAAATATTTCGGCACTGTTATTAATGACGCATTTCGTTTGTGAAATCATTTTTAATCGGAAAAATAGGAAAAATATATTGTCAGAACCCCCGAGAGTTCTAAACTATCGGTTTAGCACTAGTATTTTTTGGGATGTTTTGTCTCGGCACTAGATAATTTTATGCCCACTTTTTTTTCACTGTGCTATAATTTTCCTGTACCCAGTGAATTATTTTCGCGTCCCTGTTTTAAAACAGAATGAGGAGGCAATATGAAGGTCTTGAAATCTATTTTTATCGTTCTTTGTATTGGTCTGGCACTTAGCGGTTGCGCATCGAAATATATGCAGCCGGTCGGCCCCGAGAGAGAACTGATTTATGAGCCGTCAGAAAGCGAGGCGGTTATCATATTCATGAGGCCATCGGCCTTTGGTGGTGCTGTTCAATCAACTGTGTTTGATGTTACCACCGGAGAAAATATTCTGGTCGGTATTGTATCATCAAAAGCAAAAGTTGCACACAAGACGACTCCGGGTGAGCATATCTTCATGGTTGTCGGCGAGAGCGCGGACTTCATGGGAGCTGAAGTTGAGGCAGGCAAGAAGTATTACGCTCTTGTGACACCAAGGGTCGGGGTCTGGAAAGCCAGGTTTTCTCTGAAACCGATTCACAAAGACGAACTGGAATCGGAAAAATTTATGGATTGGTTTAGCAACTGCAGTTTTGTCGAAAACACGGATAGTTCGTATCAGTGGGCGCGAGATAATGCTGACAGTATCCAGTCAAAGCGGGAGACCTATTATCAGAAATGGATGTCAAAGCCCGAAATGGATCGCCCCGTGCTATACAAAGAAGACGGTAGGTGATCCTGCTTGTTGAGGACCCCAAATATAAAAGCTGCCCTTTTAGGACATGTATTTATAAAAATGAAAGTTGAAAAACTACCGTGAATCTCTACTTGGCGATCTTTACAATCCTGCCCTTGAGCGCCACCCCGGCCATTATGTGGCCCGCACCGCACTCGAATTCCGTTTCGCTCGCAAATTCGCGGTACTTATAATTGCTCTTGATATTAATCACGGCGTTTGCATTCAGGTTTCTCGCCCGTTCCTGTAATTGCAGCAGTGCAGACAGAAACACCCATTCGCAGACCTGTTTGTCTGATTTAGCGAAGGCGTTGGCTTTTTTATTGGTGCTGAACTCTCCAAAGTCCTGCAATATTTCTGGATGTTTCTGGTTGCCGAAGTAAAAATCAATGCCCTGGAGCTTAGTTTTTGCTGCCGGTGTCGATACTGCGTCATCAATTGGAAACCTTATCCGATCGTCCCGGGAAAAAGTCTGCTGTGGCAGGCCGATTATGACCAGAGTTGCGATTAATACAAGCAAGCAATGTTTCATGGTGAAATCCTTTCTATACCATGTGTTGTAAAGAAAGCATTACCTTTCAGATGAAATCATAATCTTAGCGGGAGCACCATAATACCCGGAAAGTCCTTCCTTATCATAAGCAAAATTATTGTTTGTCATGTCCGACGCGCTCCATTTCGTTTAAGCTTCACAGATCATTCAAGCTGCATACCTGGGAGTGAGTTCGTTACGACTCGTTTTTTTGGAATAATTGAATCATCAATGAAAGGTCACCTTCTACTTTGTATTTTTGTTCCATAAACATCTGCTGACCGTCAGCTTTGCCGGTCATTATATCCATCCAGATATCAAAAGGTGTCTCTATGGTGATGTCCGGGCCTTTGGCGATGCCATTTATTGGGTCAACATGACCGTTTTCAATAATAAAATAACATGAATCCGTTATTTCACCGGAAAAGTTGAACTGCAGATTTATTTTTCGCTCGCCGACGGCTTCAGAATTAATGCCAAATGGAAAGAGCAGCATAAAGCTTTCAATAGAATCCGGCCGCGGAACCAATTCTTTTTCTTTAAATTCCTTGGGTGTTACACCTTCGGCGATGCAGGTTTTCCAATAAATATTGCCCAAATCTACAAAGGTTTGAGCATCTGTAAGCGGTTGCCTGATCCGCGCCATCGTTTCCGGGCTTATTTTCATTGACTGTACCAATTCTCGTCCTGCTAATTTTGTTGCATCTAGAATGTCATTTTTTTTATCCTCTAAAAATGCGTTCGTCATTACCTCGGCAGCAGGTCGATAAATTTCAGCCACCATCTTAACACCTTTATGGCGCGTACGTTTTACAAATTCCGAAAGTGCGTCAAATTCTGATTCCTCGGGAAATCCGCACACGGAAAGTAAAACAGTTGAGGGAACTTTTTGGCGCAGGGGATGATGAGTTTTTCCTTCGCTTCGCTCGAAGAAGGGTTGGATTGCAGGTAGGGTGCGTTCTAAAAAGGTGCTCATTGCGGCGTTCATAAAGTGGTAATAAAGCGGTGTAGCATAGACGACAAGGTCAGCTTCCAGCCATTTAGGGAATAGTTCATTGGTCATATCGTCCTTGTGTAAACATTTACCAGGGGTTTTGGTCCAACATGTGAAGCAGCCGATGCAATTTTTAATTTCTTTTTTGCGAAGGTTAACGACCTCCACTTTTGCACCGGCCTCTTGCATACCTTCGACAAGGTGATTAAGCATGAATTCGGTTTTGCTCTGGCCACCACTACGGGGGCTGGAATTAATTGCCAGTATTTTCATGTTGTCCGCCCTTTCTAAAGTCCATCAGTTTTTTATTTCCATAGCCGGACCCTTTTATTATGCTATTCAATGTTTAGTTAATTATGATAAGCATTTTCAACTGCTCTTTGAACGGCATTCATAATTACGATACTACTATTTGTGGCGCCGCTAACCACATTCACATCCGTACTTTGATTTTCTATAATTCTTTCCGGTATGATCGATTCAGCCGATTTTCCTTTTAATGTCCAATGTTCTACTATTTGAATATCAATTATCCGATTGTTTTCTATGGTGACTTCGACAAATGCTTTATTAGGGCCTCCTCTATAACTGCCTTCATAAACCCCATCGATTAGTTTTCTATTTACAGCCGCTCCAATTTTAGCAGTCGTTGCACACGATGAAAATAGTATAAAAAGGATGGCAAATTGAATAATGAAAACAAGAAATAGATGCTTTCTGTCCAATTTTATCCTCTCAATATAAAACATCTCGTTTTGTTCTTTTCAAATGTGCCTTCAGCCACCTGAGCTGTCTGATACCAGCTTGTTGTCCCGGTCAAATTTTACCGCAAATTTTTCCCCTCTGTTTTTCCAATAGTACCAGGTTTTGACATCCAGGTTCGGAGTATGGTGTTCCGGCGGAGGCCCATAACAAATAAACACCGCTCTTTTACTCATTCCATTCACCAAGATGCCCTTCTTAATAGCGCTGATTTCCATTTCGCTAAGTCCCTCTGTCAGCTCGGCAAAATTTTTAGTCGTAAACATCATTTTTCCGTAGTCGCTTGCCGATTTTTTAGGGTGCCATCTCTGAGTAAAACCGACAGTATAGGTTTTGCCATCATTCACAGTTGTAAAGACAATGGTTTGTTGAATGATTCGAACACTGCGTACTTC
>CALLDL010000184.1 GCA_937998305.1 uncultured Desulfobacterales bacterium | reverse complement strand
AAATCCAGTGGGAACCGCGCCCGGGTTTATGCTAAAAATAAACCGCTGCATGTTTTTCTTTTTGCCCGGAGTTCCCTTTGAAATGCAAAGAATGCTTTCAGATACTGTCCTGACTCGATTGGAAAAGTTACGGGGGAGCATTTGTGAATTCAGCATGGTGAAAACCATATCAACCTTTGGTTTAACGGAATCGGCCGCAGCCGAACGAGTGTCAGGCCTCAGTGGGTTGTTCCCGGAAATCACGCTTGGATTTCGCGCCAAGTTCCCGGAAATCCAGATCAAACTTTATGGCCGGGGCAAAAACAAAGAAACACTTCATCAACGTATGATTAAGGCAGCTGCAACGGTTATAGAGGAAATAGGGGACAATGTTTTCTCTGAAGACGAAAGCTCAATGGAGGCTGTGGTGGGCAGACTTCTTTTAAAACAAAATACAACGCTGGCAGTTGCCGAAAGCTGTACCGGGGGTCTGGTATCCCACTTGCTGACCAATGTACCGGGCAGCTCAGACTATTTTATTTTTTCAGGGGTCACGTATTCTAATGAAGCCAAGCAGAAGGTTTTGGGCGTATCATCCGAAATTCTTGAACACTACGGGGCTGTTCATGAAAAGACAGCAAAAGAGATGGCAGCGGGTGTAAGGCGAATCGCAGAATCTGATTACGGACTTGCAACCAGCGGTATTGCCGGACCGGATGGGGGGACCGACGAAAAGCCTGTGGGAACGGTTTGCATTGGTCTTGCCACCCGTCGATCTACCCTGGGATTTCGGTTCTTTTTTCCATTTAACAGCCGATGGAGAAATAAAAAAATTTTTGCCATGAAAGCTCTGGACATGCTACGCAGGCAACTTCAGACTTAACGCAGAGGAGACGGAATCACAACCGATCATATTTATTTTGCCCTGAAAAACCTGGTCCTCTGGGCCAGGTCAGAGTTCTATGGCTCTGCCTGAAGAATCGCTGCAAGAGTTTGAAGTGAACTAAAGTTAAGGAATTCTATCAATTATATAAAAACATCGGAGCGAAGCGACACCATAACTTTAGGCACTTTAGATCACTTTAGCCACTTTTAACTTGTACGGCTTTGAGCCCCTTTCAGGGGCAAACCAAAGCCTGGTCCTTTGGGCCAGGATTCTTTACCGAGTTTTATCTTTGAAGGAAATTCTAAATCCAAAATACCAAACTCGAAACAAATTATAAATCTGAATGATCCAATGACCAAAACAAAGGAATTACTTCAACTTAAGCCCTGGCGTGACCTTGTTTAGGTCATTGGAAATATAGTGATTCGATATTGTTTCGAATTTGATATATTTTAAAAGCCTATAGAGTGTCTTCAAAACAATCCTTGAACCAGTTCACCGCTTGTCGCAAAAAATCTTTCTGATGTTTTTTTTTGCTCATGCGGTGGTCTCCGTCTTTTTGAATGATCAGTTTTTTCGGATTGCTTGATTTCGTGAAGATCTCGTGGGCATTGGTCGGCGACACAATTTTGTCGGAATCACCGTGTAAAATAAAGATGTGGTGAAGGTGCTTGAGCTGGTCTGAGATGTCCCAGGTTAGATCTTTCTGATCCACCAATGGTTTAATTTTTTCGGCATCGTCTGATTTTTTCAAAGCCGTGGTTACGGAACTGCTGCGAACAGGAGACGCATACGTGACCCATGCGTCTATATCAAGGACATCTGCCACAGAAATACAGACGGTCCCTCCCATGCTGCTTCCAAAAAGCCCGAGCTTTTTCCCGATGTCTTCTCGCATTTGAATGGTGTTTACGGCACTGATCAGGTCATTGCGACGGCCATTTAAGGAGGTGATTTCGCTAAAAACACCGTCACTCTCTCCACAGCCTCGATGGTCGAATCTAAAATATGCAATACCGTGGGCATTACATTCTCGAGCCAGGGCAATCTGCTTTGGAGAAAAACTATTGCTGAGCAGACCGTGGGAACCGATGACAACCGGCGGCAGAATGGTTTTCGGCAAGTGAAGAATACCTTTTAAAAGGAATCCGTTGGATGTAAAAGTGATATTTATTTGATTCATGGTTGGATTATCTCATGATTCGTGATATTTTTCAATGCGTATCAAACATCACCATATATTTTCAAAAAAGACGAGATGAACTTTCAAGATGAAAATTAAAAAAGGACAGATGCTGGAACTTGACATTTCCGGAATCGCCTTTGGCGGAAAAGGGATTGCGAAAATAAACGGTCTAACCGTGTTTGTAGAAAAAGCCGTTCCAATGGATCATGTCGTTGCACGCATCGTTAAAAGAAAAAAGCAGTATGCCGAGGCCCGGGTCGACACCCTCATTAAACCGTCACCCTTCAGGGTAAGCCCGAAGTGTGTGTACAGCGGGTTTTGCGGTGGATGTAAATGGCAGTTTTTACAATACGACAAGCAGCTCGAATACAAACAACAGCATGTTGTGGAATCCATAGAGCGGATAGGCCAGATTCTTGGTGTACCGGTGCATCCGACAATCCCTTCGCCGGAAATATTTGAATATCGGAACAAGATGGAGTTTTCATGTTCTGACCGCAGGTGGCTCCTGCCGGATGAAATGGACAAGTCGGATATTGACAAAAGCTTTGCTCTTGGACTTCATGTTCCGGGAACTTTTTATAAGGTAATGGACACCCGTGTATGTTTTCTTCAACCTGAACTCGGCAACCGTATCCTTGACGACGTCAGGAAAACTATTCGGGCTTCAGGTGTTCCTGTCTATGGACTTCGCAGTCATATCGGTTTCTGGCGCTTTATTATGCTGAGACATTCTAAGGCGTATAACCAGTGGATGGTCAATATCATTACTGCAAAAGAAGACCGAAAAACCGTACAATCCCTGGCCGATCAACTGGTAAAAGCATATCCTCAAATCGTATCGGTGGTAAACAATATTACTTCACGAAAAGCCGGAGTTGCTGTGGGAGAGTATGAAATATTGCTTTCCGGACACCCCTGTATCAGGGATAAAATCGGTAAATTTGAATTTGAAATATCGGCAAACTCATTTTTTCAAACCAATACCCGGGGCGCACAACGTTTATATGAAACCATAAAGGAATATGCTGATCTTTCAGCCAGGGAAACGGTTGTGGATCTTTACTGCGGGACAGGGGCCATCGCCATATTTATATCCGGGGCAGCCAAAACAGTGATCGGCATTGAAATCGTTGAGAGCGCAGTAAACGATGCAATGAACAACTGTCGGATCAACGGGATTTCCAATTGTCGGTTTATTCTCGGAGACATTAAAGAAAAGCTTACCGAACTTACGGCCGCACCGGATGTGATGATCATAGATCCCCCGAGAGCAGGAATGCACAAGGATGTGGTTCACAAAATACTTGAATTGGCGCCGGCCAGGATAGTATATGTGTCTTGCAATCCTGCGACCATGGCACGGGATCTTGGCATGCTGAAAGAAAGTTACAGGGTGCTGGAAGTTCAGCCGGTGGATATGTTTCCTCATACCCATCACATTGAGTCGGTGGCTAGACTGGAATTAAGAAAAATGGCTAAAGTGATTTAAACACTTATTTGTATAATATATCCAGGATTCATTAAAGCGGCGTTATATTCGCAGTGCATCGCGGGAGGTGTAAACCATGCATGACCGAACTACAGAAACAAACGGTCCCGAGACAGCCCCCAGTCGTTGGCGTCAGATACTTCTCAACCGCTGGCTTCTGGCCGGAGTCGCGGCAGTGGTGTTGTATGCTCTACTTGGTTTTTTGCTAACACCATGGATGGTCAAACGCTTGGTCAGCAATTACGCTGTGGAAAAGCTCCAGCGCAAAGCATCCATTGCCGAGGTGCGCGTCAACCCTTTCCTATTCACCTTTGAGGCCAAGGACTTTGTACTTGAAGAGGCAGATAATCGCCCAATTTTTGGCTTTGACCGCTTGTTTGTAGACTTTCAGCTCTCAAGCCTTTTCCGCTGGGCATGGACCTTTGCCGATGTTCGTATTGAACGCCCATCGCTGCACATAGAGATACAGCATAACGGCCGTCTCAATTTTGCAGACCTTGCTGACAACTTTCCAGAATCGGAAGATCCTCCACCCAGCGACAGTCGTCCGCCGCGGCTACTGGTGCATCATGCTGAAGTCATTGGCGGCAGCTTCACTTTCAGCGATCGTTCAGATACCACTCATGCCACAGAAACATTTTGGCCCCTCAACCTCGAGTTCAAAGAGATATCGACAATCCCGGAACGCAAAGGTCCGTACACCATTAAGGCCGATTTACCCGGTGGCGGAACGGTTGGCTGGCAAGGCGAAATATCTTTACACCCAATTTATTCTGAAGGCAAGTTAAGTATGGCCGGCTTCAAACTGGCCACAGCGTGGAAGTTCGTTCAAGACGAGTTGAACCTTGCCGAACCGGCGGGCGAGATGGATTTCAGTACCCGCTATAGATTCGATTATCAAGAGCGCACCCCTCTCTTGGTGTTGCAAGACGCGAAGTTCGCACTAAAGGGACTTTTGCTCACAGAAAAGGGCAAGAACACCCCCTTGCTTGTCTTGGAGGCAATTGAAGTTGATGACATGCGTTTCGACCTTCAAGCGAGGGAATTCATGGTTCCGAACATCGTCGTGCGTGACGGTAAGGTTGCAGCATCGGTGGATGAAAAGGGGCTTTTTGACTGGCAGAAGCTCGTTACGCGACGGACGTCCACAGACGTGACTGCACCGATCCCTGGCTCCTCAACACCCGAGAGTCAGCCATGGCGCTTGAAGGCAGGAGAGGTGAAAGTCGAAAACGTTGCGGTGGATTATTCAGACCACAGCCGCGCTAACCCCGTTGCGCTTAACGTCGGCGGGCTTAATGTTTTGTTGAACGCATCGGCAGAAGTTGGCGCCGGACCGATAAAAGCCATTGTGAACGATCTGGAGGTGGCGTTGAATCGTGTCGCAGTTTCGGAAGCAGGTGAGGACACTCCCTTCATATCATTAGACACGCTTGTGCTGAATGACGGCCGCATCGATATTGGCAGTCGTGGAATAACGATCACGCGGGTGGGGACTACCGGAGGTGAAACCAGTGTGGTACGCGGTCAAAACGGGCGTATTCGTCTGCTTGAGATGTTTAATCCCGCGGACAAAGGCAGGCTGAAACGCGATATCGCCGAAACCGGTCTAAAGGCGCGGGCCGAGGGCAAGCCCTGGTCGATCAGCCTTGATACGATTGAAATGAACGGTTTCCGGGTGGCTCTGCAGGACAATACCATTGCTCCGGCCATTGTTTATGACCTAAAAGATATCCGGGCGTCACTCAAAAGTCTTACCAACGATGGTAAAACGCCCATCGACTTTAAAACAGATCTCAAGGTGGTCCAGGGTGGAAGTGTAAAAGTCAGTGGTCAGGTCAGCCAGATCGGTGACCGTGTCGATGCACGCGCGAAAATAACGGGGATAAACCTCAAACCGCTAAGCCCGGCCGTAGCCAAGTTCACGACGCTTGCGCTTGAGTCCGGTAATATCTCCGCGTCGGCCCGGGTGAAGTATCGATCTGCCAAATCCGGTCCAAAATTACGCGCCAGCGGTTCAGTAAGCGTGAACAACCTCATGTTAAATGAGGAAGGCACCGGTGAACGATTCCTCGAATGGAAAAAGATGTCTGCTAATGGACTGAAGTTCGGGCTGTCACCTGATCGCCTGCAGATCGAAGATGTGAAATTGCTGGAGCCTGGTGCCAAGGTAGTGATTTTCAAGGACCGTAGTGTAAACTTGGCCAAGGTGATAAAGAGCTCGGATGTGGTTGGCGGCGAGACATCAACACAACAGGAACAAGCCCCGCCTGTCGTGCCGAGCAAAGATCGGAAACTTTTTCCGGTGAGTATCGAGCGGATTCGCGTGGAGAAAGGTGTTGTTGATTTCGCTGACTTCAGCCTGGTATTGCCTTTTGCTACTCCTGTGACTGACTTCAGCGGAGGTGCTACGGGCATATCTTCCGACCCGGCGAGCCGAACCATGATTCAACTCGAGGGAAAGGTTGACGAATACGGACTCACCACGGTGGAGGGTGGGATGAGTCCCTTCGCGCCCAAAACGTTCACTGATCTCACCGTGTCATTCCAAAACGTTGATATGATGCCCCTCAGTCCCTATAGCGCCACGTTTGCCGGGCGAAAAATCGCATCTGGAACGCTCAACCTCAAACTGGAGTACAAAATTCAGAACAGCGAACTTCTCGGAGACAATAAAGTGGTGTTAGAACAGTTCACCCTCGGCGAGCGGGTTGAGGCACCAAACGCAATTAATCTGCCACTAGATTTGGCTATCGCACTCCTTACCGACACTGAGGGTAAGATCGATGTGGCCGTGCCGGTGAAAGGCAACGTGGACCATCCGAAATTCAGTTACGGGCATG
This sequence comes from uncultured Desulfobacterales bacterium, assembly GCA_937998305.1. GTDB lineage: Bacteria > Desulfobacterota > Desulfobacteria > Desulfobacterales > UBA11574 > UBA11574. The sequence continues at coordinate 8,187 of CALLDL010000184.1, read as the reverse complement.
TGATCCGGCAGGCGTTGGTCAACCTGATCACCAAAGTAGTGACTGCACCCTTCAGAGCGCTGGGTGGCCTTTTGGGCGATAAGGGCGAGCAGATGGATGCCATTTCCTTCCATCCCGGCAGCGACCGCCTGCTGCCGCCCGAGTTGAAAAAGCTGAAAAATGTTGTTGAAGCCCTTGAAAAGCGGCCTCAGCTGAGGATAGTGGTACAGGGCCGTTTCGATCCCAAAATAGATGGTGAGGCGCTGCGTACGGAACGCGTAAAGCTTGCCCTTGCTGAGCAGATGGGCGTGAAGCTATCTCCGGACGAGGCGCCGGGACCGGTAGCATTCAACACTGCAAAGACCCAGAAAGCTCTGGAAAAGCTTCTTAAAATGCGTGCCGGTGACAAGGCGGTCGCCGATTTTAAGACGCAGTACGAAAAAAAGACTGGCAAGAAAGCGAAACAGGTAAAACCCTATCTGGCCCTTTTCGGTTGGGAGAGTTCGGATATTGCCTTTTACCAGGGGATTTTCGAGGAATTGGTAAAGCTGGAACCGCTGCTTGACAACGATCTCCAGGATCTTGCTCAGCGGCGCGCCGAAGTAATCGTAAAGGAGCTCAAGACCACCGGCGGCTTAAGCCCCACACGGGTGACCACTGGTAGTTCCGGACCGGTGGAAAAGGCCTCGACGGATGCCGTCAACACAAGCCTTACCCTGGATGTCATCAAGCCTGCTGGTTAAGTTACGCCAAGATTTTTCCATCAGGCCGGTCATTTGAAAAGGATTTCAGAAATTAAGATATCGACAACAGCAAGTTCTTAAATGATAATTTGAGGTTATATTCGCAATATACAAAATTTGCAGATCCATAATTTTCAAGAACACGATAAGCATTGCTGAGTCGCAAATATTACAGGTTGACTAAATAGAGGAAATGATCGAAACTCCGGAGAACCATGTGCATGGGACTTGTGGTAGTTTTGCGGAAGGTCAATGACTTTTAACATGATGTAATCATTGAGATTAAATGGCGGAAGTGCATGGGAATCGAACCCACCCGGGACGGTTTTAGCGCCCCACACCGGATTTGAAGTCCGGGAGCCTCACCAGTAAGCTGCGCACTTCCGTTGTATCGTAGAAGAACACATAATAATAATAATAGAATTTTTGTCAACGCTTTTGTGATGTAGTGTTTAGTGGTTGTCAGTACCTTTCAGCTTTCACACTGGCCAATCCCAAAAAAAAGATTTTAGTCTGAGAGATTGGCTTGGTCGGCGAACCGGGAAACTGGCCAACCGGATATAGAGGTGAACACATGATCAATAGAGAACGACTGGCGGAAACATTTAAATTTTTAGTTCAAATTGACAGTGTTTCTAAAGAAGAAGGTGTAATAGCCAACGAAATCAAAAAAATACTCGAGTCTATGGGTGCAGAAACGTTCGTGGACAATGCCGGTGATAAAATCGGCGGCAATTCGGGAAACCTGATTGCAAAGTTCAAGGGGAATACACATGTCCCGCCGCTTCTTCTTAATGCACACATGGATACGGTGGAACCCGGCAGGGGAGTTACGCCTGTTCTGGAAAACGGAACCTTTACCAGCGACGGAACCACAATCCTTGGGGCGGACGATAAAAGTGCCATTGCCATTCTTCTGGAAACCCTAAACATATTAAAGGAAAATGATCTGCAGTATGGCCCCCTTGAGCTTGTTTTTACCGTTTGTGAAGAGATCGGTCTTCAGGGGGCCAAGCATCTTGATTTAAGTGCTGTTACCGCAACGTATGGTTTTGCCCTGGATGCCACCGACACAGAAGGAATTGTGACCCGGGCCCCTTCTGCCAACCGTCTTGAATTCGCAATTCACGGAAAAGATGCGCATGCCGGTGCAGCTCCCGAAAAAGGGATCAATGCCATCTCCCTGGCAAGTAAGGCCATTGCAAAGTTTGAGCTGGGACGGATCGATCAAGAAACTACATGCAACATCGGTATCATTGAGGGCGGCATAGCCACCAACATCGTGCCGAATCTCGTAAAGGTCAAAGGCGAGGCTAGAAGTCATGATGAGAAAAAATTAAATAAAATTACAAATGAAATCGTATTCTCATTTAATGAAGTTATTGAAAACTATAAAAAAATAAATCCTAATGACGAACTTCCCCGTGTGGAAATCAACATTGAAAAAGATTTTCCTCGAACCCATATTCCGGACGATCATCCGGTGATCAAACTTGCAACTCGAGCGGCTGAAAATCTCGGAAGAAAAATGAAAACAAAAACCACAGGTGGTGGTGCAGATGCAAATATTTTCTTTGAAAAGGGTATCTTTACAGGCGTCCTTGGTACGGGTATGCGCGATATGCATACGGTACGGGAGTCCGTAAAGCTTGACGACATGGTCCGTACAGCAGAACTTTTGTTGGAGATCATCAGGCTGCACTCGCATGTGGCTGATGGGTAGAAAATGAACCCGCCACATTGACGGCGGATAAAAAGATAAGAAGGTAGAGGATAAGAAGATGAGAAAGTGAGAAGGTAAGAGGGAGGGAAGATCAGAAGATGTAAGCTATGCTGATAGAGGGAAGAGGTTGGAGGTAAGGGCAAAGACAAGAAGGTCGGAAAATCAGAAGGTAAGAAGGTCAGCCTCAGAGTTCTGAACCCCGAAACCTTAAATCCAGAACCGTTTTTCCATCAACCAAACGATCTAAATATATCCAGCATGCCATGTTAAATCCACTTGGGGCTATTTATCCGGGGTGAAATTTTTATCCTGTTAAACTATTTTTTTGTTTTCGTTTATCTGGGGCATGTCAATGAGGAGCAAAGTTCATTTCACCGGGACGATCCAAACGAACCTAACGAACTTAACGAAAGAAAGACAATGATCGCATATTTTGATTGTTTTTCAGGTATTAGCGGCGATATGACCTTGGGGGCCTTTTTTGATCTCGGCGTTCCTGTAGAATGGTTGAAAGATCGCCTCGAAACACTTCCACTAACAGGGTTTGAGGTGTTGGTTAAAACGGTATCTCGCAATGGAATTCAGGCAAAAAGCGTGGAGGTTCGTGTAACAGATGACACAACATCAAGACATTATGAAGACATAAAATCCATCATAGAAAAAAGTCCGCTGTCCCCCGAAGTCAAACAAAGGAGTCTTGATATCTTTGAAAGGATTGCAGATGCTGAAGCTTTAATCCATGGGTGCCCCAGGGAAAAAGTCCATTTTCATGAAGTAGGGGGGATTGATGCTTTAGTCGATATTGTAGGCACGGCGCTTTGCGTTGATTATCTGAAGATTGGTAGCGTCATCGCTTCCCAGATCCCTGTCGGAAGAGGATTTGTCACCTGTCAACATGGAGTCCTACCGGTTCCGGCTCCCGCTACCCTCGGTATCCTTAAAGGTGTTCCGGTCTATGGCACTAAGATCCCCCATGAACTGGTAACGCCCACAGGTGCGGCGATCATTGCCACCCTGGCAGAATCTTTTGAAGAAATACCGGACATGATTATTGAGAAAATCGGTTATGGTGCTGGAAAACGTAAGCTGGAATCACAACCGAATCTATTGAGGATTATTCTTGGAACCGAAATAACAAACTCGGAAAAAGGGATTGGCGAATATCAAACCGAAAAGATTGTCATATTAGAAACCTGTATCGACGATATGAACCCCGAGATATTCGGATTCTTGATGGAGCGGCTTTTTGAAAAAGGTGCGCTGGATGTTTACTGGATTCCGATTTTCATGAAAAAAAACAGGCCGGCTACGATGGTTCAGGTATTGTGTCCTGAAAATTGCCGGGAAGCTTTGATGGCGTGTATCTTATCTGAAAGCAGTTCGCTGGGCGTGAGATATTATCATGCCAAACGGAGGATGCTTGGCCGTGAAAGAATTATGGTGAAAACAGTTTACGGTGAAATAGCGGCCAAACGTATTACCGAATTGGACGGCAGTGCCCGGATTGTTCCCGAATATGAAATCTGCAAAAAAATCGCCCTTGAGAAGAATCTTCCTTTGAGGGTGATATACGATACCATTCTAAAATCGCTTTAATTCCGGAAGATGTTACCGAAGAAGACCTGAAATCAACCGTTAGCGTTTGGTGTTTTATTTAACCACGGATGAACACGAATAAACACAAATTAAAAAATTATTAATGTCCATTAGTGTCTATTCGCGGTTGTATTCAATACTATTTCTTGACAAAAATAAAGTGCCAGAATATAGAGACAAGCAATGAATTTTAAACAGAAAACGGTCATGTTTCTTGCGACCGGCTGTTATATTGGGAACATCTCTTTTGCTCCCGGCACTTTTGGATCTGTTCTTGGGCTCCCCCTTTGTTTTTTTCTTTCGAAAATCGATATTTCGATTGCTGTTTTATTGACCCTAATATTTATACTGTGTGCCATTTGGATTGCCAATGAGGCTGAAAAAATATTAAAGACAGAAGATCCCGGATGTATTGTTATTGATGAAATTGCAGGCATTATCTTGACATTATTCGGCCTGCCTTTTAACATTACTTCGGTGACCGCAGGATTTCTGGTATTTAGGGCACTGGACATCTGGAAACCCTATCCGATCCGTTTTTTAGAAAACAAATTTTCAGGGGGAATCGGAATTGTTTTGGACGATGTCGTGGCCGGCATTTTAAGTAATCTTATTTTAAGGCTTTTTTTGAAGATAATATAACGTATCGAAAATTATACAACTTTTTGAATATATGGGACAATATTTGAGACTTGAACGCTTGCCTCGATATGGAATAATGGAATGGTGGAATACTGGAAGGTTGGTTGTTAAAAGGATATTATCCATTTTTAATTTTATCCTCAACACATATCTAACCATTAATTCAACATTGCATTATTCCGGAACCCATTATTCCATTGTTCCAGCATTCCATCATTCCAATTGGGGCGAAGCCCCTAAATTTAAAAAGGTGTAACCAAACTTGAAGAAAAAAAATACTGATAAAATAGATAGTAACGACATCCGCAAAAAGAAAAAGAGCGGTCTTCGTGAAAATATTGAAGCCATTCTGGTGGCCATTGTATTGGCCTTGTTTATACGCACATTTGTCATTCAAGCGTTCAAAATTCCTTCGGGTTCCATGAAGGAGACGCTATTGATTGGGGATCACATTCTGGTCAATAAATTCATATACGGTGTAAAGGTCCCATTTTTACAGACAACAATAGTTCCCATAAAAAACCCGAAACATGGGGATATTGTGGTCTTTAAATTTCCTGAGGATCCCAGCAAGGACTTTATCAAACGAGTCATCGCTGTTGCGGGAGATGTGGTTGAAGTTCGTGATAAACAGGTTTATGTGAACAAAAAGATTTTGAATCATGACTTCGGTATTCATACCGATTCCTATATCTTCCCGCCAAGTGTTCAGCCCAGGGATAATTTTGGGCCGGTTGTTGTACCTGAAAAATCCCTTTTCGTGATGGGAGACAATCGTGACCAGAGCTATGACAGCAGATTCTGGGGTTTTGTGGATTTGAAGGCTTTAAAAGGAAAAGCCTTGATGATCTACTGGTCCTGGGATAAGGAGAATTTCGGCGTTCGGTGGAACAGGATTGGGCATTTATTGAAATAAAACAGGAGAGGCATGGAGCTTTCAAGAAAAGATATTTTGGATATGGAATCCCTCTCTGCTGATGAAATTACCCTGATTTTGGATACAGCGGACAAGATGAGGGAAATATCTGAAAGGCCCATGAAAAAAGTTCCAACATTAAGGGGCAAAACGGTTATACTTTTTTTTTATGAGCCGAGCACACGGACGCGGACTTCTTTTGATATTGCCGCCAAACGTTTGAGTGCAGACAGTTTGTCTTTATCCGCAAGTTCCAGCAGTATGGTTAAGGGAGAAACCTTGATCGATACGGGTCGGAATTTAGAAGCCATGAATCCTGATGTGATTGTGATCCGACATACTTCAGCAGGCGCTCCGCATTTGCTGGCGAAAATGTTAAAGTCGCCCGTTATCAATGCCGGTGACGGTATGCACGCTCATCCCACCCAATCTCTTCTCGATCTGATGACAGTAAGGGAAAATAAAGGTCAAATTTCAGGCATTCGGATCGCCATCATCGGGGATATATCTCACAGCAGGGTGGCACGGTCGAACAGTGTCGGATTTACAAAGATGGGTGCTGATGTTGTTCTGGCAGGTCCTCCAACGATGATTCCAAAAGGCATCGAGACTCTTAGCGTTTCTGTAACACATAATATGGAAGAAGCGATATGTGATGCAGATGTTATCATGATGCTGCGGATACAAAAAGAGCGTCAGCAGCATTTTTTGTTTCCGTCCGAACGTGAATATTCGAAAATATATGGCTTGACAGATGCCAAACTGAAAAATGCAAAAGATGACGTGTTGATTATGCATCCAGGACCGATAAATAGAGGGGTTGAAATTGCCTACGATGTTGCAGATGGACCGTACTCGATTATTCTTGAACAGGTAACAAATGGTGTTGCTGTGCGCATGGCCCTTTTATATCTTGTGACAGGAGGAATACGTAATGCTAACGGTGATTAAGGGTGGAAGGGTCATTGATCCCGGAAACTTGGACGATATCCTGGATATAGTCATAGAGGATGGCAACATCGTTGAGATTAAACAAGGTGCCCTTGCAGACGATGAAAATAAAGAATCTAAAATAATTGATGCTTCCGGTAAAATAGTTGCTCCGGGATTGATTGATATGCATGTTCACCTTCGGGATCCAGGATATGAATACAAAGAGACTATTGAAACAGGTAGCCGTGCAGCGGCGTTTGGCGGATTTACGGCGATATGCTGTATGCCGAATACAAATCCGGTCAATGACTCCAGGCAGGTTACGGAATATATAATAAAGAAGGCCGTCAAGGCAGATATTGTTCGTGTTTATCCGGTTGCCGCGATCAGCAAGGGACTAAAAGGAGAAAGTCTTTGTGAATATGGAGAGTTAAAGGACGCAGGGGCTGTCGCCTTATCCGACGATGGCAACCCGGTGATGAACAGTCAATTGATGCGAAGAGCATTAGAATATTCAAGCAGATTCAATCTGACGGTTATTTCCCATTGTGAGGATTTTGATCTGGTTTCAGACGGTGCCATGAATGAAGGCGCGGTTGCAACAAAAATGGGTCTTTCCGGAATACCCAATGCTGCTGAAAGCATCATGGTTTTAAGGGATATCTCGCTGTGTGAATTAACAGGAGTTCCCGTTCATATAGCTCATGTCAGCACCAGGGAATCTGTCAGGGCCATAAGGGATGCGAAAAAAAGAGGGGTGCCTGTTACCGCAGAGACAGCCCCGCATTATTTTTCTCTGACCGATGCTTCTGTAAAAGATTATAATACAAATAGCAAAATGAACCCGCCGTTGCGCACCGAGCAAGACATAGAAGCCATTTGTCAGGGACTTGTCGATGGCACCATTGATGTAATTGCTACTGATCATGCCCCGCATTCAATAATTGAGAAAGCCGTTGAATTCGATCAGGCTGCTAACGGTATCATCGGCCTTGAAACCGCGGTTCCTTTAGGGTTGAAGCTGGTTGAAACTGGAATAATTGACATAACGGACCTTATTGAAAAAATGTCAAAAAATCCGGCGCGGATACTCGGATTAAAAAACGGTTTAGAAATCGGGAAAACAGCCGATATTACTATTATAGATCCTGAAATTTCATATTGCATAGATGCTAACAGGTTCCAATCACTCAGTCGAAACACGCCTTTTGACGGTTGGGATGTAAAAGGCAAGGCAGTGTTGACCATGGTGGGCGGGAAGATTGTTTATCAATACACAACGTAAATGCTCAATATCAAATAATTTTAATTCAAAGATAAATGACAGGGATCAGTCGGAAGTAAAGAGTCGTCCAAAACACGGCAATTGATAACTTTTAATTAATTTCAGACACCTTAAAAAAATGAACAATGGAAGATAATACACCTCATATACTGGTTGTAGATGATGAACTCAGCATGCGCGAATTGCTGGAAGTCTTGCTGGCCAAAGAAGGATATAAGGCTACATGCGTGAAAAATGGTCGAGATGCCATATCCATGATTAAAAAAACAGTTTTCGATCTTTTGCTATGTGACATCAGGCTCGGAGATATTACTGGAATTGATGTTTTAAAGGCATTGAGAGAACAGAATCAAGACACTGTGGTCATTAT
>CALLDL010000183.1 GCA_937998305.1 uncultured Desulfobacterales bacterium | reverse complement strand
GTCCCGTGATGCTGCTTGATAAGGTCCAAAATAACTTCGGGGAGTCCATTCTCCCTTCCGATCTTTTCACCATGTTTTACATGATCGATAATGAGCTGGGCACTCTCTAACGGGTCCAATTTATCATGAGGATTTTCGCTACTTGATTGGTTTTCTGAAAAAAACGTGGGATCTGCCATTTTTCCTATATCATGGTAGTAAGCTCCTGTCCTCAAACGGAGGGTATTTGCCCCAACGGCCTCTCCTGCCGCTTGATCAAGGGATGCCATTGTCATGCTATGTTGATAAGTTGCCGGGATTTTAGAGAAGAGGTCTTTTAGAAGGGGATGTTGGAGGTCTGAGTACTTTGCAAGTTTAAAGTTGGAGGTGGCATAACGGCCCGCTTCCAATATCGGCAATAGACCTAATGCAATGGGTCCTGATAGAATGCCGCCGGTAAATGCCCAGCCCAGACTATCGGATAGACGCTTGTCAAAAACCATAGCCTTTAAAGACATCCAAATTTCGTTTGATTCCCCCAGCAAAGGGGTGATGTTTTGCCACTTTATAGAAAACACCAAAAGCACAGCCACATTGATAATTCCAACGACAATTGAAGGAAGTAAAATATGGATGCGTTTTTTTATCTTGGAGGAGAACAAGATAGCAGCCAAACCAGCGAAAGTGAAATAAAGGAATATCTGAAAGGATCGAGCTGAAAAAAGCGTTAGCAATATTGCTCCTATTACCGTAGACCAGGTGGCGGCAACTCTTCCCTGATTTAAAAGAATGATGGTAAGTGGGAGCATGGCGAAAGGAACAAAATACAAGGGAAAAGGAGTGAACAAGAGGCAGGACTTGAAAAGGAAAACACTTATGATCAATAGAGAGAGGAGCGGACGGAAATGGATTGTTTTCCGCTGTCCGGAACCCAAAATGTTCAGAATAAACAAGTCATTGAATACTATTATCAGCAGTGTAACAATGAACACAAAGGGAATTATGCCATAAAGATTTTTGTTGGCAAACTCCAAATGAGATACAATCAGCAACAAATCTTCTTCATTGAGCACTTTTCGAAACGGTACGAGAACATCCCCAGGTTGGTAATGAATGACTTTGGAGGGATAACGCCTGACGATCTCTTCAATCCTTCTGTTGTTCTCATCTTTGTCATATTTCAGGGTTGGCAGGAGCGCGGATTGTAATATTCCTATAACAGGATTTAAGACGCCTTTATCTACTTGCCAAAACAGTTTGGTGGCTTTGTTCTGCAGCCCGAGACGGGCCTGTTTTAGGGTAAGGATCTCATCCGTTGGATGGGCCACAATCCCCTTTGGTTTAGGATAGAGCACCTCAACTGTGATTTTACCGCTGTATGGCTTTGAGTCTTCCACTATGATATTTTGCATGATGCTTTTTTCAACGGTTAGGATACCGTTCAAAAGATGCGTCATATTTTGGTAGCGAAGAAATTTGTCTGCTTCATCCGGACCGAGTTTCAATCCGAATGCTTCATCAAGATATTCTACCAGTTCATTCCCTGTAAAAGGTTTTTGTTCTTGAAGAAATGAGATCTCTTTTATTAACTCCCCCATTCTTTTTCTTACTTTTTTGGCATTACTTGGAAGATAAGTATACAAAGGGACATATCGGGAAAGAGCTATATCGCGTCTGCCGCCAAGAGCCTTGTCTTGGTCAAAAGTAAAAAACCCTTGGGACCGAACGGTGAAAGGGGCAGCGTTGCCCAGTTTAGGTGGAACGGCAGTGAAATAAACATACTCGACATAGGATGCAAATATGGTTGCGATCGCAAGTATAATGTTGAGGAACAGTCTCATGTCGGTTTTGTTCAAAGCTTAAAATTGAATTCCCCGATGCGCGTCGAAACGTAGTGTAGATCCCGTCTTTCGGGGCTGCGGGAATAGAAAATTTAGTCCGCCAGCGGCGAGTAAACCTTTCGAAAATTTAAGCGGTATAGCCGATATCAATAAAAATTGCCATATATATATCAAAAACAATCCATTCAGTCAACCCGCCGAACTTGTATGATTATACAAAATTTAAAAGAGGTTATGTGCTTTTTAAAATGCACATTGGAGGTTGGGCATAACCAACCTTTGGCTCGATCATTCATTTTGACGAAACCATTATTGAATTATTATGGTTTCATTTGTCGTTTTCAGGCGAGCATTCACGAGTCTCCCACCAATCTTTACCATAATTGATGAACAGCTGCTCGCCGGCAGAGACATCTTTTATTGTATGGAAAACGATCAGGTCCCGCTCCGCATCGTGCCAGTATTCGGTATTGTGTTCATCGGAGTGATTAAAAATACTTCCACATCCCAGTGGAAGCGAGTAGCATTCGGACGATTCTTGTGAATCATCATCATCCGCCGCTACACTATAGACGTAGTCGTCTATAATACCCGAGCAGTCTTCCTTGCTGATACGCAAGTGATAGCATTCTTCCAGTGTTGTATCGGACGGAATATGTTCGGTTGCGAAAACGCCGTGGCCGAATTTACAGGGCGCCACGACCAGATCGGGGTGTCTAAATAATGGTTGAGATAAGTGTTTGTTCATGTTTCCTTTCCGGTGGTTCATCGTAATTATCACCTAAATTGAGAGCGGTCAATTTAGGTATCATTTGACTTGCCGATATGCCGGAAATCATAGCCCAATTTTCTCATACCTTCGACTTTTATCCCATTGATACAGG
>CALLDL010000182.1 GCA_937998305.1 uncultured Desulfobacterales bacterium | reverse complement strand
TAAACATATGCCTGTGGTTATTTTTTTCGCATGCCTTGATCTTGAACAAAAACAATCATTTATGGGTGGACACTATTTAATTATTTTAATTTTGATCGTCTATTTACACTTTACTATTAACTATTCACTAGTTACTCTTAAATATTAATATGAGTCATTATCCAACATCTGTTTTGAAATTGATCAAAAATCTTTCGAGACTGCCGGGGGTCGGGGAAAAGACCGCTGAGCGACTTGCGATGCACATACTTCGTTCGCCTCGCAGGGAGGCTGAACAGCTTTCTCACAGCATTATCGAGATCAAGGAAAAAGTAAGACACTGTTCCATGTGTTTTGCGCTCAGCGACGCGGCTATCTGTAATATTTGCAGTAACCCGGCAAGAACAGCTTCAATTTTGTGCGTTGTCGAGCAACCGGCCGATATGGTGGCAATTGAAAAATCTGGTTCCTTTAACGGACTTTACCATATTTTAGAAGGCGCGCTCTCTCCAATGGACGGTATTGGGCCCGATAACATCAAGATTAAAGAACTTGTCACAAGGATTTCCCAAGGAAAGATCAAAGAAGTCGTTCTTGCCACAAGCACAAATATTGAAGGGGAAACCACAGCCTCTTACATTGCAGAACAACTGGAAAATCATGCGGTCAAAACAACTCGAATTGCATCGGGGGTCCCTATTGGCGGTGACCTGAAATATGTTGACCAGCTTACTCTGAAAAAAGCAATGGAGACTCGCCATGACATATAACAATATAAAATCAGATGATATTTTTAAATGTCAGGAATGTGGTGATTGCTGTAAGGGATATGGAGGGACTTTTATCACCGAAAAAGAAATCGAAACGATAGCCGCCTATATTCATACGGATCCTGATACGTTTGTTGAGAATTACTGTCAGATTTCAGGGGGGAAGAGGATTCTTGCACAGGTCGGGGATATGTACTGCATATTCTGGGACGGGCTGTGTACCATTCATCCGGTTAAACCCCGCATGTGTAAAACATGGCCTTTTATAGAAAGTATACTTGTTGATACCAGCAACTGGTACATCATGGCTTCGCTATGTCCGGGTATTCGAACGGATGTTCCCAACAGAATAATAAAAAAATGTGTGACTGAAAAACTTTCGAGAAATTTATGATAACTTCCAGTCTTTTACATCTGACAGTTGATAAATATTTTTTTCCTCTCCGTCAGAGATTATCTTGCGAAGAATATTCCTTTCTTCAAGGTCTTTCAGGCCTTCAATTAGTAACGCCTCAATACCGTTCCACATGCTGGATAGATTCTTCGTAGAGATTGCCGTGTTATTGTCCGAGAGGTTACAGCATATCAGGTATACTGAAACCGTCTCCACCGATAGGTCCAAATTGAAAATTTCCTGGTTCATGGCCGGGGTCTGGTTTTGCGAATCCATAAAGGCTCCTCTGTTTTAGTCTCGGTTATGGTGTAAAATATCCGGGTTAGGCCGTCAATTGTATTTTTTTATGTTTAAAAATATAAGTGCATATCATCAAAAATCAATAAAAAGGATTATATGATAGGCGTATTCGATTCAGGAATCGGTGGGCTTACCGTTGTCAGATCTCTGATGGAGCGGCTTTCCGGCTATGACATTGTCTATTTTGGCGATACGGCGCGTACACCATACGGAACCAAAAGCGCTGAAACCGTTATAAGTTATTCTCTTGAAAACATTGAGTTTCTTTTAAAAAACGGCGCAAAAATTGTTGTCATGGCTTGTAATACCGCCTCAAGTGTCGCTTCTCATCGTGTGGCTGAAACTTTCGATATTCCGATATTCGAAGTGGTAACGCCGGCGACGGAACAAGCCGTTAACAGTTCTGGAAAGTTGGCCGTTGGGGTCATCGGAACACGAGCGACGGTAAAAAGTGGCATTTACGAAAAAAAAATCAAGGCAATAAAACCGGCGGCAAAAGTCTATTCCGTTGCCTGTCCGCTTCTGGTCCCCTTGGTGGAAGAAGGATGGCTGAAGAAACCCGAAACCATTATGATCATTAAAAAATATCTGCATCCTTTAAGAGTCAGACAGATAGATACGCTTATTCTCGGATGCACCCATTATCCGTTATTAAAAGATCAGATCCAAAGAAAAATCGGGAAAAAAGTAATCATCATAGACTCTTCGATTGCAGTTGCGGAAAAGGTTAAATCTTTTTTGGATACACACCCTGAAGTTGACCATTTGCTGGGAAAAAAAGACGAGTTTAGGCTTTTTGTTTCAGATATCACCGAGCAGTTTGAAAAGACAGCCAGGATCACGCTTAAACGAAAGGTTTTTCTTGAACATATAAAACTGTAAAATATTCAATAATTGATGAATTTGTAAAACGTCGAATCCATCAAGTGTTTAGTGTTCGGTGTTTAGTGTTTCATTTAAAATATATAGCCAAATACCAACTTGTTAGATTGCCAAACACTAAACACTAAATACAAAACACTCTCGTAAAAAGGTCGCTTTTTTGACTTTTTACGAGACCATCAATAATTAAGCTGCTTTACCAAAAATGATTCTCCGTTCTCTAAAAGCTCCATGAAGATACTGCCGTTATTTTCTTCCCAAACTCCTTTTTGCGATTGGTAACGGGTGAAAAATCTACCCCGTATCATAAGGTTTCCGGCGGCGGTCTGTTTGGAATAGGACATAAGTTCAATCCGGTACGTAAGGGATTCCGTGCCCTCCATATTGTTGCGGTAGTCCGGCAACAGTTCATGAAAAGGCTTGTTGTTTTCAGTGGCATCCGAAGTAAAAAACGTTATAAATTTGTCGAGATCTTTATTTGTATAGGCTTGGCTATATTCGTTTAAAAAGGATTTCAGTCGACTCAATTCGTTTTTTTGTTGATTAATATCTTCTTCAGGCGTCATTTGTTCCATTTCCTTTTCCGATTCGGTCAAGGAAAGTTTACCCTCAGTTTCAGCCACCTTCCCCACCCCAGGTTCAGGCACTGCGGCCGTCAACGTTTCTTCACCGGCAACGTCAGGCACCGCTTTTTCTTTCAACCCCTCCTCATCAACTTCTTGTTTGATGTCATCCTTTGGAGCCTCTTCGACTTCCGGGTTGATAAACTTCTGCTTTTCCGGTACTAAGGCATCACCGGCAGTTACGGGTATTTCTTTCGAAGTTTGGGATGGGACTGTTTCTTTTACCATACCGACTTGTATAGCGTCACCTTTAGAAACAGTGTCTGTTTTACCGGCACCAAGCTGCTTCTCCTCGGATTCTTCATCTTTTAAAAGATTGGTGTCCGATTCTGCTTGTATCTCACCAGTTCTTTTAGTCACATCAAGTGAAGCGTCCGTTGATTGGGCTTTTACGCTTTCCAGTTGAGCCGGATAAGTGGATTTGGGTATTTTTTGTGCTTCCGGAGCTACAACCTGCGCTTTGGCTGTTTGATCCATCGGCACAGGTGCCTGAGACACGCGAAATTTTTCCGATTGGATCAGTTTCTTCTGAACCAGTTTTATGGTTTTCGCTTCCTTTTGGCCGGCTTGATAGTAAAAATAACTACCGACAAGGATGACCAGTGCTAACCCGGCAACGAATAAAGAAATCACCCTGACAGGATGTTGTGTTGCTTTTTTTTCATCCTCCGTCGTTATCGCCATAACCGGTTTAGCGGGTATTTTTGCTTTCTCTTCGAGTCCAATGCTTGGTCTTGCTGAAGGTTCTTCAAGAACACCCGACTTTATGATTTTGATTTTATTAATATATTCACGCAACATTTCAATCTCGTTAATGATGCGTGTTTGTTTCGTGAAACTCAGCTCTTCTTTGCGCTTTTCAAGCTTTTTAAGCTCTTTTAAGCCGTATGCTATCCCTTGCATAAGCTGATCATTTTCGTCCAGATTCGCATCGGGAATACCGATCAAGTCAATAATCTGTTCTTTGGAGTAACCTATGAGCACAAAATGAAATGCCAGTTTCAACCGTTCACGGTCATACCTGTTATACACACGTCGTTTCAGTTTGAGAGCCCTTGGGGGTATAAGCCCATTTTCCTCACAAAAACGGATATGACTCTTTTTGACGTCCAACTCTTTAGCAAGATCAGATATGGTAAAATAGCTGTTGGATTGATCCATTCGTATCACCCATATTCCAAATTTGCCTGAATTTGAGAACCTCGCATATTCCAAACACTTTATTCGGATATGCGATAAATTTTTAGAATTATAGAACAAATACGTTTTCTTGTCAAAATAAAATAGCCTGAATACGCATCTAAAAATCAGGACCCGGTTTCTCTTTAATGAGTATGCGATTTTTCTCGGGCTACAGCCTTTCCATCAAATCGAGCAGCAACCGAACACCAAATCCTGTACCGCCCACCCCGCAATATGAGGATTCTTTTTTGGCATATGCAGGTCCTGCAATATCAATATGTGCCCAGGAAGTATCTTTTACAAATTCCGAAAGAAACAATGCAGCGGTAATTGCCCCGCCATAACGCGTGCTGCCGACATTATTCAAATCCGCAAAATCGCTTTTTATCAGTTCCTTATAATCCTCAGGCATTGGCATCCGCCAGCATCTCTCATGTGTTTTATGGCCGGACAAAATAATGTTTTCCGCCAATTTGTCATCAAAAGAGAAAGTGCCGGCAATCTTTTCCCCCAAAGCCACAACACAGGCTCCTGTCAAGGTTGCCAAATCAATCAAGGTTCGGGGTTTATATTTCTTGATGGCATAAGAGATAGCGTCGATCAATATCAACCTGCCCTCGGCATCAGTATTGCCGATTTCCACAGTTTTGCCATCATAACTTTTTATAATGTCTCCCGGCCGGGAAGCAGCACCGGAAGGCATATTTTCAACAATAGGAATTATTCCGACAAGTTTAAGTCTTAATTTAAGTCTCGCCGCGGTAATCAGCGTTGCTGCCACGGCAGCGGCGCCAGACATATCCATCTTCATATCCGCAAGAGAAGCTGAGGGTTTCAGGTTTATGCCGCCAGAATCAAACGTTACCCCTTTCCCAACAAAAGCGATTGTTTTTTTTGCCTTTACCGGAGTGTGTTCCAAAATCACCATTCTGGGCTTGTTCCTGCTGCCGGCTGCAACCGCTAGCATGGCTCCGAATTTCTTTTTTTTCAGTTCTTTTTCACCCAAAACGGTGACCTTGAGATTCTCTTTTCTTGCAAGCCTTGCAATAGATTGTGCAAAAAGCGCCGGTCTCTTGTCATTGGGTGGCATACTGACCCATTCTCTTGCAAGAATAGTTCCCTGGCAAACCGTTGAAATTCGTGAAGGCAATCTTCGATATTTTCTTGCTTCATGAGATGCTACAAGAAAATCGATCCGCTCAAGCGGCTGAAACTTTTTTTCTTTCTTGTATTTGTCAAAAAGATGATTCCCGAGAAAGGTACCTTCCATCATTGCTTGAAGAATATTCTTCATATCCATTTTGACCTTCGCAGCCAAAGGCACAGCGATTAAAACCTCTGTATATTTTTTTTTAATCACACCTTTTACAGCCTTACCGGCCATGGTACGCAATGATTCCATATCGACTTTTTCAAGTTTTCCGAGTCCTAAAAATATAATGATTTGCGCTTTTACTTCGGATAGGTTGTATAAAACAACTTCATCATCTTTATCGCCTTTAAACGCTTTAACCTTCTTCGCACTCCTGATAAGAGACAGTATCGTTTTATCTTCGTAAATATCCTTGTCTTCGCAAACGGGGATAACCAGCGATTCTATTTTTTCTTTCTTGAGATCGGCGGATTTTAAATGTAGCATGTATTGTTTCTCCTTTCCTTCTTAGATGCGGATCCTTTTCCATTGAAGTTCTGATATTATATACAAAAATTATACTGTCAATGAGAATATCTGTTTATATGGACATATCGAATAACAATGGGGTTATTCAATGACGCTTCTTGATTCGCTTGACA
>CALLDL010000181.1 GCA_937998305.1 uncultured Desulfobacterales bacterium | reverse complement strand
CAAGGTTTACCCCGTTAAATTTTTCGAAGAAAAGGAGCATAGCGAATTTAACTGGGGTTTGAAACCAATCCCGTCTCAAAAGGCAATACGTCATAAAGGTCAGCAACGTCCCTAAATTTCCACTAAGTGTCCTGTGAGGATTCATTTTGTAAAGCTAATGCGTGTTGCAATTCATTATCTTTGAGGACGCCAATTTCAATTAGGATCTGTCCGAGTCTTCTCTTTATTCTATTCAAAGCCCAATTAAGATCTTCAGATGTCATATATCCAAGTTTCTTGCATATCTCGCCAATCTTAATCGATTCCTTCTTTTGATGAGCTAGTGCAATGTGCAATTGTTCAGCTGTTATACGATCAGATCGAACCATAACCTCACCAAGCCTTGCCCTTTGTTCTGATAGCGCCCTATCTAGTTCTTCTTCTGTTATATATCCCTTGGAAACCAGAATTTGGCCGAGTTTGGGTATATACTGTCGTCCATTTTCTTCAGTATGTTCAACCATCTTGTTTCTGCCTCCTCCTTTAATAATTGTTAAATTAATGGAAAGTTTATCAAAAAGATGGGAATGCACGGTTCGGTGCCCGAACGCCCCCTATTACAGGCCGTTTTTGAACCAATCGGCATGACACTGTCCAGTATGTATTGAATGTATCGAACAGTTCAAAGGAGGGTTCGATAAAATTTTGGGTAATCGATCCCTGGGCAATCAGATCCATGATGGTCAGCAGCAAAAAGGGTTTATGTGGTGCTTGATGAGTGGTGAGTGCAGACCACTTCTTTCGGTCTTTGTATGTTCGCAGGCGGGAAAAGCTTTTGAGGTATTTATCAAGAGACATTCAATCTCCGGGCTTGTAAGTTGCTTGCTGTATTTTATACTTCTTTAATCACAGATCAGGAAAATAAACTTAAAATGTTAAGTTCATCCCCAAGGTCATATCGGTTTTCTATGAGCGAATGAATTCATAAAACCCTTGCATGTATTTCGTAATCTTATTACGAATTTTATCGTCAGTCATTTGCCCTTGATCATCAAACACCTTCATAGCCTGGCTAACCCAAAGCATATCGCCAAACCAGATTTGCAATTTTAATAATCTTAATACGGGCAGCCAGGCCGTTTGGGAAAAAGCCGTTCCAAAATTACCGGGAGTAGCGCCAATCAATCCTACCGGTCGATCGTGAAAGACACGGGGTTGGTCCTGGACTGGACGGGAGAGCCAATCAATAGCATTTTTAAATACTCCCGGGATCGAATTGTTGTATTCCGGAGTTACCAATAACAACCCATCGGATACTGCGATTTTCTCCTTTAGTTGGGTCACGACTTCCGGTATACCTTGATCAGATTCCAGGTCGGCATCGTAAAGAGGAATTCCCTTGATAGAATCAATTTCCAATTTGCACCCTTCCGGAGCTACCGAAGCCGCAGTTTTGAGCAATGCTGCGTTAAAAGATCCCTTTCTAAGACTGCCTGATATTCCTAAAATTGATACCATGCCATCCTCCAATAAAAAAGTAATTGAATCCTATCCTACCTATTTTTATATTATCTTCTTTTTATTTGATGAGGGCCCCGGAGATCTCCCGGAAGTCCAAATAGCTTACTGTTGTCTATTGGTTACAAACACCTTCTTTTATAGCCCAATTTAGGCCTTTGCAATATCCCAGTTCACAAGACTTTTTGAAATCAGAACAGGTGCGGTCATAATCCCCTTTATCATAATAGGCGATCCCTCGGTTTTTGTATGCGTCAGCGTATTGCGGGTTTATTTCCACGGCTTTAGTAAAATCAGCGATAGCATTGTCATAATCACCCTTTTTTCCCCAAGCGAGCCCTCGGTTATTGTAAGCGATAGCGTCCCGCGGGTTTACCTTTAAGGCTTTGGTATAATCAGTGATAGCATCTTCATAATTGCCTCCTTGCATATAGGTGTTCGCTCGGATGGTGCGTTTCTCTGTGATTATTTCTTTTACGGGCCCCTGATATGTACATGCGTGTAAAAAAATGGCTGAAACTGGCAAAAAATAAACAAAAACGGTAATTGGTCTTCTCATCTCAGCACCTTTTATATTAATCATAAGGGAGTATATTTAACCGGGATTTATGACGTTAAATTCGAAGATCATTTAACGGTTACCTAACCCCCTTGTTTTCTCAAAGCTTGCTAAACTTAATAGGTTAAGAACGTCCCCAAAGTCCCACAGTTCAGGCCCACCACATCACTCAACGATCTCAAGTACAAATCTTTTTCCAACCTTTCCAGATGCTGCATTTAATAAGGTCCGGATGGCATTGGCTGTTCTGCCTTGTTTGCCGATGACTTTGCCCATATCACTCTTATCTACTCTGAGCTCAAGTACAACAGTTTGGCGACCTTCAATTTCAGTAATCTGAACCTGTTCCGGGTTGTCGACAAGTGCTTTTACAATTTTAATAATAAGATTTTTCATGGATTTAGCTTTCTTTTTGTCCGTTGTCAAATCAAACAAACCTTGACTTTTAGTATCGTCAAACTATCTTCGTTTATCTGAAACTAATATTTAATTCTCAGGCCACCTTTATTTAAAAAATATTCTGAACAAGAAAATAAACTTAAAATGTTAAGTACGTCCCGCATTTCTCCCGTCTATCTTTTTCCATTTTCTGCCTGTTGGGCGAATACCCGGAAACGGCGTGCTTCCTCCTCATTTCCCATCGAGGCATATATTCGGCTGATCTTCTGAAAATATAACGGAGCATTTTCCGGATCATCCTGAACCAGGGAAAGATACATTTCCATAATCGCTGAAGAATGCTGGCCTAAATCAAAGCTGATATCTGCGAATCTTCGTTTGATCAGAGGATCGATGCGGGTATGACAGCTGCGGCACTGATCCATGATTTCGGCATACAGATCCCGGGCGCTTTCAAGGTCTCCCAATGTCTCCAATGTGCCGGCAAGTGCAATCGCCAGTGGTTCGTTCCATCCGTATGCCTCCATGAAATCCTGATAGAGAGAGGCGGTTTCCGGATGGCTCCCGGCCTGAGACAGGGTTTCGCCACGGAGCAGGACATAGGCCAAAGAGTTTTTAAGGTCATCCGGGCAATCGGCAAGAAGGGTTTCAGCCTGATCAAAGGCCCCTATTTCCCAGTAAATCTCGCAAAGCAACTGATAACCCGGCAGGGCATCCGGATGATGTTGGAGAAAGGTCTCCAGCAGACGGCGGGCTTCATCCAATTTCTTTAGGTTCAGGTAGGCCGTGGCCAGCTCAAGGGGGATAATTGAATCCGGGGCAGGGTTCTCCTCCAAGGCACGAGACAGGTCATCGGCTGCAAGATCAAAGTCTCCCCGGTTCAGCGCGAGATAACCGGTTTTAAAGGACCCTCCATAGGAAAGATAGGCCTCCTGCACCTCTTCGGGCAGTGCACTGCAGAGTGCCATAAAAGTTTCATCGTCCTGATCACCGGTGTATGTCTCGTCATCGGCGAGGGGGGTCAGGTCAGATTGGGGCACTTCCATTGGAATATCTCCGGCTGTGAGGCGTTCAATCTCATGCATAAGCTTTTCAACAGCGGATATCAATGCAGGGTCTCGGGTCAAGTCGAGGGCCAATTGAAAAAATCCCCTCGCCTCATCGTAATATTCGGCCTCCATCAAATTTTCACCGGCCTGCCTGTGTTCGTGTGCCAGGGCCCCTTTGGCCTGAACCAGCTTATCCCGAAGCCTTGCTTTTGAAGCATCATCAGACGATGTTTTGTCCAATGCGTCCAGGGCCTTTTCGAATTCAAGCTTTGCCCTGCCCCAATCGGAGGCCTTTAAAAAGGCATCACCCTTCTGCTCGATCTTTTCAGGATCTTGACTGAAAAATATTTTGAGAAGCCCCATAAGCTCAGAATCCTTTTGTCCTTATCAAGAAAGGAGTTGCAAATGAGTTGATTCAGACAATTATCACAAACCATCTCGCATTGCCTATATCATATCCTCCTAGGCAACATTAGATTAATATCATTGAAGATCAGGTTTGTAAATCTTGAATTTTGAGGGTCTTTATTTGCATGATGTAAGGCAGGATATCTACTACGCCCCCTATCTGTTCTTTAGTTCGATAATTTGTGAAGATAATTTTCAAGCATCATTGCATCTTGTCAAAAATGAAGATTTTCACTGTTAAATGCGAAGCATATTTAACTGTCGACCCTGTAGTTTGTGTTTAATTCAAGGGGCCCTAAAGTTCCCTCACTTCATCTGTTTTTTAACTTCGGAGACCAGTTCCTGATGCCGATAATTGTCCGGATCTTCTGCAAGCGCTTTTTCTCCCCAGTATAGTGCGTTTGGCCAGTCCCTTTGCTGACGGTAATTTTCCGCAATGACATATAGTACATGTTTTAACGGTACATTTTTGACTTCAGGGGGTATATCGAGCACCTTCTTGAAATCGGCTACGGCAAATTCGTGATTCTTTTTGACCGTGTAACAGCTTCCCCGACCTATCAGGCTTTCCTCGTCGTATGGGTCCAGTGCCAAAGCACGCGAGTATAACAGAATCGCATCGTCTAACCGCCCTTCGATCTCGGAAATCTTACCCAGATAAAAATAGGGATTGTCGCCATCCTTATGGCGATAGGCAGGATCTATCTCAACAACTGCTTCAAACGCTCGAACAGCCCCAACACCGTCCGGCTTGTTGAAACATTTTATACCTTCATTAAACCAATCGGCCGCAGAACGTCGTGTGTCGTTGTTATCCATGGTTAACCTTCACGCCTTTGCAGTTTAACCTCACCCCCGGAGTTTGCTATCACCCTCTCATCTGCGGAATGTATTTCGTCGGTGCCAATCAAGAATAACCCAGGTCAGCCCTATTTCATATAGTTTTCAGTCTTTCAACAGCAATGCAAAAGAGGTTCGGAAAGTTATTGACTTATTTATGGACGTCCCGGAAGTCTTACACGAGACAATTCATATGTCGCAAGCTTACTTTCGTTGAGAGTGAAAATTTGCCACCATTTCATTGTGGTGCCTCGGATTTGAGAAGCTGATATATGAGTTGAGCTGCCTTTTGAGCACCATCCGTATTTATAGGTCTGTAGGACACCTCTTTATTTAAATTAGATATTACCTGTCCAGCCAGAGAGTCTGGCGTTGTTCTATAATAATACATCTTAATACCGGCATTATATCTAGCTAAATGCTTCGCTACAGACTCCTGTTCACTATGACCCTCGATCGGAAAAAAGATGAAGGGGCGCCGTAGAGCAGTCAACTCAAGTGTAGAAGAAAAACCTCCTTGTACAATGGCCAAATCGCAAGCAGCATAGTGTTGAAACAAATCGGGAACGAAGCCTCTTACTTCCACACCCGCATGGGCTTCTATTGTCTCTGGAGCAAGGCGAGGCCCTGCAACAAGAACCATGCGTAAACCGGGAAACTTCTCTTTGATAATCGGATAAGCCTGATTACAGAGGTCTAATAATCCTTTACCTATGGATGTGCCGCCAATTGAACAAACAATAAGAGGCGCTTCACCATACCCTAATTTTTCTCTTATTTTTATTTTATCGTTATATTTCGGTGGATCAAATAATATGATGTATCCAATAAATTTATAGTTTACTTTTGCATATTCTCGTCTATTAGGTAACAAAAAGCCAAGCTTTTTATCAGGAATATCTTCTGGCTCACCGACGAAAAGGGCTTGCATGTTCTTGGCAGAAAAAATTTTATAATCTTTGGTCCATATCCAGTTTAAGATGTAAATCCCTATTCTTTCCGACATTCTGCCTGACATTGAATCTAATCCAAGAAAATCATAGATTATAACAAAAGGGATTCTTATTTTGAGAAGTTTAAAAATCAGGGCGATCATTATCTCGTATGTTTCATTGCCGACAACAAGATCAAAATGTTCTTCTGTTATTATTTGTTTAAAAATTTTAACATTTCGTATCCATCCACGCCTCGAGCTTAAAACATAATTAAACAAGTTTAACCGTGTGCCCTTTGAAGCATTCTCGGCAAAAGCACTGTAGCTGGCAAATTGTTTGGAATAAGGATGAAGATATTCCCCCTTTGTTTCAAGGACAATATCTGCAGGGTCCGCTGCCAGCCAGGTTATTTCGACTTCAGGATTTTGTGCCCTTATCTTTTCCGCTATTGCGAAATCTTTGGAGACGTGACCCAATCCGATAGAACCACTAATGTATAAAATTTTCTTCCTGGGCATTCATACACCCTCTTTTAATCAAGGATCAAGGTTTACCCCGTTAAATTTTTCGAAGAAAAGGAGCATGGCGAATTTAACTGGGGTTTGACCCCTGGCCCCATTATTATATTATTTGCTCATCACCATGACATGTTTTACACGTAACTGGTGCAGCGCCTTTATCTTTTGATCTCAACTTCATTTTCTTGTTGAAATCCTTGTGGCATCCTTTGCAGTTGTCATGTATGGCATTGGCATGATATTCACGCTTTTTTTCCTTTGACAGTCCCTTTGCTTCTTTGCCTTTAATATATCCCGCCTTTTTATGGCATTCGATGCAGTTTTGTACATCATCACCCTCTTTTAGATTGCGAAGCGGTTTATTGTTCTTATCGTGGTGACACGATCCGCAACCGTTTTTATAAAGTTCCGGATGTTTCTCAGCATATTCCTTTGCATGCTTCATGTGTGTAAATGTTTGTATGCCCTTGGTATGTTTGGCATATGCTTTGTTGTTCATATTGATAATATTCGGAAAAGCGATACCCTCATGGATACTTGATCTAACTTGTTTTGACCGGATATCCAGCCTCTTTTCCTCACCTTCTGAAAGGGTCTCCGTTGTAACAATTTCACCAATCTTCGGTAGTTCAGCTATAATTCTTTTCTCACTCACACTTTCATGAGAAGCCTTTGCTTGCTCCGATTTCTCAGAGCACCCAGACAGGACACAAAACACCATGCCAATAAAAAGAAATGGACAAATGCTCAACAAAGTAAAGTATAAACTAACACTATATCTATTTTCCTGCATAAAAATATCGCCTTCTTTCTTTTTCCAGTCTATACCATTCTCTTAATTTTT
>CALLDL010000180.1 GCA_937998305.1 uncultured Desulfobacterales bacterium | reverse complement strand
CCCGTTGATCATATTCATAAAAACAATACCGGAAAAAATCACCGCAACCAGCCCGCTGGTGACGTGCACTTCAGCCAGATAGATCAACCAGTAATTGACCGAAAAGAGAACCAGGCCCTGCAGCGCCATAAAGATATGATCGTTCAGGCGAAACCGCATCTTAAGGCCCCGCAATTTGCAGTACAGGAAGAGTGTCAGTGCTGCGGCCACAAAACGATATAGAACCGAAACCATCGGATCAACGCTGCCCAGCTGAAATTTAATCGCCAGCCAGGTCGTGCCCCATATCATAACGGTAGATCCATATAAAAAAAATATATTGGCATTCATTGCTTCGCCACCTTTCCTCCGGCTCGCGCAAAATTCAGGCTCTAGTTTCCAACCACTGGCTCGACTTCTTCCCGCTTTTCATTTCCCGTTGGCCCGGCAATACGCTGCAGCCATTTTAGCGCCCGCCCATCGATAACGATCAGCCCCAGAAAAGCGAAAGGATGATCAGCAGTCCCCATTCATTTGGTTTCATCGAACCCATTATAAAAATTTAACCTCCGCTTCAGATAAGTAGCGTATCCTGACCCAGCTTCCAGCCTGCAATGCTTAAAGTCCCGAGGAGGGCCAGGTTTTCAATGTTAAAATAAATTCTGTTCCACTATAAGGGTTCGGAAGGAATGCTGCCACCCGATTCTTGCGCTGTTTATTCAAAAAGGTGCTAAGTATCAGATGTGTTTCTTAAAAGAAAGCGCCTTTTCATGAGACCGGATTGGGCGGGGATAAAAACCGCCCCTACTTTTGATTTTTGTTTTCTGTCCTCGACTCGACCGAGCTCGTCGCAGGCTGACCTCTGCCATCTGATAACTGTTACCCAGACGTATGTAATTTAGGTAATAAAATTGTGTATTTTACTACCCAATTTACAGGGTCACTAATTTTTTAAATTTTTATAATTAACTAAAATAATTAATAATAATAAAATTTGGCCTGTTGGCATATTATTTGCATTTTGCAAAGATGCCTGTTAATGCCGGGCCTTTAGCATTCAGGTTCGGTTTGGAGCAGGCGCTTCTATCGGCTAGGGGGCGGGTTCTCAATTTACCCCTTTTACCCTTCAAACCGGTAATGCCTTTGAGAACCCCAACCCCTTCTTCCTATAAAATTCAAAAAAATCCATGAGCGGGGGCTCAAGGGGGAGCAAGGCCTAACAAGGTCGCAGACAGGTTCGAATCCTGCACCCGCTCCACCTCGATTTGGAAATATGAAAACACTGATCGCATTTTTATTCTCAACTGTAGCCGTCTACGGCTTTATTGGATTGGCTGAAGAGGGTATCTTTACAGACATCATCGCTCATTTAAAAACCTATACGTCGACGGGTGCGGGTAAAATTCCCTGGCCGGCTTTCATGATTCTGCTTGCAACCGGCATAATCGGCATACTGGGTATCAGGAGAAGAGGAAAGAAGCCTTAATGGATGCGCACAAACATCTGAAATCCAGAAAAGATGCTCGAGTAATTTTTTGCAAAAACCAAAAAGTCGCTGTACGGTGTTTGATGGACAGGTGTAATTTTGAGGGCAGGATTCAGGATGTCAGTTCTTCTGGCGTTTTTATTAAAACAGACCAAGCACTGCCTGTCGGGGAAGAAATCGCTGTATCTTTCACATTCCCCGAATCGGGAAATCAGGTCAGGGCAACCGGCAAGGTTGTCAGAACCACACCTTCCGGAATGGGTGTTGAAATTCAGGTCTATTTTAAGGAAAAGCACTACGAGTATAATATCCGCAAAACCGCCCGCAAAAAACAGCCAAAACTTATATTTCTGGGCCCCTCCAATTCGTCCAGGTAAACCCATCTATCCGGGTATTCTTACGCCCGATATCAACTAGAACCCATCTCACTTTTGGTCTACTTTTCTGTTCGCCATGCGGGATCGCGCAATGGGAGCAATGCAAGCCGCATGACCCGGAGCAGGCGTGCGAAATGCGTTAACCATTTGATATAAATTTATTTTTAGTTAATATTATATCAGCGAAAATAAAATATGACTTGTTAGAAACCTAAAAATCAGCTAAACTGATACTATCATAAATATGAATTTACCAACTCCTAACCAATCAACAGGTGATCATGGGTAGCTTATTTTCATTTATCTTTTTGCTGCTATTACCGCTGGCAATCGGAATACTGACAATCTATCTATCAATCGATTTTTTTGAATATTTGAAAAAATATCACCAGCCAAAATATAAACAAATGTCCTTTGCAAGCCTCTTTGGGATTTCGAATGAAAGCTTCATTTTTCACCTTATCAAACCACAGGAATTTTTCCGCTTTCTCCTTTCACCGGCTGATCTGCAGGATAATAACGTCAAGATTTATAAAACCCGAATCCGGTTAAGCCTGCTTGCCCTCATGGGGTTGTTTGCGATTATTTTGTTGTGGAGCTTCCTTACCTGATGGAACCGCAAGCCCGCGTAAAACCGTATACCCGTTAGTTGACAATTGCTGCTCTCCTTTTCCGAATTCTGCAATCCAACTCCCGGCTACTCTCATCTGTCATCTGGCATCTGGCATTTTTAACGTTAAAATGTTAGAATATACCTACCGGTAGGTATTTTTCTTGACAGGCCTAAGATTTTGAAGTACGCATGACCTTCATTTTGACATTTCCGGCTTGGAATGATGAGAAATAGTACGAAGGAACACGGGTAAACAGGCCCCCGATGAAAAACACAAAAACGATCGACGCTGCGCAACTCATTTCCAGAGAACGGTTACTGGAAACCGCCATCGGCATGTTTGCTGAAAAGGGATATGCCGGTACGTCTGTACGCGAAATT
>CALLDL010000179.1 GCA_937998305.1 uncultured Desulfobacterales bacterium | reverse complement strand
TTCTTAAAGTGTGAAGATGTACAGAGGATATATTGAGTCAAATTTTGAATGACGAAACTTTAGATTGTGGCAAGTAATTTGAAGTTTCAAGATTCAATGAGAACTAATTCTCGCCCTATTCCATCCGTGAATTTATTGGTAATTAAATTTCACGCCAATAAATATTAAAATAAATTTCCTATCAAGTTTTAGATTATCTAATGTAAAAAGGGTTTACATCAGGATTAAAATTTATTAGTCCTTTTTTGCAATTCCTTCCAATTTATTCTTTGTCCGAGAATAAGAATTTTAATGTGAATAGATAGTTAAACATCAATTCCTTTGAGTAAAATAGAATAATATTACTGTGGCATGATAATTGCTGTTTTCCCACGAAAACAAATTTCATAGGGACTCAGATTTAATTCATAACAACCTTTCTGTAAAAGACTTGAGTTGCAGCGGATCAACCAACAAGGAGAAAAGAATGGAGAAGCGAATAGGAGGTATTTTCGTCGTATTAGTGTGCCTGCTGTTTACGGTTCAAGTTTTTGCTTCTGCTGATGCTGCGCTGCAGATCAAGACCGTTATATCCGGAAACACCGTGACCGTGGAACAGATTTTGAGTGATGATAAAGTCCTGCTCTCCGTAACCGACGCCAATAATGACCCTTTTCTTGGTTTGATAGCCCAGGACTTTATCATTTCTTCAGGAGAGAGAACAGCTCAGATAATTTCGGCCCAGCCGATTTCGGAGACCCTTGAGGTTCCCCGTAATTTCGTTCTGGTGCTTGACAACTCCTATTCCATGTTCCTTAGCAAGGCAGTGGAGCCGCTCCTGACAGGGGTTGACGTATTCTTTAAAATGCTCAGGCCTATCGACCGGATGCAAATCGTTGTCTTCAGTAAAAAAGAGAAGGTGACAATGGGAGGACGAGACCTCCGGGTCCGGAGCTTCGAATCCAAGAATATTGTCGACCTGAAAAATTTTGTCATCGACGCCTATGAGAAATCCATGACCGACACGACCGTCCTCTACGAAGCTATGTATGCAGGGCTTCAGCTCATGCAGGAAATGCCGGAGAATGAGCCCAGGTTCATGGTGGTGATGTCCGACGGTGAAGACATTAACAGCACTGTAAATGCGCAGATGGTGATGGAGGCAACAGAAGGACTTGGCCGTTTTCACGCCTATGGAATTGACTACATGCCCAAACCGGAAAAAGATAAATTTTTGACAGCCTTTGCCGAAGGAAATGACGGCGAAACCTGGAAGGCGACCACTGCGGCCAATCTTGTGCCCATCTTCGAAAGCGTCGCTTCCAAGGTAGAACATTACTATATCGTCAGTTATCTCTTTCCCACCAAGGGAAGTCTCACCGTTTCCCCAACGACGTTGACAATTGACGAGGTTCAAAATTTCGATGCATTAGGCGGGAAAACCGCATCGGAGGCCTCGGTCGTACGACAAATGTATGCGTCCACCCTGACCCTGCGCCCGACAGTGGATACGGCCTACAATATCGACCATTGGAAACTGACGGTTGCCAATTCCCTCGGCACCGTGGCCAGCGAGAGTGGCAATGGTTCTCCGGCCGTCGAAATTTACCTTCCCCTCAAGACCGACGATATCGTTAATATGGCCAGAGGGGGAGATCTCATGGTCACCATGGAGGTGACGGACGATAAGGGACAAACCGTCGAGATGAGCGCCGAGCCGGTAAAGGTGATCTTCCAACGGACCACCGGCAGTCTTGGGGTTTCTCCGGCGAAGCTCACCATTGAAGAGATCAAGACCATCGACTCTTCGCCGATGCTCGGATACATCTATTTCGATGAGGGATCCTTCGATATTCCCACCCGTTATATACGCCTTGCCAGCCGGGATGAGACAGCATCTTTCGATGAAACGAGTTTCGGCGACACAATGGAAAAATATTACCAGGTGTTGAACATCATCGGCAAGCGTCTTATCGACCACCCAGAAGCAACGATTATTCTCATGGGGTGCAACACAAATTCAGGCCCGGAAAAGGGCAATGAAAAGCTCTCTTTAAGGCGTGCCAGTGCGGTCAGGGACTATTTCCTGTCAATTTGGGGAATAGCACCGGAACGAATTCGGGCTGAGGAGCAAAATCTCCCGGATAAGCCGAGCAGCCAAAGGACTGAGGAAGGTAAGGCGGAAAATCGGCGGGTCGAAATACTATCGGATGTGCCGGAAATTCTCGCTCCGATTCGAAGTACGTATTTTGTCACCAAGATCGACTCCGATACCCTGACCTTTCAGCCGACGATTAAGGCGTTACACGGAATTGCCAATTGGACCGCGACGGCTGAAAACCGAAGCGGCATTGTTGCCACCATTTCAGGCCAGGCAGAACCTCCTGCCGAGATACAGCTCCCCCTCGAATCGGATAAACTTAACGAACTGGTTGCAGCAGGCTACATTACGGTCAGGATGGCAATTGAGGACAGCAAAGGCCAGCAACTCATCATGACCGCAATGCCGGTTACCGTCAACTTTATCCAGACCAGTCAGCGGTTGGCCCAAAAACAGGATTACCGAATCCACGAGAAGTATGCATTGATCCTCTTCGATTTTGACAGCGATGCAATCTCCGTAGGCAATGAAGAGATCGTCACCAAGATCGTTTCCCGGATAAAGGAACTGACGCAGGCGACGGCCGAGATCGTCGGACATACCGACAACATAGGCAAGGAAGAATATAACATCAAACTTTCAGAACGCCGGGCCTTGTCAGTATACAGGCTGTTGGGGGCCATCTTCGGCGAAGAGGCTGCGAACCGTATTCGCCATCATGGGGTAGGTCCCTATGAACCGCTTTATAATAATGCGACACCCGAAGCCCGAGCCTTCAACCGAACAGTAACCATTACGCTGGAATATATGGCGACCGGTGAGGGGACTTGAGAAGGAACGTTGTCCAACTGTTAACTTCTTTTCGGAAGAAACAACGTGGCGAAAGAATAAAAGAGTTCACTAAATCTTTTTCCGGGGTTTTGTCGAATCCGCGTTGCTAGGCGATTGGGTTCTGAATGGATGCTCGGCTTTAATATCGCTCCGGGCGTGACGAATTTCATCGATCGATGGATCAAGGGGATGTGAATAGGCACATGGCAGCTCTGATGGAAAATATTAATCTCATGGCCGACGACCCGGACAAGAATTTGGTCATGATCATGAAGGACGGGAAGGTCTACAACAATACTTTGTAATCCATTTTTTTCAATTGATAGTGAGCAGGGCTAAAATGATGACTCTGCTTTTTTAAAACACCATATAGCTGCTGATATGTCTCACAGTGTCAAGTAGAAAAAACCTATCCTTTACCCCTTTTTTATCGGGGGTTTTTCATGTCATATGCTGGGCATAAAAGGCCATAAATTTAAGAGCAGCAAAACTATCAATTGCTGCTGATCAATATAAACTCGGGAATGGTTCCTAAAGTGTGAAGATGTACAGAGGATATATTGACTTTAATTTCGATCCGAAAAAGTTTAGATTGTGGCAAGAAATGTGGATTTATATTCTCAATAAATGTGAGGCTCCCATGAAAAAACTAGCTCATATCATGTTTATTCTTCTAATTAAGAATCTGCCGTTGAAACTGAACTAGCACACCTTGCCAGTCTGTTAATAATGATTATTATCTTAAATAGGGATTCATTCCCAAAGGCTCTCTCAGACAAACCTTCTTTCCTCCTTACAACGCCCAAGTGAGAGGGCCTTTTCATTTTGTTATCTTCCCTGTAAATAATAAATATTCAATTACCAAAGAACCAAACAAGAACTATTCTCAGACTGTCAAGATGCACAGTGGATATGCTGTGTCAGATTTTGTCTGACAAAACTATAGATGTTGGCAAGACATGTGGACTTTGAACTTACCTCTTCCAACTACCACATTGTGTAATATCACCAACCACACTGCCGCCATATCCCCATAATTAACTCCAATAATAATAATTACTATTCCCATTTTCCTAACAAGTATTAAGAATCACAGACATACTACTTATTTGCTGAATGACGGCGCATTATTTGCATATAAATCATAACGCATTTGTTTTTTATAAAATTCCAAACATGATTTGCGACTAAGATAGAAAACTACAGGTCTTATTTGATACTGAATGTTTTTTAAAATCGAAGGTGCTTTTTTAACTGAAAAAAAATTCTATAAAGGAGAGGAAAAGTGAAAAACTATTACCTAAAGTTGATGTCAATTTTAATTGCTACAATTTCATTAACAGTTTCACCGGTTTTTGCGGAGGAACCGCTGCTGTTCGACGATTTCCAGCTTCCGGGCGTGATTAGCGGTGAGGGAACCCACTTTGAGATAACGGAGAGCGATTACCTCAATGTGACGCTGGACAGTACCGAGCAGGTAGTTTTGCTCATGGCGTCACTTTCCAATATGATAGATATCTCATTAGAGACAGATTCGGTTGGCCTTGTCACTGACTTGACAGTCGGGGGCCTTCTTCCCAATACCATGTATTATATGTACTTGGACGATTATCACAATCTTACGCAAATCGAAACAGACGCCCTGGGGAGTTATACGTTTTCATATGATAGCGCGGTCTACAGCAAGGTTATCATCCAAGACGAGCCCTCGACGTATTACATTAACGCCCTAGACGGCGGTGACTGCTCGTCACTAATAGGAACGTGGGACCCTGGCACTTTGACCTGTACGTTGACGGCCGATGTCTCCGAGACCATACAAATAGACAGCGACGGGATAACCCTCGATGGAAACATGTTCATTGCAACTAGAATATATGCTACCCAGCATTCAGAAATAACCGTAAAAAACTTTGCCTACATATCCCAATTAGACATATCTGGCACATGGCGCCCACCCAATAATTCCATTTCTGGCTTGACAGTTACAGACAACATTTACATTAAATATCTCAGGGTCCATAGTTTGATTGGTGATGTAAATATTGAATCGAACAATATTTATAAGGCTTTTATATCAGTAAGCTATTTTCTGCGGGAAAATAATATCAGCAATTTTAGGCTTACTGAAAACATAATTGATGATTTATGTGCTTTGTCATTTTTAAACGATGTTTCTATTACGCACAATGAAATAAATTATCTGAGATTCCATCATCTCAAAAATGTCTCTTTCTACAGTAATATGGTTGATTTGTTTTACAATGCTTTTGGAGCAGTAGGATATATTTTTGATAATACTATTGCCAGCTACAATGATATTACTTGGGATGCCCCGGACTTTGATGATGTTATTATTCCTTATGAGTTTTTCAATAATAATATTGGTTCAGTAGAAAGAGGATACCTTGCCATTTTCAGGTATAATCATTATGACGAATATGACGAACCGGCAGAAGACTGCTATGACATCAATACAGATGGATATTGCGATGCTCCGTACGAAATACCTGGAGCAGCCTCCCCTGATGCACACGATCCTTTTGCAAGGATTACTCCGATTGGGTCGGATGCAACGCCTCCTACAACAACGCATACCTTTGGCGGCGCCATAGGTGACAACAACTGGTTCGTCTCCGACGTCACGGTTTCACTGACTGCTGCCGACGGAGAATCGGGGGTTAGTGAAATACATTATTTTCTTGATGGTGCCGAAACCGTAGTTTCGGCCGATTCGGCAAGCTTCACTGTTATTGATGAAGGAGTCCACACGCTTAACTACTATGCGGTTGACCTTGCCGGAAACGAGGAGGCCATGCATGGACCGGTAAGTTTCAATATTGATAAAACGCCGCCCGTAATCTCGATAACCGGTGTTACGGATGGTGCAGAATACCCGGTCTGTACTCCTCCTGAGGCACTTGATAATATAGTAACGGACGCGATTTCCGGTGTTAGTACAAAAAATGCCACACTTGAAGGTGGAAACGCTAATGGTGTAGGGGGCTATACCTACACCGTTATCGCAAGCGACAACGCCGGTAATGAGGCAAACGAAAGCGTGTCCTATAGCGTGGTCTATTCATTTGACGGATTTACGAATCCCGTGACGTTGGATAAACCGTTTAAACTTGGAAGCACGATCCCTGTGAAGTTCCTGCTCTCTGACGGATGCGGGGGGGCTGTCTCAAATGCCGAGGCTAACATCTCACTGGTTCAACTAAACAGTGGTGAACCAGCGGGAGACCCCATTGACGGTACTACAAATGTGCCTGATTCAAGCAATATTTTCCGTTATGTTATTGAGGATAGCCATTACATTTATAACCTCTCTACTGAAAATCTTTCTTCAGGTACATGGAGGATAAACGTAACCCTCGATGACGGTAAAGTTTATAGCGTCGACATAGGAATCAAGTAACTTAAGTTCAAACACAGGGCTGCAGAGACATCATACCTCTGCAGCCCTGCTTTTTTTATGTCAAAACCTATAATGGCTGCTGATATGTCTGACAGTGTCAAGTAGAAAAAACTATCCATTGCCCCCTGTTTTATGGGGTTTTTTCATTTCATATGTAGGGCATCGCCAACTGTAAAGATCTGCTATCAATTGAAGGTTGTGAACCATTCCTAAAATACCAAGATGTACGGTGGACATATTAACCCTGCCAGAAATGGTGGGGTTTTTTATTGATCTAAATGCATGGTGGCAAGGTAAGGATAACGGGATGGACTCTATTACCGAAAAGGACTTGCAGGATTACGTCAGGCGAGGCCGAAGGGCAATCCGGAATAGCGACATGAATCCCGGCACGAAGAAACGCCTGGAGCAGTATTTATTTTCGCTGACTTACGAGCAGTTTCAAAGCACTGAGCAATACAGTGACATACGGGAACTGTTTCTGGAGCCGGAGAAACAGAGACTGAAGCTGTTGAAGGGATAAACTGCAATCTACCCTAAGCCTTTCCAACCGGAGGGGCTTTTTATGTCCTGGCTGCTGGGTATAGTGCTGGGTATTGATAAATATGGCAACAAAAAAGGGACTCAGAAAATCTCTGAATCCCTTATCTAT
>CALLDL010000178.1 GCA_937998305.1 uncultured Desulfobacterales bacterium | reverse complement strand
GGAAATGAAGAAACAATCTTTAAAAAAATGGATTTAAGGCTATCTAAAAACCATTTCTTCGGTAAAATTATACCCTTTGATAAGAAAAAAAAATCTGAATCTTATATTGAATCGAAAGGCCAAGCAGAGCTGATCACAATTTCCCAAAAGAGCTTAAGGCGGATTTGTAAAAAATATCCTAATGTTGAAAGTGCTATAAAGGGACTTTACGAATTTGAATCAACTGTCAGCGAAGAAGACCAGTACAAAAGAATGCAAAAAGGAGGAAGGTATAAATTGCCAATAAATATGTCCCTTGAAATTTATCCCAAAACCTCCTTTAATTATCCGATAATTGTTGAGGGATATTCAAAAGATATATCTATTGGTGGTACATGCGTTGTCTTAAATGAAAAAGATATGGATGTTCATTCCAGCATTGTCTCTTTTCACAAAAGCACTAAAGATGCAAAAGTCAAATTAAGCATGAGCATGGAGGCATTAAAGCTTAAAGTTTCTGGGAATATTGTCTGGACTCAAAAGATTCCTGTAAATGGAAAACAAACACTTGCTTTAGGAATAAAATTTGATGAAATGTCTCCCAAGTTTCAGGGTATGTTGTTCGCCTTTGCCGACAATATAGGTGTTCTAAACAAACCTATCCATAATGAAATAATTTGATTCTCTCGAAAGAGGTTATAATCAGATACCTTTATTACAGATTGAGAATTCAAGTTAATGTATTGAAGAATATTAAATAAAAAAAGGCGGCTCCCTTCTCTATCTAACAGATCACACATTATTTTAACAGAGATGTTTAGGTATCAAGGAAGAAAATTATGAACGAGGAACAAATTAAAGCCGAGATTTCAATATGTGAGGAAAAACTTGCGAATATTAGAGAAATCCAGATTTCAAATGAAGTTAGGTATAAAGAAATGAAAGAGAAGGAAATGCGACTTGAAAATAAGCTTCCGCATTTCTTTGCAAAAGCTGCCTTAGGAGAAATCTCTCCCAGTCAGACTGAACAAACCAAGCAGGAGATCAACAAATTGAAAGGCCAGCTTAAACAGATTGCTATATTGCTGAAAGGCTTGAAATTGGAGGAACCCCAGTACATTGGAAGAATGTTCCAGGCGAAACGGATATTTGATTTGGGTAAAGGTAAAAACGGAATTTAATCGAAAATTTCGCAAACATGTTGAGGAGCTTCGCCAGTTATCCTCTTTTCTGCATATGAACCACCCGCCCAATAGTAACCGAGAGGCGGTACCAGGTTGAGATAATTTCATAAGACGTTTTATTCAAGATATTAGTTGTTAAAGTTGGGAAACTGTCGGAAAACTCGAAACCGGTAAGTCTGTTGCTTATAAGTTATAGATTTAATTAGATATAAAATTTTTCAAATCACCATTTTCGGACTTTTTCTACAGTCTCCAATATGTCACTGGGTGGCTTAAAGCTAATCTAATGTAAAAATTGAAATGCTTGAATAAGACCTGCGAGAGTGCAATCGTCCAGTCAAACCAAATCCCTGTTCATTAACTAGTGTCCGTCCATAAATCGGCAAATTTCGACTTATGAAATATTCAAAGAATTGGACAGTGGGCAGATGAATTTAATCTGCCAATCATTTTTGTCTCCTTAATGAAAAATCTCCCATTAAGGAATGTTTTTGGAAACACTTCTGCTAATGTGTTTGAACCATAGTATTTTTTTACTACTATTATGCTATTTGTTTTCGTGCGATGACTAACAAGTTAGCTGATACAATCGATGCCCAGACGTAACTTTTAAAAGAACGCAGACCTTTCCAGGTGCACCGGGCAAAGCCAAAACATCTTTTGATCCACGATATGCCGGATTCGATTCCAGCACGAAAGCGTCTCAGCCGGTTATAAACCCACTGGCTGCGACACATGTCTTCAACTTGAAGACCACGCTTTTTGGAAAAGCAAACATCTTTGATTTTCATGGCCTTGGCGCTTTTAAGATTATCCTTTGAGGCAAAACCACCGTCAAAGGCCACCTTGAGCGGGTATTGTCCATAGATTTCATTGTGTCGGTTGAGCATTTTTTCTACCAATTGACTGTCGGCAGGATTGCCGTTTTCAATGACGCAATCGGTAATCAGATTCGATCGACCACCGGTTAGACATACTTTATGGCCGTAGAAGGTGTCCCGACGGTCCTTAACGATGACGTCGGTGTGCGGCTCAAAGATCGATACGACTTTTTGCGCCGCCGGCACCGACAGGCCATGAAGGACTCTTTTTTCGGTCTGGTCAATAACACGAAGTGTTAAAGCTACGGTGCCTTTGAGATCCTTGGACACGGCCATGGCCACAGCATCATGATGGTGATGTAGAATATCAATACAATTTTGAGCATAGCCAACGGTATCGCGGGTAACCTTGAGCAAATCGAGATAATGCTGTTTGCGCTGTTTTTTATTCTTAGCGTACTGGATACTCAGCATGCGCCGCTTGGCCCGACGCGTATGATTTTGAAAAACAATACCGCAGCGGGGAAACAGATCTTTGGTTTTGGCCAATATGCGTGCCAATACCCTGACCGAATCCCATAACAGCGTCGAATCCGAAGGCGCATGGATATTGGACTCAACCACCGTAGAATCGATGCGGACCTGGCGGCCCTTTTCAATGCCGTTGTCTTTGGCATAGTGCACAAGGCATTGATTGACCGCTTCCCAGCTTTGAGGCGAAATCGCCTTGATGTTTTTACAAAGTACCGACTTTTTGAACCCTTTATCACCAATACCGATATGACAAAATCTTTTCAAACTCACCGAGTCCACCAGATGAAAGGCAAGATCCTTATAGCTGAACTCAAACATCTGCTTGACGATGGCGGCACGAATCACCTGTTCGGCGGTCATGCCTTTGGCACCGGTGTTGGATTTTATCCTTTCAGGGCAAAGATCTTGCATCACCAAATCGTAGATGATAGGATTGCTGTCGAGAATGCGGCTTATGGCCCTCAGCTCTTGAGCTTGGGGATGATCAATTTCGGGCGGCATCAACGGCATCTGTTTTTTGCTCTTTTTGCGCATTTTGTAGTGGCTCCATTCTTCTTTTTGATAATAATTTTAAGGTCTTGGCAAATTCCTTATTACTATATCATCAAGAAAATGTCCACCTCAAAATGCGCTTTTTTTATTACTTTCAATAAGTTATGTCCGTGGATGGACACTAATTAAAAATAAAATTATTATTTCAGTTGCTTTTCCAAACTACTGTAGAAATAATTTTCATAAGAAAAAGCATCAATTCTCATATAGATATATATATAAAAATATAACTTTTTGGAATCATTATAAAAATTTAATATTATATGTTGATTTTTCGATTTGCTTGTAATATGGTATTCTTCACAAGAGATTTTGATGGGAAAAAATAAATTTGAGAGGGGAATATAAATTTAAACAGT
>CALLDL010000177.1 GCA_937998305.1 uncultured Desulfobacterales bacterium | reverse complement strand
GTGAAGAGGTTGATGGAATGTACTGGAACCATGGTGCGTTCAACATCAGAAGGTATAGCGATTCAGTGTGATAAAGAATGTGAGATTATTTGAAGCTCAAAATTTTTTGTGATATCTACTTTCAAAAAGGGCAGATCCATTTTCGGGGGTTTGCCTATTTCATTTTTATGATATATGTAATCAGTACGAACTAACTTCTAGTTGTTGTTTTAGCAAGTTATTTGTCAGGATTCAGTCTGTCATAAAAAGCTGACAGCATTTTTAGTAAAAGGAATTTTATTTGTTGGCTTATTGTGCAGTTGATCCTGAATGTTATACATACTATGTGAAGTGAGGTAAGCATATGAGTCAAGATTTTTGGAAAGAAATAGACCGTGTCGTTAATGTCAATAGAGAGTTTATACTCACTGAGGAAGAGGCTAAACTCATGGCGAAAAAAGAACAACAGAACTACGAAACAAATTTAGAATCTATAGAAGAGGTTTTAGAAAGCATTAGATCTGAGTTAGAATCAATAGGATTTTGGGTAGAGAAGAAAATCTCTGCAAAAGAATTAAGATTTAGCTTTTCACTTCGAGGATACTATGGTCCTGGAGGCGTAAGCTCACAGTTTCATATAGCTGGTCCTTTAGTATTGGGAGTGATTGATCCAAAAGGCGATGAATCCCAAAGTTTTTACCATAACGATATTGGTGAGTGCCAACAATTAGGTGCTTATTAT
Source organism: uncultured Desulfobacterales bacterium (assembly GCA_937998305.1). Taxonomy (GTDB): domain Bacteria; phylum Desulfobacterota; class Desulfobacteria; order Desulfobacterales; family UBA11574; genus UBA11574. The sequence continues at coordinate 2,083 of CALLDL010000177.1, read as the reverse complement.
GATCAAAATAAATTCACTCTATATATACAAAAGGTGATCAGAGATTACCTATCTCCAGACAATTTAATAGTAAGCAGGGAGCAATATAACAGGTTCAGAGATTTATACTCAGGTAAATGAGACTATAAGGATTATTATATCTGCTGTTTATTTGCATTCTGAAAGCAAGCTCAAAGGTTGTGATATCGTTTTTAAATAGGGCAAATCCTTTTTTCAGGGGTTTGCCTTTTTCATTCTTATGATATATGTAATCAGCACGAACTGACTTCGGTTTTTTGTTTTGGCAAGGAATCACCAACTGGGAAACTCTGTTTCTGATGACCACTAAAGATCTTGATGACAAACTATTAAACGTGTTTAAAGACTGCCCTTACAAGGGTAAACGAGAAGACTGCACCTTCCCTGAGATGCGAGATATGGGAATGGATGAAAGGCTGGACTTATTGAACAAGATAAATGAAAACGAGAAAGTTACAAAGTGGCAGAAACATTTGGAGTGTCTTATGAACGCTTTAGCCAAGTGAGAAATATATAAATATAATAACCTATGACCTGACGAAGATGATTTGAGAATAGTGAATAATGAAGATCGAATTCGCACCAATCGGGATCATCCACTCCCCATTTATGGAACCAGAAGGCATGCCGATCCAGCCGGCGGGAGCCGCCGGCGTTAAGGGTACTGTTGAGGTGTTCGAGGATTTCCACCGAGGGCTTAAGGATCTCGACGGCTTCTCACACATCATCCTGCTATACCACTTCCACCGCAGCCACGGATTCAACCTCCACGTTGTGCCTTTCATGGATTCGGAGATGCGGGGACTATTTGCCACCCGTGCGCCTAAGCGTCCGAATCCAATCGGGCTTTCCGTTGTTCAGCTGGACAAGATCGAAGACGGCGTGCTGCACATCCAGGCCGTTGACATTCTCGACGGCACCCCGCTTTTGGACATCAAGCCTTATGTCCCTGAATTCGATGCTCAAGTGAAAGCACTGACAGGCTGGCTTGGGAAAGCCAAGAAAACCGTCTCAAGCCGGAAATCGGATGATCGATTCAAATAGAGCCGCGAACAAGCCCATGCAGGCGACGCGGTACCCGTACACCTGACGCGGGGCGTTACCGATAACTGCTGAGACTGTCGAAAAACACTAAAAGCATCATTTTAGGGTTTATAACTATCTGATTTTACAACATTCGAAATTTGAAAAAAGGCCAGAGTTGGACTTTTTCGACAGTTTGTCTTTTTTGCAATTTTGTAAGAAATAGGATATATGTACTGAACGAGACTCGGTTTCAGGTTGGATTTTGGCAAGTAAACACAAGTTTTGACAAGTCCGATTTTTTTAAGGTATTCTCAATGTATCACAACGAATGCCAGACCTGAGATAACGAATGAATATCTCAACTATCTAAGAATCTTATAATCTTTTATAGATAACAGGAATCGGTATTTTGAACAAAATCATCTTCAGGTTCAATCAAACTCCCAATCAGTTATTTTGTCATATATCTGAATGTATTAACCTTCTGTGATTTAAATAAAAATATTGACCCTTCATATCTTATTGTATTATAAATCAATATTAGCTCACCTGAATCTCCTGCACCCACGGATTTAAAGCTTATTTCCTTCGAAAATTATTCTCTGAGTTCAAGCTCTTTTCCTTACGCCACCAACCAGTTCCTATGCCTCTAAACCATTAGGGAGGTGTTCTCATGACCACACGAGACTTTAAACGTAAGCTCACCGCTATCCTCAGTGCGGATGTCGAAGGTTACAGCCGTCTCATGGGTGAAGATGAAGAAGCCACTGTGCGAACAATAACGGCATACCGGGAGGTGATGACCACCCTTATCCAGCAGCATAGCGGAAAAGTGGTGGATTCTCCGGGCGACAATTTGCTTGCTGAGTTTGCCAGTGTGGTCGATGCAGTGCAATGTGCTGTGGCAGTTCAAAAAGAGATCAGTGCCCGAAATACCGAACTGCCCGAAAATAGGAAGATGCAGTTCCGTATTGGCATCAACCTTGGAGATGTCATTCAAGAAGGTGACCGGATATATGGTGATGGCGTCAATATCGCC
>CALLDL010000176.1 GCA_937998305.1 uncultured Desulfobacterales bacterium | reverse complement strand
TCATCATTTTCCTGTTGCTGTATTTCAATTTTAAAAACATCACTGAATGCTTAATTGTGATGCTGTCGGTACCCTTTTCGCTCACCGGTGGTTTTTGGCTCATCTACATTCTTGGTTACAACATGAGTGTCGCGGTGGGAGTCGGTTTCATTGCTTTAGCCGGTGTTGCGGCAGAAACCGGAGTGGTGATGTTGATCTATCTGGATATTTCTTATCAGGAATTTAAAGTCAAATATGGAGACAAATTTAACCGTAGTCACCTTAAAGCGGTAATCGAAGAAGGTGCCGCCCTTCGTGTGCGGCCCAAGATGATGACGGTAGTGGCCATAATGGCCGGCCTTATGCCGATAATGTGGAGCCATGGTACCGGGTCTCAGGTAATGAAACGCATCGCCGCACCCATGGTTGGCGGTATGGTCAGTGCAACCATTCTAACACTAATCGTAGTGCCGGCAATCTATGGGCTATGGAAAGGGTATAAACTGCCCAAAGAACCTCGGCCCCGGAAGAAATGATTATGTTTCGGCCCAAAAGCATTCAACAGCGCCTTACCATTTTTATGCTTCTGCCCGTGTTCCTGCTTTTAATCGGCATGGGAGTGATGGGGTATTCGTATGCCAGAAACAGCCTGGTTGGAGAGTGGAGAGAGGCTGCCATCCTCAAGCTTCAGAGAGCAGCGCACGGTGTGGATATGAAGCTGAGCCGTATTATGGAATGGATTCGAATGTTTCATCAAGCCAGGCAAAGCTCGGAGCATCACCTCAAACACGAGTGGATTATCCAACAGCTGGAAAAGTTAGAGGGGGTTGTTCGCGTTAATTTGATTTTGGAACACGACTCTGCGGGCTCCAATATGCCGGGCCAAAAATCTTCCCACATGAAGCCGGGCCAACCCACTAACATGTCGGAAAAAAGTCGAGAAATGATGGACTTTCATGGCCCTCGCATAGCAGATATTACGCCACCACATTATGACACGCTTGAAAAAAACCAAACGGTGTCACTTATTTCAAAGTTGGCGGACGAAAAGGGTCAAACCATCGGCCGGCTGGAAGTTGTGCTCAGGTTTGACTATTTAATTGAAAATATTGTTGCGGCGGGCTGGTGGGAAAGCAGCAAGGCCTTTTTGGTGGACAACTCCGGGAGAATACTCACGAGTACCCTAAAGGATAAGCGCCGCAGGTTGGCTGACAATAATGATCCCTTGGAGCGCAGAACACTTTTCGGTATTATGTCCATGTCGTATGGAACTTTTCTGGGTAAGGGGCAAATTCCTTCAGAGGTCGGCGGCTTCTACAAACTTCGAGAAGCACCATGGAATCTGGTCATGATCGCGCCCGGCAAGGAAATTTTAGCTTCCATAGCCAGCCTGCGATCCTATTATATTATTATGGGTGCCGCTTTTATTGCTTCGATATTATTTCTGATAAGGTTTGTGACCGGGCGCACCGCTTTTTCGATTCAAGAAGTTACCCAGGCCGCCAAACGAATTGCCGGAGGTGATTTTGGTGAAACCCTGCCTGTAAAAACGCAAGATGAAGTTGGAGAATTGACTCGCAGCTTTAATGCCATGACGCAACAGCTCGAGGATCGCATGCGGTTGAAGGAAGCATTGGATTTAGCAATGGAAGTCCAACAGAATTTCCTTCCTCAGGAAATTCTTAGTATTGAAGGGCTGGATATTGCCGGTAAATGCATTTACTGTGATGAAACCGGGGGCGATTATTTTGATTTTCTTAGCTTTAACGAACTTGGCAATGGCCGAATCGGTATCGCCGTTGGGGATGTAGTCGGACATGGAATTGCAGCTGCCCTTTTAATGACCACTGCCCGGGCCTTATTACGCTGCAGAGCATCACAGCCCGGTGGCCTTTCCCAAATGATTAACGATGTAAACCGTATGTTGTGTCTTGACACTTCTGAAAGCGGGAGTTTTATGACCCTTTTTTTCATGCTGATTGATCCGCCCACAAAAGAGCTGCAATGGGTTAGAGCGGGGCATGATCCGGCTATCGTCTATAACGCTTCAGCCGATTCATTCGAGGAACTTAAAGGAAAAGGGACCGCCATTGGCGTCGATGACCAATGGTCATTTCAGGATTATCATTCTAAATGGGAAAGCGGACAGATTATGCTTATCGGAACTGATGGCATATGGGAAACTGTAAATAACGCAGATGAAAAATTTGGTAAAGAAAGGGTGAAGGAAATCATTCGTCAGAATCAAAAATCTTCTGCCCGGGATATTTTACAGACCGTAACAGATCGACTTGCCACCTTTCGGCAGAACAACTCGCCGCAAGATGATATCACCCTGGTTGTAATTAAATTTATAGACTAGCGAATACCTCTGCATACTTTCAGTCATCCTGGAAGCCAAACCACACTTACCTTGAAACAACCTTTAGTTCTTCATTAAATATATAGGGTTTGGAATAGGCGCGATTGTTTTTATCCCGTGTTTCCAACGAAATTTTTAATTCAAAACGATCGCCTTTTTCATTTATCAGTTGAGCAACCTCACCAGGAATAAATGCGTATCCCATATGCGAAGGCAATATGATAGAAAA